>DASRXR010000797.1:0-18115 GCA_035687405.1 Polyangiales bacterium
GAGCGCTCGGTGTGACCCAGCGACCGTTGATCGCTTGGCGCAAGAGCGCCCCGATCGGCCCGGCCGAAGGTTCGCGCGTGGCTTGCACGGGCACGCTCGGCCGCAGCGCATCGCACAAGCGTGCGGTTTGCGTCGTCGTGCCGGCGCCATCGACGCCTTCGAGCACGATGAAGAGGCCTTCCCGCATCCCGAGACTGTATCAGGATCGGAGTCGCCGCGGTGGCGTTCAGCGCGTTCAGCGCGAGGGCGCCGATGCATGCACGAGCTCGGGCATGCCGTGCGGAGCCACAAACGTCTCGAGCGTGGCGTTGGGCCGTTCGGATTTGCCGACCGGCGCAAGCTCGACGGTTCGTCCGGCTGCCGCCGAGCGGTGTAACGCTTCGATCACGCGAATGTCCGCCAAACCTTCGGCGCCCGATGGCTCCGGCTTATGCTCGCGGATGATGCAGTCCGAGAAGTACAAGATCTCGGAAGCGATCTGATCGCGCTTCTTGAAGCTGCGCCGCGACATGCGCTTGCCGAGCTGCATCTCGAGCTTCAGGCCTTCGGCGTATTCGAACGCCGGATCGAGCCGCGCGAGGCCTTTCGAGCCGATGACTTGAAACCGCGACACCGCGTGGGCGCCAAAACCTGCCGTGAACGTCGCGAGGCGCTCGCCCGGAAACTTCAACACGGCCGCGATTTGTTCCTCGACTTCGCGAAAGCGCGCGTCATCCGGGTTGCGCGCCGTGACCGCGGTCACTGCGATCGGCTCGTCCTGGAACACCGAGCGCGCGGCGTTGATGCAGTAGATGCCGATGTCATAGAGCGGTCCGCCGCCGAGCGTGGCGCGGCGCACGCGGATGTTGCTGTCTTGCACCTGCATCGTGAACGCAGCGTCGAACAAGCGAGGGTTACCGAGCTTGCCTGCACGAATCGCATCGATCAGCGTCAGAGTCGCCGACTCGAAGTGCAGTCGGTACGCGACCATCAGCTGAGTGCCCGAATCGCGCGCCGCTGCGATCATGCGCGAGCACTCTTCTTCGGTAACCGCCATCGGTTTCTCGCACAGCACGTGCACGTTGGCTTGCGAAGCCCGAATCGAGTATTCGGCGTGAAGGTTGTTCGGCAGCGCGATGTACACCGCGTCGACCTCACCGCTCTTCAAGAACTCGTCGTAGTCCGAGTAGTCGAGCCGATGGGTGATTTTGTACTGCGCGCCGAGCTTTTGAAGCTTCTTCGCGTCGGCAGAGAACAGCGCGACCAACTTCGAGTTTCGTAGTCGCGCGAAGGCGGGCAGCACAGCGGCCTGTGCAAAATAACCGAGCCCGACGACGGCATACCGAACCGCGGGTGGTCTCTTCATCGTGTGCTCCTGGGATGCGTTTTCAAGCAGTGCGGCGTTCGAGACCAACTTCCGCAACGAGCGTGCCAGCGGTTGAATCACCGGCTCTCGCCGGAATGGCCCACAAACTAGCCACACAAGGCCAGCGTGCCCCGCGCAGACGCGTGTTCCGAAATGAGAAACGTCACTCCCAGCTTTTGGCTGTTTGCTGCGGTTCGACATAGGGTGCGCGTGGATGTCGATCTGGCTGCGGCGGCGAGTTCCTTCAGTTCGAAAGCTGCATCGCGCCTGCCTCGTCGCTGCAGTTATCCAGGTCGCGGCGGCTTTCGCGGGCTCGAGCGCGCACGCGCAAACGCCCGGGCCAGGCGGCGAGCCGCGGCAACCCGAGGGTGGGGATCATCAATCAGACCCGCCGAAGCCGACCGACCAACCCGACGACGAGCAACCGCCGCAACCAGGCACGGCGCACACACCTGCGAAGTTGCACGACATCGCGACTGCGGACGTGGTTCGCGCGAATCTCGAGGCGAGCTACATCGCGTATCCGTACAGCCTTCACGGCCTTCCGCCGGTGATCTTCGAGTGCAGCCTCGCGCCTCACTTCTTCGTGCACATGGAAAAGTGGCCGTTCGCGTTCGTGCTGACGCCGAAGGTCGTGTTGCGCATGTTCAACGAGGAATCGTCGCCGGTGCGGTCGCCGAGCTTCATGCCGCGCATTTCGGTGTTCCTGTGGTTTCAGCAGCGCGTGCGCGGCTCGCCGACGTTCTACGGAAGCGTGACGCTCAGCCATCACTCGAATGGGCAAACCGGACCGTTTTTTGCTGACGACGGTTCGATCAACCACGAAGACGGAAGCTTCTCGACGAACTACCTCGACTTCGCCGTCTACGGAACCGGCTTCACCGGGCGATTTCTCGGTTGGAGCAGCGTATCGCTGCAGTGGCATCCCGGCTTCAATCAAGATCCGGAGTTGAAGGGCCGCTACGGGTTGGTGCGTCTGAACTTTGCGACGACGGTCGTGGCGGACCTTCCGCTACACGGGCAAGTCAGCTTGAGGATCAGCGCGATCCTCGATGACTTCATGCAGGTCTCGAAGACGGCCGCGTTGCGAGCGCTCGAGCGCTTTCCGCTGTCGCTCTCGTATTCGATGACCGTTCCAGGCATCGATCTGGGAGTCTACCTCGGCTACTACATCGGTCACGACTACTACAACATCTGGTTCGATCGAGTGATTCACACGATCCAAATCGGGATCTCAGGTGGTTTCGCGCCGACGTTGCTCCAGTCCGAGGCCTCCGACTAACGGTTGAAGCGCTGCGATCAGTAGAGTTGCTCGCGCAACACCGCGAGGTCGAGCCGGCCGCCGAGCGGGTGATAGCCGACGGATGGTTTCGGATTGCGACCGGTGCACTCACCGTCGCTGACGAAGTACACGGTTGCAGGTGGTTCTCGAAGTTTCGATTCGAGGTCGTACACCGCAACCAACAGATTCGACGCGTCAGTACGTTGCGCGTATTCGGGTGCAGGGCTGCACACGCCTGCAACGTTCGCCTGCGGCACGGCGACGAGCGGCTCAGTGCAGTCGGCGTCGCGAAACGGCCCTGCGGGCTCGATCGCTGCGCTGCCACCGACCGGCACGCACCGCCGTGTACCATCCGCCATCGCTCGACGCTCGCAGACGCGAGAGAGCTTCGAATCATAGAACTGCAACGCGTCGTACTGCACGGGGGTGCCGCTCGCCGTCGCGTAATAGCGCACGGCCAATCGCTCCGTGCCGCCGCGCGCGAGCTGCAACGCCGGCCGCGTGTCGAGCTGGAGCGGATCAGCGAGCGCGTACACCTTCTGCCCTGCCGGCGGTGAGAACCTCAAACAACCGGAACCGTTCTTCGCGTACGCAGCGTCGATGGCGGAGCCGAGCTCGTACGCCGTCGCCTGTGACGCGCCGCACTCGTTTTGCTCGCGCACTACCGCGATCGAAGCGGGCGTGCACGCGTCGCGGCCGATGTCGAGCACGGCTCTCGGCTCGCTACAGGCAACATCGCCGAACAAGCTGCCACTGGCTTCGGCAGCGCCGCCTCTCACCTGCGCCGCGCTCAGCGGCAGACACGTGTCGGACCGAATCTCGGATTGCAAGCTGCACAACACGTCGTGAACCGTGTCTCGCAGCGCCGAGATCGCGCGGGCGCCATCCTCCGATTCGGCCCATTCAATCGCGAAGCCCGTGCCCACGGCCTCGGTCGCAATTGTTGCGCGTGCGAACTGACCCGGCGCTTCTTCCGCGACGGTATGCAGACAGTCGACGAGGCCCACCGGCTCGCACCCGCCGCTGACAGCTGCATAGGCGACTGCTCCGGCTCGTTGCCCTCCGACGCTGTACACGCGCGTGCGCTGATCGCGAGCGCACGCGGCGGACGCGCTGACGTGTATGACGTACGGAGCGACCGAATCTTTGCACTCCGTGCCCGTGCTCTGGCGATACACCGGCTGCGTGCACGCGGAGTCCAAGTAATAGATCGATCCATCGCGCGCCACCGGCAAGCAGCGGCGCTCACCATCGGCTGCGATCGCGAACTCGCAGTCGCGTGCGAGCTCGAGATCGCGAAACCCGATGAATGCAGCCGCACCTCCGCCGCCATCGAGCACGCGCGCGCGCAGCCGCTGGCCGCTCTGAAACATGGGCTGATCGCGCCACATCGCGGCGAGATCCGGAGAGTCCGCGTTGCCATCTGCGACGTCCGCATCGGGCGTTTTCGCCGGGTCGACGCTGCCCTCGGTTGCGCCTTCCGCGCACGCGAAGCAAGTCATGATTGCGAGCGAGTTCGCGACCAAATTGAATCGAATCGTAGGCATGCGAGGCTGACGACCACTGTGCCGCGCTGCACCTCCGAGGTCGATGAAGTCTGCCGGTCGCTGCAGCGCATGGCGGCAGAATCCCGCTTGACTGACCCGAATGGATCAGCGGGCATCAGCGTCCTACGGCGGAACCTGCGTAGCGATCCTGACTGCGCCCTACTCCGGTAGCGATGGGACGCGCTCGACCAGCTGCGGTGCGTCGGCGAGGTAATAGGCGAGTACGCCGAGCGTCGCGACCATGCGCTGGAGGTTCTTTGGATCGACCTTGTCGAGCGTGTCCGCTGGCGAATGGTGATAGTCGAAGTAGTGCCGGCCATCGAGCATCGCTTCGAAGCCGGGCACTCCGGCTGCTTGCCACGCGCCGATGTCGGAACCCACCGGCCGCTCCGAGCGGCGAAGTGCGGTTGCCCCAATCGGAAGCAGCACGTCGCGCAGAGCTTGCAGTTGATTCATGCCGGACGGGGTCGCGTAGGCTTCGAGCCCGAGCGGTTTGCCTGCGCCGAAGTCACTCTCGATCACGGCGGCGTGTTTCGCGACGGTCGACTTGAGCTGGTCGTAATACGCCCTGCCACCGATGATGCCCTGCTCTTCGCTCATCCACGCGACGACGCGCAACGTGCGCTTTGGGCGGAGCTTGAGCTCTTTCAAGACGTGCGCGACGCCCATCGCTGCGACTACGCCGGCGCCGTCATCGATTGCGCCCGTCGCGAGATCCCAGGAGTCGAGGTGACCGGAGATCAGCACAATCTCGTCGGGCTTTTCACTTCCGATGAGGTCGCCGAGAACGTTGAAGCTATCGACGTCGGGGAGTGTTTGCGGCGTGAGCACGAGCTTCATGCTCACACTACCGCGCTTGGCCAGCCGTGAGACGAGCCCGGCGTCTTCCGCCGTCAGTGCGGCGGTTGGAATTTTTGCGACGCCCTCTTCGTACGTCATTTGACCGGTATGTGTCAGTCGGTAGTTGGCGCCGCCGATTGCGCGAACGAGTGCTGCAACGGCACCGACTTTTGCAGCAGCGGATGCACCGCCGCGCCGATACGCGCTCGTGTATCCGTAGGCGGGCCCGGCTTGCCCGTTATCGGCGAGGTCTTGGTCGAACGGAATGTCGAACAACACGATGCGTCCACGCGCTTCCTTGGCGCGAGCCGTGAGCTCGGCAAAGCTGCGTACGACCAGGACGGGTGCGACGATCCCTTCGGCAGGAGTCGCGACTGAACCGCCCAGCGCGGTGAGCTGAAGCGCCTGGGTGATGCCTTTGGGTCGTTGTGCGTATTCGACGAGCTCCGCAGATTCGGCGCCGCGAACCCAATGCGGAGCTTTCATGGGTTGAAGGGTGACTTTGAGTCCGTCCGCGCGCATGACGGCGGCAACTTGGTCGATCGCAGCTTGCGCTTGTGCCGAGCCGGACATGCGGGGTCCGATGAGATCGGTCAGATCAGCAAGTCGGCTGAAAGCCCAGTCACTCGACATCGCTTTGTCGCGAATCGCAGCGTAGGCAGCGGGATTAGCGAGTGTCGGTGGAGGAGGACTCGGCTGTGCGACAGCACTCGAAGTAGTCCACCCGATCAAGAAGGCTAAAAACCATCGCATGGCGGCAGTATCGCCACGTACAAAACTCCAACGCAATTCGTCTCGAGCCGAAACAAACGTCCTAAACGCCGCCGGCGCGGCGCGATGCTCGATCCGACTCGGATCGAGCGTCGCGGCGCGCCGGTGATCACTTACCGCTGTGGGCTACGAAGTGCGGTTGGTCCCGAGTGTACGGGTCGTATCCGCATTCTTCGGCGCGCTCTCGCCAATCGGAAGCGCATTTCGGACGTCCGTTGCGAGCTCGTTCGCAGAGGACGCCAAACGGCCCGTCAGCTCTGAAGCCTTGCTCGTGAGCTCTGACGCTCGGTTCGAAATGTCCTGCCGCACTTCACGGCCACTCTTCGGCGCGAGCAACAGCGCAACGCCGGCACCGGCCGCAAGACCAGCAACAAACGCCAACGCAGTTGGAATCGCGGCTTCGACCGCAGTCGATCTACGCTCCAAACCGAGCGCACTCAGGATGTCGTCGCTGCTGAAGTCGCGCAGTGCACGCGATCTCGTTTTGATGAATTCGTCCAACATGGATTCAGCTCCTCGTTCGGGTTTCGTGTTCGTGCTTCTCGCTCAATCCTCGGCGCCCTTCAGCGCGGCGAGGACACCTGGTACGACCAACTGCGCAGTGGTTCGCAGCAGGTAGCGACCGGTGACGGACCGAAGCCCGCCCCCGAGTACGAATCCAAGACCTGCAGCCGCGGCGAGCGCGACGTACGGGCGCTCCTGCACGACCGTCTGCAGTTGATGTGATGCTTCCGAGTAAAGCGTTTCGAGCGCGCTCGAAGCTTCGCCCCAGGCTTTCTGGATATCGGCGCCGGGCTCGGCAGCCTTGCTGCTACGTTCCGACTTCTCGCCGCTATTGCGATTGCTCGTCGTTGATTTAGTCGTCGTTTCCATGCTCGGCCCCTATCGTGTTGCTGAAGAAAACAATCGCCCGATCAAGTGCCCGACGAACGCCGCTGCCAGCAGCGTAGCCACGGGCCGCTCGCGAACCAACTCGCGGACACGCTGGTCCAGGTGCTCCAGCTCACCGCTCGCACGCGCCAACTTCTCGCGCGCCTGTGAAACTGTTTCTGACTTTACGAGTTCCTGAATCTGAGTTGCCATGGGTCCGCCGTTTTGCTGTGGGTTACGCCAACCGCTGCAGCGATTGGGATTGCACTCGTGTAGTTCCTCTAGGTGCGACGCGATGCGAGCGAGCGCGCACCGCGCGCCAAGAGACCAAATGCCGCGAGCATCAGCGCAGGCCCAAGTGGCCGGCCGCTCGGCTCCGCGTAGTAGTGCGAGCGCCGCTTCTTCGGACGAAATGCCGAGGCTGCCGCAGCCGCACCGACCAAGCCGAGCAACACCATGCCGGCGATCCACGCGCTCTGCTTCGCCAGATTGCGCGCGCGATGATCGAGCACCGCCAAGTGATGTTGCAAACGCTGCTTCGCGAGCTGCACCCGACGCTCCGCTTCGCTCGGCGCCTTTGCCAACGCGCCCAACGCGCCCAACCCGCCCGATGCACTCGACTCCGACGCCGCCTCGATAGCTTGCTGCTCGAGGGGTGTGGCTTTCAATTCAGTGCTCATCTCAGGACCTCACTTTGGTTGGTGGATAAGCCTGGTTCGGCCGCGTGCAGCTCTGGTTGCGGCGCGGTCTCCACTTTCGCGGTCTTGTTCTTCGACAGGAGCCGCACGCTGACGGCGAGCGCGATCACCACCAGTAGCGTCCCCCAACCTGCTGCCGCGAACAGCGCAGCAGCGGCACTGCCTCCAAGTGCGAGCACGACCGCCGCAACGAACGTGCAGAGCGCGAGCACCGCCGTGATCGTCACCGACGTCGCGCCGGCGATCACGACGAGCAAAGCCTTCGCGCTCTTGCTGACCTCGTCTTTCGCGAGGCCAACCTCAGCACGCACGAGCTCGCGTGCGTCGTCGGCCAGTGTTCGGACCAACTCGGGCAGCGATGCGTTCTCGGCCGGAGTGCTCATGGTCACGCAGCTCTGCAAGCCACATGCCGCGAGCGGCACCCACGACTACCGGTCTTTCAGCTCCGTCCGCTGTGTCGTAAGCCCACAGCGAGGCAACTTTGTTGGTCCTTTAATGATCATGCCTGTCATTGACCACAGGGCCAAAACCGCCGGCTATCGGCATGCATGTCACTGACAAGGGGTCAGGCGACACAATGCGTCGCGAGCTTGCCGAGCGAGCGCCCCATGAGGTGCTTTGGCTAGGTACTCGCGGTAGGCGGATGCCGCACTCTCGTTGTCTTCCGTATACCTGTCGAGCAGACGTGCGAGCGCGAACAGGGCGTTGTGTCCCGCGGGCTCGCGCGGCGCAGCTTCCACGGCTTGCCGATAGGCTGCAGCTGCCCGCGGCACTTGGCCTTGCGCCGTGTACGACTCCGCGGTCAACACGAGAGCCTCGACGCGCGTGCTCGCCGGAACCGAACCTTCGGTCATGCGCTGCAGCTTCTCGCGCGCAGCCGCGTGTTTGCCCTGAAGCAACAACTGGCGGGCGTTCTCGAGCTTCGTGTCGTAGTCCGATCCGGCCCGGTCTTCGACCTTGGCTTTGCGCCCGCGCGCGCGCCCGGACCGAGCCTTCTCGGAAACCTCGCGCGCGATCGGTAACGAACGCGGTGCCGCGAGCTGCGACGGTTCGATCGTCGCGTGCGGCGCCTTAGACAGTTGCGACAGTTGCTGCTCGCGCTCCGCACCGACGGTCGTTTGCTCGCCGGCATGCACGAGCAGCGCTTGCCCGCCGCGCCGCGGCTCGACTCGCACTACACCTTCGCTCACGCTGACGCGCGTCTCGCGATTGGCCGTAGTCTCGACCGCGAACTGAGTGCCGACGACGACCACGCGCGCCGCGCTCGTCTCCACCGACAAGCGTTGTTGGCCTTTGTGTTCCGGATGGAACGCGACGTCGACGCGACCTTGCACGAGCGACAATCGCAGCTCGTCGTTATCCAGCTTCTCGAACCGCACGCGGCTATCCGGCGCGATGTCGACGCGACTCAGTGCGAGGCTGACTTCGATGTGACCGTGTTTGCCGCTCTCGAGCACTTGGCCCGCGACCAACGTGCCGCTCTGAACGGCGCCGTCGCCGATCACCAGATCGAAGTGCGCCACATTGCCAGCTGCCTGGGCAGCCTGCGCCGGCGCCGAAGCTTCGGGATGGCGCAACACCGCGAACCCGAGCGCGACACCGAGCGCGGCCGAAGCTGCGATCGACCCGACCCAGACTGCACGCGACAAACCCAGCCGCGCTCGCGGCAGTGGCACCGCATGCGCGCCGCGCGCACGCCACGCCTCGACGAGGTTCCGTTCGAGACGCGCGCGATGCATCTCGGGGAGCTGCACCGGCGTTTGCCGCAACGCCTCCGCGAGCTGACTCGACGCCGACGACTGCTGACCCGCGGCATGCCGCAGGTTCGGCACGCCGCCACTCGGCGTAGGCCTATGCATCGTCCACCTCGCCGCCCGACAGTGCGTCCAAGCGCTTGCGCGCTGCGATCAACCGGCCGTGCAAAGTCGAGATACCGACGTCGAGCAAACCCGAGATCTCCGCGAAGGTGTAGCCCTCGACATCGTGCAGCACGAACACGGTCCGCTGCAGCGGTGAGAGCATCGCAAGGAGGCGCTCGGCCTCGACCCCAGCGTGATAGGCGGAGTCAGGCGGCGCCGACACTTCGGTTTGAAACCCGAGCGCGCCGACGAAACGCGAGAAGCGCTGCCGGCGATAACGCGCGCGTGCGGCATCGAGTGCGCGCCGCGTGACGATGCCGAAGAGCCAAGTCTGCACGCTGGATCTTCCATCGAACTTCACTGCGCCATCGAGCGCGGCGAGAAATGATTGCTGAACGACGTCTTCGACATCCGGATCGTTCGCGCCGAGCACCCGCGCGGCTTGCCGCTGCAGCTTCGCGACGTGCGTGCGATAGAGCGCGCGCACCGCTTGTTCGTCGCCTGCCGCTGCCCGTTCGAGGAGCACACGGTCCTCGTCCGGGCCGGCCGCCTTCTTGCGGTCATCGCCCGACATCAGTCTCGGTTGTGTTGGCTTGGGGTTCAACGCCAAGGGTCCTCGGGTGTATGTCGTCTGCAGTCCGCCAGTTTTTCAGGATCGTTACTGTCCCCTGCTGGGCACTCTCAATATGGACGCAATCGGATCCCTGCCTGGGCCCACACGGTCGCGCGATCGTTCCGGCGCATGACGGTCTCACCGCTGCCGAGCTGCCAGCGATCGAGCGCGTAGTCGAGGCCAAGCTCGCTTGTGAGCTCGAACGCGCCACCGAGCGCAAATGAACCTTCCAGCGCACCTCGCACGCCCAGATCGGTATCGAGTCCGCCTGCGTTCTCGGAAATGCCCATGTCGCGCCGGAAGTAGCCCACGCGAGACAAGAACCCGATGCTCGCAGCAGGCGCGAAAATCCCGAACTGCCAGGGTCGGCTGTAGAAACTAGAGGTGATCGTCGGGTAGCGATAGCGCACGTCGGTCGCGCTCGCTTCCAGCACGTACGGCAGCGGCGACTCGAATCCGATCACCAAACAATACCCCTGCACACACATGCCACCGCCCGTCGCGATGCCCATGCGCGGACCGTTGCTCTCGTTCGAAGCGCCGCTGTACATGCGCACGAAAAACATCGGCTTCACTTCGCGTCCCGAGTCGCTGCCGGTCGGGAGCGAAGGCATCGAGCCGTGATCGCGTTGCGAACCATCGCTCGCTTGGCCCGAGCGCGAATTGGCTGCAGCCGTGAGCTGCGGAGCCGATTGCGGCTCGTTCGAGCGTTCGGCCGCTTCGAGCACGCGATCGCGCAGCGCTTCGACGGCGAGTGCGAGCGATCGCACATCCGGCTCGCTCGCAGTCTTGCCGAGCGGAAGGCTGGCTTCGAAGAACGCACCGAACGTGGCACCGAGCACGAGGTGCACGCGGTCTGCTTCGCGTGCGAGCGCGAGATGACCGGCCGGGACGGCTTCGATCAATCCAGGGGGTGGCGGCCCACCGACACGAATGGTTCCAGCCCCGAACCGCAGTGACAGCACGCGCGCCACGCGTTGGGCGAGGAGCTCGAGCCCGGGTGCTGGACGCAACGTGAGCAACAGTTGCTCGTCGCGGTCGTCGCCGCTCTCAGCGGCAGGTGGTGGTGCGATCGCCACCAAGCTCGCGAGCCGCGTATCGCGCCGACTGACCTGCGCGTGGGTGGAACTGAGTGGATAGACCAGAAGCATCACCATCATGACGCCAATGGCTGCTCCTGCCTCCCGCACACTTGGACGCTAACAGTGGCCCCTGCACGAGGCAACGGCAGTAGCCCCTCGTTCTGGCCACATCAGAGCCGCCTATTCACGCTGTGCCCTAGAGCTGTTCGCATCCCTAGCCTGGGTACACAGCGCTTCTGCGACCGCGTCCGCTGTAGTCTCATGTACGCGCGCCACGGCTTCGAGCACGAGTGGGTTCAGCCGACCCGCCGGTGGTTTCCGGATCTTCACGAGCAGCTCTTCATCGAAATACGCGAGGCCAGGCTCGTCTGGAGCCGGCACGTATTTGGCCGTGAACGCGAGCAGCGCTGCGGCAGGTTCCTGCGGCCACCCCCGCGACCAGCGTTTGATGCGGAGCGTGGCGCGCATGTACCCGTGGTAGCTCGCTTGCAGACACATCCAATTTTCAGGCTCTGTGGCATTCGCGAGCACGCCGCGTAACGCACGCAGGCGTATCTCGATCGTCTCGAGCGCAAGGCTGTCGAGCTCGCGCAGTGCTCCCGGAAACTGTCGCGCCAGGCTGCGAAGCTCGTCCCGCGGTGCAACCTCGGTCGGCTCCGTGCGCAACCGCAACAGTCGCTCGTATTTATCTACGAGGCCCTGCAGAACCTGCGGCGTCGGAGGTTGTCTCATGTGCGTTTGCCAGGGCCGGTGAAAGGGTATGGTATGGCCCCCAACCCGGAGGAACCACATGCCCGATCACACCATTGAAAGCGTGTCGCAAGAACAGCGTGTGTTTCCCCCGCCCGAAGCATTCGCGAAGGCGGCGCGCGTGTCGTCCTACGAGGCCTACGCGGCGATGTACAAGCGCAGCATCGACGATCCGGAAGGCTTCTTTCGCGAGCAAGCGAAGGAGCTCCACTGGTCGAAAGAGCCGACGCAGATCCTGGAGTGGAACCCTCCGTTCGTGAAGTGGTTCGCCGATGGCACGTTGAACCTCGCCGACAACTGTCTCGATCGGCACGTCGCAAGTGCGCGTGCGGACAAGACCGCGATCATCTGGGAAGGTGAGCCGGGCGAGGTTCGAAAGCTCACGTATCGCGAGCTGCTCGGCGAAGTCAGCAAGTTCGCGAACGTGCTCGAAGGGCTCGGGATCAAGTCGGGCGATCGCGTCGGCATCTACATGGGCATGGTGCCCGAAGCCGCGATCGCGATGCTCGCGTGCGCGCGTATCGGTGCGATCCACAGCGTGGTGTTCGGAGGTTTTGCGGCGGAGGCCGTGCGCGATCGCATGAACGACGCGCAAGCCAAAGCCGTGATCACGCAAGACGGCGCGTGGCGGCGCGGAACCGTGATGCCGCTGAAGCCGCAAGTCGACAAAGCGGTCGACCAGTGCCCGAGCGTCGAGCACGTGATCGTTCTCGAGCGGACGAAAAACGAGGTCGAGTGGAAAGCCGGTCGCGATCACAAGTGGTCGGACCTGATGGCGAAGGCCAGCGACAAGCACACTGCGCCGGCGCTACCGGCAGAGCACCCGCTGTTCATCCTCTACACGTCGGGCACCACGGGTAAGCCCAAAGGCGTGATGCATACGACGGGCGGGTATCTGCTCGGCGCGTATCTGACCTGCAAGTACGTGTTCGATCTGCGCGATGACGACGTGTACTGGTGCACGGCCGACATCGGCTGGGTGACCGGGCACAGCTACATCGTGTACGGGCCGCTCAGCAACGGCGCGACCGTGCTGATGTACGAGGGCGCTCCGAATCAACCGGATCCGAGCCGGCTGTGGCAGATCGTCGAGAAGCACAAAGTCTCCGTGTTCTACACGGCGCCAACTGCGATTCGCACGTTCGTGAAGTGGGGTGATCATTACCCGGGCAGACACGACTTGTCGTCATTGCGGCTGATGGGTTCGGTCGGCGAGCCGATCAATCCGGAAGCGTGGATGTGGTATCGGCGCGTGATCGGCGGAGAAAACTGCCCGATCGTCGATACGTATTGGCAAACCGAAACTGGCTCGATCGTGATGACGCCGATCCCCGGCGCGATCCCGAGTAAACCTGGGTCGTGCTCGTTGCCGTTCTTCGGCATCTCACCGAAGGTGCTGCGTAACGACGGAACCGAAGCGGGCGTAAACGAAGGTGGTTTGCTCGTGATCGACAAACCGTGGCCTTCGATGCTGCGCACGGTCTGGGGCGACGACGAACGCTACAAGGAGCAGTACTTCTCGCGCTTCCCGGGGAAGTACTTCACGGGCGACGGCGCGCGACGCGACGCGGACGGTTTTTTTTGGGTGATGGGCCGCATCGACGACGTCGTGAACGTGTCGGGACATCGGTTGGGTACGGCGGAGATCGAGAGCGCGCTCGTTGCACATCCTGCGGTGGCGGAAGCGGCAGCGGTCGGCGTGCCCGACCCTGTCACGGGCCAAGCGATCGTCACGTTTGTCACGCTCAAGGGCGATCAAAAGCCGAGCAAGGAGCTCAACCGCGCGCTGATGGATCACGTCGCAAACGAGATCGGCAAGTTTGCTCGGCCGAAGAGCATTCGCTTTGCGGATGCGGTTCCAAAGACCCGCAGCGGCAAGATCATGCGGCGGCTGCTTCGCGACGTTGCTCAAGGAAACGAAACTAGCGGCGACATGACGACGCTCGAAGACATCAGCGTGATGGCCAAGCTGCGCGCGAACGAAGACGAATGAACGATGGCAGATGTTAGTGACGTCGATGCCGATCGCATCGCGAGTACGTTCCGGCCGAATCGCAAACCACTGTTCGTGACTGTGGTCGCGAACGCCGTGATGGCGTTGCTGTTGCTCGGTATCCCGTACCTGCGCGGTCGGTCGCAGGCACACACGGTTCGGCGGAACTTCGCGGATCTCAGCCGTTGCCTGATGGGCGGCGAGGTTACGAAGGAGCCAGGGTTGTCGCTGCCACAGGGTGATCGCGACCACTTCGCCGGCAAAGTCATGCTGGCGGGGCCGGACTGGCCGCTCGTCTGCCGCCCTGCGCTGCAGCGGATGGCGCCCGAGCCGGCGATCTTTTTGTGGCCGTCGGTGAAACAAGCCGGGGCGGATCTACGCGCGGCCGTGGAGCTCACGGATAGCGAGCTCTCGAGCTTGGACAAGCGGCGGAAAGCCGGGCTCAATCGCGTGCCGGAGCGAGTGTTGCAGGCGTTGCGCCGCGTTCAGGCGGCAACGGTGTTGCTCTCGCGGGCTGGTGGAGCAGACACCGGGCTCGACAACGATGCGATCGGGTTCGACAAGCCGGCGCGGCTCGCGGCCCCGGCGCGGTTGCCGCTGATGGCTTCAGACGAGGCGACGCTCAGCTTGTACAGCACGGGTACGGCGCTCGAGGTGCTCGCGCTCGATGGGCGCGGAGTTTCGTATCTGCGCGTCGCGGACGGGAAAGTCGATCGCGAGCGAGTGCGTCGCACGAGCTTCGTGCGGGGGGCGCTGCGCAGTGGTGGCGATGCGTTCCTGGTGTGGGCGATGCCGGATGCGCGGTGCGATGAGCGCGAGGATCGCTGCGCCGGGCGTCCGACTGGGCTCGCGCCGTACGACAAGGGTGCGGCGGCGCTGCGCGATCCGGTGTGGAAGGTCGGCGGGCATCCGGCCGGTCGGGTCGACCGCGTCTTGCAGCTGTCGGCGGCAACAGGCAACGTGTGGATGCTGGCGCGGGCTGCGCCCGAAGGTGGTGCGGCGCTGCTCCGGTTCGAAATTCCGAAGGAGCCCCCGCGGCTCGCGAGTGAGGGTACGTCGCATTCGTTCGATCCGGTCGACCGATTCGAAGTGAGCACGGCGACGGACAGCGTCGATGCGAGCTTGGTGACCGGTGCGGAGCCGGCAGCCGCGCTAGTCGCAAGGACGAATTCAGCAGACGCGACGCAGCTGACGGCGGCGGTGGTGTGGGCGGATGCGAAGCGCGGAACGGTGGCGTTGCCAACCGTGACAGGCGAACATCCATGGACGGTCGGTTGTGCCGGTCCAACCGGGCTGACGCTCGCCTACGGTTCGGACCAGCAGTTGAGACTGGTCGCATTACCGGCGAGTGTCGACGGTTCGACGGCGAAGCTCGGGACCGGCGTGCCCGCGACGCCGCCCACGGCGGCTACGACGGCTGGAGGTCCCGGGTCCGCAGCCGCGACCGCCGCGCGCACCGGTCCAGCGAGTCCGGTGCAGGAGCTGCTCTCCCTCGACGTCCCGCTGCCTGGCGCGATCCACAGTGAAGACGTGCGGCTCGATCGCGTTCGTCTCACCTGTCGCGACGACGGCGCTCAAGTCTTCTGGATCACGGGGCCGCTCGAGCTCTGGACCAGCGTCTGCGCAGCGGATGGCTGCAGCGCGCCACTCCGCCTCGCAAGAGCGGTCAGCAGCGTTTCCGTGCTGAACACGCCGACCGGCAGTGTTCTCGCACTTGGCAATCCAGCCGACCAAGTCCGCGTCCTACGCCTCGATCTGCACGGCAATCCGGTCGCGCCGCCGCTCGCACCGTCTGCCTGCTTCGAGCCCCCGAGCGGCATGTGCGGTACGCCCGTGCTCGCCGCCGACGCGCAGCGCATCGTGCTGACGGCGCGCGATCGTTCCGACATGCTCGCACTCGAGTCGACGGACGGCGGCAAGTCGTTCACGACGCTGTCAGGACTCGCGGGAGTAGGAACGATCGAGCAAAGCACCACGAGCCCGCTCGAACAGCACCGCAAGCGCAAGGGCATCGAGTGAACCACGGTCGCTCAGAGCGCAAACCGTCGCGAACCGAGCCGTGCTGTTCAAAGCTCAGGCGGTAGAGGCGTACTCAACGTCATCGCCGGGTCCTGCCACAGAATCGGACGAATCTCGATCGTCGCCCCCAGCTCGGCCGTCGGTAGCTTCTGCGCGTACGCTTTGGCGGCATCGAGATCGGCGACATCGATCAAGTAGAACCCGACCATGTGCTCCTTCGTCTCCGCGAAGGGCCCATCCGTAATCATCTGCCGGCCACCCTCGCGATTCCGCACGCAGACTGCCGTCCGCGTCGGCTCGAGGCGCGCTGAACCTTTGTACGTCCCAGCCTTGCGCGTCTCCTGCGCGAGAGCGACGCATTTTTCCATCACCGCCTGGTCTTGCGCAGGCGTGACGCGCTTCTCGACGTCTTCCGGAAGATAGATCAACAGCGCGTAGTGCATCGGGCCAACTCCTTGTCTATCGCTTCATCGAGCTTCGTCGAGCTTCAATCGAGGTCGGTGCCGGTATCGGCCGGTCCAGCTTGCATGTACGGCAACGCCGCCGTCGTACCAGGAATCACGCGCGGAGGCGCCGCCGATCCGTCCTTGGCAAACTTGAAGTGATCGATCTCCGACATGCCGTATTCGGTCGCCTTCGGATCGTACGCCCCACGCTCACCCATGCGCCGCATCATGCTGCGCATGTTCGAAGCCCAACCCGAAGTGAGCGCATTCTTCTCGTAATACGAATGGTAGCGCTTCGGATTCGGCAAAATCGTAGCAAGAAAAACCGCCTCCGCCGGTGACAACTCGGAAGGCAGCCGGTTCCAGTAGTGCTGCGCGGCTTGCCGGATGCCGTAGATGCTCGGCCCGTATTCGATCACGTTGAAATAGAGCTCGATGATGTCCTTCTTCTCCATCACGCGCTCGGTCCACCACGTCAGCAACACTTCCTGAATCTTGCGTGCGAGCGTCTTTTCGCGGTGCAAAAACACGTTCTTCACGAGCTGCATCGTGATCGTGCTCGCACCGACCGCATACCGCCGCTCCTTCAGATCGCGCACGACCGCGTTCCGAATGTTGATCAGCGAAAACCCGTGGTGGGAGAAGAACTGCGGGTCCTCATGCACGAGCACCGCGTGCACGAAATATGGGCTCATCGCTTCGATCGGCGTCCACGCCGCCGTGCTCGGCCCCGTCTCCAGCTCGAAAACTTTGCCGTCCGGCTCGGTCACCGTGTGCGTGAACGGCCCCGAGAACCTGCTCAAGTCCGCGATCACCGGCACCACGAGCCAGTTACAGCGATCTTTGATGTCGACGTCGAGCACGGTCTTGTCGAGATCGCGCGAGTCGGTCTGAAAGCGGAACTTCGCGCCGATCGTCCCATCCCACTGCGCGAGCGCCATGTCGCCGAGCAAGTCCTTCGGGATCGACCGAACCGCATCCGTGCATTGCGTCTGCGGCAGCACCGCATCGATGTCGAATGCGTAGTGATCGGCGTCGAGCTCGACCGCACCTTTCACGGTCGCAAGTGCTTTGCCCAAGCCGAATCCACCACTATCGATCTCGAGCCTTCGCGCGATCGGCAACCAGTGACCGTGGCCTTCGATGCTGAGCTCGATCCCGCGCACGGGCGTGACCGCGATGCGCTCGTGTGACAACCCGACGTTGTGCAGCGCAGCTTTGCCTTCCAGCGAGACGCGCGCCGGGCTCTCCGCGCGAATCGTGAGCGCCGCGTCGATCCGGCTGTTCTGCGGCTCGAACCACGGTACCGAAGGCAAGAGCGGCACGAACAACGTGAGCGGCAGCGACGACAGCGTGATCTTGCCATCGGCTCGCAAGTCCTTCGGCCAGACGCGGATATCCCCGTCGAGCCGGCCGCCGCCATCGGCATCGCCGCGGCCCGTCACGCGAATCGCGTCGTCCGCCTCGAGCCGAATCTTCGCCTCGACGTCTTTCAACACCGGCGTGCGGGCAGCCCCATCGACCTGCTCGAACGTCGCACGCCCGAGCGAGATCTCGGCACCCGGTGCGAGCTTTGCCAGCAGCGCCTGCAGCGATTGGCTGCGGCCACCCTTCTCGCTCGTCGCGGCGTTCGCAGCCGGCACGTTCGGATCTGGATTCGAATCGTCGTCCTCTTTGTCTTCGGCCGCCCGATCCCGCCCGCGAACGCGTCGCAAACCATCCGGTGTAATCGACACCAGCGCGTCCGCGACCGTGGCCGAACGCAGGCGCAGCGACCCGGTGCGATCGAAGACCAAGTCCACGTCACGCGCTTCCGCGACTGCGAGCCGCGGCTGAGTCAACCGCACGTGCGTCAGGCTCGCGTTGAGCTCCGTCTGCCCGGCTACGACTTCGCCGCCTTCGGCAGCGAGGATCTCGTCACTGCCTTGCTTCACGCTCAAGTGAAACTGTTCGAGCTTGAACTCGCGATGGGTCCGCGGAGTCGCCGGGTCCGCAGTGGA
>DASRXR010000798.1:0-16331 GCA_035687405.1 Polyangiales bacterium
CTCGATGCGGTCGCGAACGAGCTCGGCGGCAGCGGCCGCACGGTTCTCCCGCTGGAGCTCGACGTTACGGATTCGGCTTCTGTCCAGAGCGCGATCGAGACTGCCGTGCGCGAGCTCGGGTCGGTGGACATCCTCGTAAACAACTCCGGTGTCAGCTCGAACGCACCGGTGCTCGAACAGACCGAGTCCGACTGGGACCGCGTGCTCGACACGAACCTCAAAGGCGCGTTTCTGATGGCGACTGAAGTGGCTCGCCGCCAGCGTGCAGCCAAACGCGCCACGAGCATCATCAACATCGCTTCCGCGCTGGGACTTCGCCAAGCGAGTCACGTCACGCCGTACGCGGCATCGAAGGCGGCACTGATTCAACTCACGAAACAACTCGCGCTCGAGCTCGCGCGCTATCAGATCCGTGTGAATGCGATCGCGCCCGGCTACGTGCTGACCGACATCAATCGCGAGTTCTTCGAGACCGAAGCCGGAGCGCAGATGATCAAGCGCATCCCGCAGCGAAGGCTCGGCACGTTCGACGACTTGACCGGGCCGCTGCTACTGCTCGCGTCCGATGCGTCGCGGTACATGACAGGCTCAGTGCTGGTCGTCGACGGAGGCCACGTGGTCAACTCGATCTGAGTGTCACTGAGTCATGCGCCAGACCGAGCCGTCGCGGCACGTACAGATGATCTGATCTCTCTCGGGTACGAACGTGATCACGTCGGCCGCAAAGCCGCATTTTGACTCACAGCGGCCGGAGCGATAGCCGTCGATCCAGGCGCCGTTCCAAGAGTCGAACCAAAACCACGACAAGAGGACGAAACCCAGCACCAGTGTTGCGCGCACACTCCAGGTCTTCGCCTGGTCGGCAGCGCTTGTTTGGGCACGGAGCAACGGGCCATCCAGACCAGGCCTGACAGTTCGTACTAACGTGCCTAGGTAGCTGAGACGCATTCGTAACTACCATCATAAACGCCTCACTGATACTCTCGCTAGCCGCCACGAGGCTTGCGGTAACCTGTCGGCGGGCAAATGTGTGCGCCTATGCTCGAGCGCCACTAACGAGTGTCGGTGACTGCAATGATTCCGGATTGGTTGCGAAGTCCTCGCGGTTCGCACGAACGCCTAACACGCTGTATGTGTCAGATTTCTGACTACACAGTCGGAGCCTGGAAAACATGGGGTATTGCGTAGACTGCGAAGACCGAACGCCACCGCGCCCGTCGGACTAACACCTGCGACTCAAGCTCGCCCGTATTGCGGCGGCCAATCCGATTCGGCTTTCAACGCCAGCGCGGCGTGCCTGGCCCAGTACGGATCGCGCAAGAACGCTCGCGCCAAGAGCACGGCATCGGCCTTCCCGCTCGCGACGATCTCTTCGGCTTGCGCAGCCTCCGTGATCAAGCCAACCGCACCGGTCGCGATGCCCGCGTCTCGCCGGATCGCTTCCGCGAACGGCACCTGATAGCCGGGGGTGAGGGGGATCTGCTGCGTCGACGCCAAGCCGCCGCTCGAACAATCGATCAAATCCACACCGAGCTCCCGAAGCAACTTCGCGAACTTCACACTCTGCTCGAGGTCCCAGCCTCCCGGCGCCCAATCCGTCGCTGAGACTCGGACGAAGAGCGGAAGCTCCTTCGGTACCGTCTCGCGCAACGCGCGCACGACTGCGAGCGGCAACTTCACTCGGGCTTCGAACTCGCCACCGTAGGCATCGCGCCGGAGATTCGACAGCGGCGACAAAAACTCGTGAAGCAGATAGCCGTGCGCCGCGTGCAACTCGATCAGCTGAAACCCCACCGCGAGGGCACGCTCTGCAGCTTTCGCAAACTGCCCTGGGATCGCCTCGATCTCCGCGGCTGTCAGCTCACGCGGCGTGAGCGACTTCTCGCTGAAGGGCACCGCGCTCGGCGCGACCGGCTCCCAACCACCCTGGTCCGGCGGCACGGGGTTGCCACCTTCCCACGGTCGCCCCGTCGACGCCTTACGCCCCGCGTGCGCGAGCTGAATGCCCGCAACCGCACCCTGCCCACGGATGAACGCAGCTATCGGCTGCAGCGCATCCGCGTGCGCTTGCGACCAGATGCCGAGGTCGTACGGCGAGATACGACCCTCCGGCACGACCGCAGAGGCCTCCGCGATCACGAGCGCCGCGCCACCGACCGCGCGGCTTCCGAGGTGCACCATGTGCCAGGGTGCCGCGAGCCCGTCCGTACACGAGTACTGGCACATCGGCGAGACGAACACGCGATTGCGAAAAGTCAGCTCTCGCAGCTTGTAAGGAGTGAACAGCGACGACATCCGGAGAGTCTACTCAGCTCCACGGGTCGCCGGCCAGAAGACCAACGTGCGAAGCTCGATGCTTCGGCGCGGTGCGGCATTTGGCAACGTGTTCGGGTGATCGAACGCAGTGTGGGCAGTCAACCGGGCGGCACCGGTGACGAGCGAGTCATAAATCTTGAGCAGCACGACCTCGTCCGGCCGCACTTCGGGAAAATAAAACCAGCGGTGGTTCGGGTTGTGCCGAAACGCGTACGTCTCGCCTACCTTGTCGCGATACACGAGGTCGCTCGCGATCAGATCGTCGCGAGAAATGCTGCGGGCGTCGCACAGCGCGAGCTCGCGAATCACCGTTTCTTCGCTGAAATCTTGGACGGCGGAGCGATGCTCGCGAAGCTCGAAGCCCTGACGGTGCAAGCTCGGTCGTTCGCCCAGCGCGCGGCCGTTCTCGATCCGCACGTGATGCGGTACAAACGTGACGTTCGACTGCGGGATGCCAGCCGGCGGTGGGTACGCATAGTTGACCGGCCGACGCCCGTCGTACGCGAGATAATTGAGATCTGCCTCGACGAAGTCCTCGGTCGCTGTGGCCACGTGGTCCTCCGATTGCGATGTGCTTGTCTACTTTACAAGACGAGCGTGCTGGGATACTAGAACGGGGAAACAGCTCGCGCAACGCCCTCACGCACGTGTGGAGAGCGTGCGCGCGTACCGGAGCACGCTCATGCCGGACGCTTCATCGCCGAGCCGTTCGTCGACCATTCATTTCATAAACCTGCTGGTGCTGCTCGCAGCCGCGAGCGCGTGCAGCCGTGACACTTCGCACGAGAACACCCCGAAGCTCCCGCTCGACGCACTCTTGCCCACCGAGTTCCCACGTACGACGAAGCTGAAGATCGGCGATCCCAAAGTGCAAAAGCAGCTCGAGCTGAGCGGCTTGATCAAGCAGCTTCCGTGCGCGATCGAGTGGCAGAACATGACGGGCGGGCCGCAGACGCTCGAAGCGTTTCGTGCCGGTGCGCTCGATGCAGGCTCGGTGGGAGACACGCCTCCGATCCACGCCGCATTCACGGGCCTGCCGGTGAAGATCATCGCCGCGCACTTTCGCGACAAGCCGAGCTTTCAACTCGCAGTCGCGCCGAAAGGGCAGGTGCGAACGCTCGCGGATCTACGCGGCAAACGCATCGCGTATGCACCGGGGCAAGCGCAAGGCGCGCTCGTCCTGCGCGTGCTGCAAAGCGCCGGGCTGACGCCCGACGACGTGACTTTCATCGAGCTGACGAGTAGCGAGTTCAAGGACGCGCTCGGCAGCAATCAGGTGGATGTCGCCCCGCTGAGTGGGCCGATCTTGCGCCGCTACTTGAAAGAACATCGCACCGACGGCGCACACGCCATTCCCCACGGCGCGCGCGACTCGCTGAGCTTCTTGTATGTCCGCACGCCCGTGCTCGAAGACCCTGCCAAAGCGGCAGCACTGCGTGAATACGTTCGGCTGCGGACCCAAGCGCAGCTATGGGCGGCGGACCACATCGAGGAGTGGTTGAGCTTTTACTACGTGAAAGATCAGGGGCTCTCGGAGGAGGACGCGCGCGCGGTGATCGACACGGACGCCGCACTCCGCTACCCCGGCGACTGGAACGAGGTGATCGCGCTCACGCAAGACACGATCGATCTGATCGCGCGCGCGAGCCACCGGAAGCCGTTCAAAGCCGAAGACATTTTCGATCGGCGGTACCAAGCAGTCGGCGCCGAAGTCGCTCGCGCGTCGCTTGGAGTGCAGCCACCCGCTGCGGCCTACGCCGGAGCCGATCGACAGTGACCGCAGCATCGCAAGGGGTCGACCGCAACTCGCTCGGTCCGTTTCGCGTCATCTCCAGCGCTTCTCGCACTGGCAACGGTCAGCGCATATCGCGCAAGCGTCCGATGTACCGGCTCGCGATCGGGCCGCTGCTGTTGCTCGTGCTCTGGTGCATCGCATCGGCAACTGGCGTTCTGTCACCCCGCGTACTGTCTGCGCCGTGGACCGTAGTCGCGACCGGGGTGCAGCTGATCGAAGACGGCAGGCTTCCCGCGCACCTCGCAACCTCAGCACGCCGCGTGCTGATCGGCCTCGCCGCAGGAACGTTCACCGGCGTGCTGCTCGCGTTGATCTCCGGCTTGAGCCAACTCGGCGAAGCGCTGATCGACGGGCCGGTTCAAATCAAGCGGTCGCTTCCCACACTCGCGCTGATCCCGCTGTTCATCCTATGGCTCGGCATCGGTGAGCCGATGAAGCTGCTCACGATCGCGCTCGCCTCGATGGTGCCCGTCTACGTGCACACCCACGGCGGCTTACGCAGCATCGATGCGAGATACGTCGAGCTCGCCGAATCGCTGCGGCTCGGCCGCTGGGAGTTCATTCGCAAGATCGCGCTGCCGGGCGCCCTGCCCGGGTTCATGATGGGCCTTCGCCTCGCGCTCACGAGCGCGTGGTTGAGCCTCGTCGTCGTCGAGCAGATCAACGCGACGAGCGGCGTCGGCTACATGATCTCGCTCGCGCGCTCGTACGGCCAGACCGAGATCATCCTGGTCGGGCTCGCGGTCTACGGCGTGCTCGGGCTCACGACGGACACGCTCGTGCGATTCGTCGAAGGGAAGGCGCTGTCGTGGCGGCGGACGCTGGCGGGGTGACGCGCGAGGCGGGCGAGCCGATCGTTCGAGTGCGTGCGCTCGATCGAACGTTTGGCGCACGCGCGGTGCTCGCTGGGATCGATCTCGAGATCGCTCGCGGTGAGTTCGTGGCGTTGCTCGGACGCAGTGGCACAGGCAAGAGCACGCTGCTGCGCGCGATCGCAAAGCTCGACCGCGACGTCGCAGGCTCGGGCGAGCTGCAAGTCGCAGAACACCGTGCCGTCGTGTTTCAAGATGCGCGTTTGCTTCCGTGGCTGCGCGTCCTCGACAACGTGATCCTCGGATTGCACGTTGAAGGCGCGCAGAAACGCGCAGTCGCTGCGCTGAGTGAAGTCGGCCTGCGCGGTCGCGAGTCCGCGTGGCCGGTCGAGCTGTCCGGTGGCGAACAACAACGCGTCGCGCTCGCGCGTGCGCTCGTGCACGAGCCGCTCCTCATCCTCGCAGATGAACCGTTTGGTGCGCTCGACGCGCTCACCCGCATTCGGATGCACGACTTGCTGCGCGAGCTGTGCGCGCGGCACCGGCCTGCAGTGCTGCTCGTGACGCACGACGTGGACGAAGCGATCGGCCTCGCCGACCGCGTGATCGTGCTCGAAGACGGTCGGATCAGCGCCGATCAAGCGATCGAGTTGCCCACACCGCGTTCGCACCGCGAGCCGAAGTTTCTCGCGTATCGCGACTCGCTCCTGCGCGCGCTCGGTGTCGGCGAGCCGCACGACACACGTGAAACGGTTCAGAGCTCATGTGGTTAGTCAGTATTGCCCTTCGCCGCCCGTACACGTTCGTGATCATGGGCCTTCTGATCGTGCTGCTCGGCGTCACTACGATCTCGCGCATGTCGACGGACATCTTGCCGGAGATCGACATTCCGGTCGTGGCCGTCGTCTGGCAGTACGGCGGGTTGACTCCCGAAGAGATGGAGAAGCGCATCGTCTCGGGCTTCGAGCGCTTCCTGACGACGACGGTCGGCGGAATCGAACACACCGAGAGTCAGTCGCTCACCGGCGTGGCCGTGATCAAAGCGTTCTTTCATCCGAATGCCTCGGTAGACGCAGCGACTGCACAGATCGCAGCGGTCTCTCAAACCACGTTGCGCTCACTTCCTCCGGGCGCGACGCCGCCGCTCATCTTACGCTACAGCGCCTCGAACGCACCGGTGCTGCAGGTCGCACTCGAGAGCGAAAAGTTGAGCGAGCAGCAACTGTTCGATTACGGCGTCAACTTCGTGCGCGCCGGACTCGCGACGGTGCAAGGCGCGGGCACGCCCTACCCGTACGGCGGGAAGCAACGCCAAGTCATGGTCGACCTCGATCTGACGAAGCTGTATGCGTGGGGGTTATCGCCGCGGGACGTGATCAACGCGCTCGGCGTTCAGAACCTCACGCTGCCGACCGGCAGCATCAAGCTCGGCGCGCGCGAGTATCCGGTCATCGCGAACAGTAGCCCCGACTCGCTCGAGGAGCTCAGCCGCATTCCGCTGCGCACCGTCAACGGGAAGACGGTGTTCTTGTCCGACGTTGCGAGCGTGCGCGACGGCTTTGCACCGCAGACGAGCTTGGTCCACGCGAACGGCAAACGCGCGGTCGTGATGCCGATCTTGAAGTCGGCCGGGACGAGCACTCTCGACGTCGTGTCGCGCGTGCGCGCCGCACTCCCCGATATCCTCGCGACCTTGCCGAAAGAGCTCAAAGTCACACCGCTGTTCGATCAATCGGTGTTCGTGCGCGCTGCGGTCGCCGACGTCGTGCACGAAGCGGTGATCGCGGCCGGCCTCACCGCGCTGATGATGCTCGTGTTCCTCGGAAGTTGGCGAAGCACGTTGATCGTCGTCGTGTCGATCCCGCTGTCGATCTTGGCCGGCACGATCGCGCTGTATTGGTGCGGCCAGACACTCAACTTGATGACGCTCGGCGGGATGTCGCTCGCCGTCGGGATCCTGGTCGACGACGCGACCGTCGAGCTCGAAAACATTCACCGCAACCTCGCGCAAGGCAAACCCGCGACGCGAGCGATCTTGGATGGCGCGCACGAGATCGCAGTGCCCGCGTTCGTTTCGACGCTCTGCATCTGCATCGTGTTCCTACCGATCGCGTTCATCACGGGGCCGGCGCGCTCGCTGTTTCTGCCGCTCGCGATGGCCGTCGCGTTTTCGATGGCCGTGTCGTATTTCCTCTCGCGCACACTCGTACCCACGCTCGTCCGCTATCTGCTCGCGGCGGAGAAGCACGGCAACGGCGCCGAACGCTCGCGGTTTCACGCCGCGTTCGAGCGCGGATTCGAGCGGCTGCGCTCGAGCTACGGGCGCGTTCTCGCCGGCGCCCTCGCCCGCCCGCTCAGCGTGATCACGGGCTTTCTGATCTTCGTCGGGCTCTCCGTCGCGCTCTTTCCACTCGTGGGTCGCGACTTCTTTCCGAGTGTGGATGCCGGACTGATTCGGCTTCACGTTCGGGCACCGCCCGGCACGCGCATCGAAGCGACCGAACAACTCTACATCGCGGTCGGCGAGTCGATTCGCGACGTGATCCCGGGCGACGAGATCGAAACGTTGATCAACAACATCGGCGTGACGAGCAGCCCGATCAACTTGTCGATGAGCGATGGCACGCTGATCTCGTCTGCCGACGGCGAGATCTTGATCGCGCTCAAGCCCGGGCACGGGTCGAGCCAGGAGTACGTCCGGCAGCTGCGAGCGACACTGCCGGAACGCCACCCCGCGCTCACGTTCTTCTTCCTCGCGCCCGACATCTCGACGCAAGTGCTGAACTTCGGAACGTCGGCGCCCGTCGACATCCAAGTGACTGGCCCGCCGCCCACCGTGCGGCAAAACCTTGCGATCGCGGCCGAGATCGAGCGCGCCGTGTCGCGCATTCCGGGCATCGTCGACGTGCGCATGCAACAGGTTACGAACACCCCGCAACTGCGCGTCGACGTCGACCGCAGCGCGGCGGCGCAGGTCGGCCTCAGCCAGCGCGACGTGGCTGGGGACATGCTGATCTCGCTCTCGTCGAGCGGACAAACCAGCCCCAACTTCTGGCTCGATCCGAAGAAGGGCATTCAATACAACGTCGCGGTCCAAACGCCGCAGTACCGGCTCGACAGCTTGGAAGCGCTCGCCGCGACGCCGATCGGCGCGGCGACGGGCGCGACTGCAGTGCCGCAAATCCTCACGAACGTCGCGAAGTTTCAGCGTAGCAGCGGCGCCACGAACATCACTCATCACAACGCGATGCCGACCTACGACGTCCTCGCAAACGTCGACGGGAACGACCTCGGCTCGGTCGCGCGCGCGATCGAGGAAGTGTTGGAACCGCTGCGGGCAAAACTTCCGCGCGGCTCGAGCATCCGGCTGCGCGGACAAGTCGAGAGCATGGAGTCGTCGTTTCGCGGGCTCGGGTACGGACTGATCCTCGCGATCGTGCTCGTGTACTGCGTGATGGTCGTCAACTTCCAGTCCTGGCTCGACCCGTTCGTGATCTTGATGGCGCTCCCTGGCGCGCTCGCGGGCATCGCTTGGATCCTGTTCCTGTCGCAGACCACGCTGAGTGTGCCCGCGCTGATGGGCACCATCATGTGCATCGGCGTCGCGACTGCCAACAGCATCTTGCTCGTGAGCTTTGCCAACGACTACCGGCGCGAAGCGCGCAGCGACGAGGAGCGCACCGCTCTTCGCGCGGCGCTCGCGGCCGGCACGACGCGGCTCCGACCGGTGCTGATGACTGCACTCGCGATGGTCGCGGGCATGCTGCCGATGTCGCTCGGACTCGGCGATGCCGGCGAGCAAAACGCGCCGCTCGGTCGAGCGGTGATCGGCGGGCTCGTGCTTGCGACGCTTTCGACGCTGCTGTTCGTGCCGGTCGTCTACAGCGTGCTGCGGCGCAAGCAGCCCGCGCCGAACGAAGAGATCGAGCCGCAGTCGCTCCCAGCTGCCGAAGGAGAGTACGGATGACTCAAGAGCTGAGTGTGCTGCGCGAAGAGATCGAACCGGTCAGCGACGCAGAGCGACCGCGGTCGACCGGCGTCGCGCGCGGGGCAGCTTTTGGAATCCTCGCCGTGTTGCTGTTTGCGGGTCTGTTTTGGGTCGGCTACGGGCCCAAACTCGCGCAGCGCGAGAAGCTGGATCGGAGCGTCACTCGTCAGACCGCGCACGTACCCGCCGTCGCGCTCGTGAAACCGACGAAGGTCGATCAGGCGCCCACGCTCAGCTTGCCCGGGAGCGTGCAGGGCTTGGAGGAGGCGACGGTCTTCGCACGTGCCAACGGATACCTCGCGACGCTCGCGGTCGACATCGGGGATCGGGTCGAGGCCGGACAACTCCTCGCGACACTCGACAACCCTGAAGTGGATCGCGAGATTCAACAAGCGCGTGCAAACCTCGCTTCGACTCAAGCGCTGCTCTTGCGGGCTCGCGCTGCCCACCAGCATGCCCTCGTCAGCTTGAAGCGCTACGAAGCGCTCGTGCGCGGTCTCGCCTCGCAAGAGGAGATCGATCAAAAGCGCACGCAAGCTGCGCTCGACGAAGCAGACGTCGGCGTGGCCGAGGCGGCGACACAGGCGAGCCAAGCGAACCTCGAGCGCTTGCTGCAAGTAAAAGCGTTTTCGAGAGTCCTCGCGCCGTTTGCGGGCACGATCACTGCACGCACGGTGGAGCGCGGCTCGCTCGTGTCGAGTGGCCGCGACTCGCCGCTGTTTCGGATCACGTCGCTCTCGATCGTCCGCATCTTCGTGCAAGTGCCGCAGAGCCGAGTTGCGGGCGTCGAACCGGGTCAACGCGCGCAAGTCGCGATCGCGGAGTATCCGGGAACCAAATTCGAAGGGCGCATCAGCCGCAGTGCGGGCGTCCTCGATCACGCGTCGCGCACGATGAACGTCGAAGTGCGCGTACCGAACGACGCGGGCAAGCTGCTGCCCGGAATGTACGCGACGGTTTCACTCGAGCTCGAGCGCAGCGGCACTGCCTGGGCGGTGCCGGCGACGGCGCTCGTGATCGGTGAAAAGGGCGTGCGCGTTGCAACCGTCGATGCGCAGCGTCACGTTCGCATGCTGCCGGTGGAGATCGCGCGGGACCGTGGTGCGGACGTCGAAATCGCGACGGGTCTGACCGGGAACGAATCGATCATCGCAAACCCTGCACCCGCGATCGTGGATGGCAGCGTCGTGCGCGTCGACGGTGCTTGAAAGAGTCGGGGGCCGGCCGACAACTGCGGCCAGCCCCGCGCTCTAGATTTCAAATCTCGACTGTCGTGCCGTCGAAGCGCGTGAACTTGAAGCCTTCGAACGGCTCGCGGTAGACGTTGCGTTCGTCGCGCAATAGGCCGATCGCGATCTCCTCGGCTTGCGGCAGCGATGCTGCTGCATCCGAGCGCCAGTGAATGCCGGCCCAGTTGCGACCGAGACCGATGTTCGTCGCGAGCTTGTTCAGCTCCCCACCGACCGTGAGTGGAGGACCGACGTACGGAATGAGCTTCGTCGGGTCGCTCGGATCCGGCTGCACCGGGTTCGGGATGACGAAGCTCTCGTCGAAGAACGCTTTGAGGATCGTCGCGTTGATCGCAGCGTTCGACGAAGCGCCACCGGGATACGAGCTGTGGTTGGGCGCGCCTTCCGGATACGCGCTCGAGATGAGGTACGTCCCGAACTTTTGGAAACTACGGTCGGCCGCTTCCGAGCTCAAGACGTCTTCGTGGATCGGATAGTCCGCGCCGTTCACGAGCTTGTGATGAACATAGCCGCCGTAGGCTTCAGGCCGCGGCACGCGATGCACGAACCACTTCGCCCAATAGTTCGCGCGGATCTCGCGCGAGGTTGCGAGCGGCAGAAACGACTGGATGTACGCGAGATTGAATGAGCCCGAACCGGACGACACTTTCGTGATGGTCTTCAAGTACGGGTTCGTCGAGCTGAACGCGGCGTCGATGCCACCGACGATCAATGGATCTGTGCTCACGGGAGTGCCGAGAATTTGCGAAGCACCCCAGAACGATGGCGCGCCGCCGTGCGCGTATTCCGCGAGATCACGTCCGTACGCGAGATAACGCCGGACTGGATCGAATGCGATCTTCCGCGTGGCCGCTGCGCCGTTTTGATTCGCGAGCCACTCGTCGTAGTTCGCCAAGAAGTCGTTGTCGATGCCGGGTAGCTGAACCCGCAACGTGCCTGGGATGTACTGCGCGCCGTACGGGACGTCCTGCAGGATGAACTGCGAGATGTACGGACCCACGAGCACTCCGGCGGGCGTGATCGTTTTTGCGGCACGACCGGTTGGATCCGAGGTATCCCGGTAGCGCGCGCTGCCACGAAACAAAACTTCCGGAGTGACACGGCCATCTGGATCGCGCGGGCCCGTGTAGCCCTGGAGTGTGTCGATTTCCTTTGCCGCTGCGAGCACGAGCTCGTTCGTCGTGTCGTTGCGGTACTCGGAGAACGGCACATCGCGCAGGAGCGATTGCCAATACGACTCGACCGCTTCCGCTGCCTTTTCTGCGCTTGCGAGTGCCGGTGCAGCTGGGATTGTGACCTGCTGTGATGCGACGCCGGTCGTGTTGAGCGCGAGCGTGCCGAGAACGCCTGCGAGCTTGCGCGTTCCGCCGAGCGTCACCTGCTCGAAGTCTGCCGGATCTTGCGTCTCGAGCGCGTGCCGAAGGGTCTCCCACGCGGCGAGATCGACCTCGCCGCGCTCGTTGTGCGGCAGCCCCCGCGTGTCGATTCCGATCTTGTTCGCGTAACGCGCCTCGTCTCCGTTGTTCGGATGCGCGGGCAGACCGAGTTGATAGTTCGCGCGCGCTCGATCGACGCGCAAGTTGTACGTGTTGCGCAGGAACTGCCGGTCCAAGCGCGTGTAGCTGGTGGCTGCAGAAGCGGGTTCTGGGGGTGGAGCGGCGGGCTCGTCGGCGCGCGCAGAGTGTTCGAGCGACTTCTCGACCGTGACTGCGACTGCAGCAGTCGCCGCGATCGTGCCAGCTGCGCTCATGAACGAGCGACGGCCGAAAGTGCGCGAATCGAGCTTGGGCGTAACGCCGGCAGCGCCCGCGTTTTCTTTCGAATGGGTCATGAGGACGAATCTCCTGTTCAGCGTGGCGCTTCACAGGACCGGCGAGGCTTCAGAGCCGCGCTGGAGCCGCGAGCGCGCCACTACAGCCGAGCCAGTGTCGAAACCGCGGTGATCTTTCGACCGTCATGAAACCCCTCAAAACGCTAGCTCACAGGAGGCGCTCGCATTCGAGATGCGTTTCTTGTAAAACAGACAAGCTCGAACCGCAAGGAACATGTTTCCGACCGATGCCCGAACGGGGGGTTCTCGTGACTCGACGTCTCACCGCTCTCACCACTCTCTTGAAGAACGCGTTCGACTTCGAACACTGGCTCGACCCCAGCCTCCAGATTCGCGCGCCCAAGGAGCTCGGGCTCGAGAACTTCTGGCCGATCTACGTTCGTGATCCGGAGGCGGATTACGAAGCACACCGCAGTGTGTCGTTCTGGCGCACGCGAGCCGCAAACACTCAACGCTGAACACTAGTCACGAGGCTTCGAACATGTCGTCTGTCCGCCGTCAGCTGCACCTCAACGCGTTCCTCATGACCGTCGGCCACCACGAGTCGGCTTGGCGCTTTCCCGAAAGTAATCCGGTCGGAGCGTGGGATCTCGAGCACTACAAGCACCTCGCGCGGACCGCCGAGCGCGGCACATTCGATTCGATCTTCTTCGGCGATGGCCCTGCGCTGCTCGGCGACGTTCGCTATCGGCCGGTCGGGCGCTTGGATCCAGCGGCGCTCCTGCCAGCGCTGGCTGCGGTAACGGAGCGCATCGGCTTGGTCGCGACGGCTTCGACGACGTACAGCGAGCCGTACAACTTGGCGCGGGCGTTTGCGACGATCGATCACATCAGCGGAGGTCGGGCCGGCTGGAACATCGTGACGACGGCCGGTGCGGACGCCGCGCAGAACTTCGGGCTCGATGAAACCCCCGAGCATCATCATCGTTACGAGCGCGCTGCGGAGTTCGTCGAGGTCTGCCGCAAGCTGTGGGACAGTTGGGAGGACGACTTCTTGGTCGGCGATAAGGCGAGTGGCCAATTTGCCGACGGCAGCAAGATCCACACGATCGATCATCGCGGGAAGTTCTTTCGTGTGCGTGGGCCGTTCAACGTGCCGCCTTCACCGCAGCGGCATCCACTGCTCGTGCAGGCGGGATCATCGGAAGATGGGCGCGGGTTTGCAGCGCGCTACGCCGAAGCCGTGTTCACGGCGCAGCAGACGCTCGAAGAAGGGCAAGCGTTTTACTCAGATCTCAAGCAGCGCGTTGCAGCGGCGGGTCGCGATCCGGCGCGAGTGAAGATCCTGCCGGGCATCGTGCCGGTACTCGGCGGCACCGAAGCCGAAGCGAAGGCGCGTGAAGAAGAGCTCGCGCGGCTTCAAGTTGCGGAGTACGGCCTCAAGCAACTGTCCACGCTGATCGGCGTCCAGCTCGGTGAAGCCGACCTCGATCGACCGCTGCCGGATCTCGGCCCGGTGAGCGAAGTGCGCGGGCATCAGAGCCGATTCACCGTCGTCACGGATCTGGCGCGCCGCGAAAAACTCACGGTGCGACAACTGCTCGTGCGACTCGGTGGTGGGCGCGGGCATCGCACGTTCACCGGAACGCCGGAGCAGGTCGCAGACACGCTCGAGCAGTGGTTCAACGCGGGTGCAGCGGATGGCTTCAACGTGATGCCACCGCTTTTGCCGAGCGGCCTCGAGGCATTCGTCGATCACGTCGTGCCCGAGCTGAGGCGCCGTGGACTGTTTCGGAGCGAGTACAGCGGGACGACGCTCCGCGACCACTACGGCTTGGCTCGGCCATCGAACCAGTATTCCGCGGTGCGTCCGAAGCTCAGCGCGGCAGGTGATAGTGCAGAAAGGTCGTGGGTGTGAGCATGCAAACTCGTAACGCGTTCGTTTTCGCCTGCTTGATCGCGATCGCCTGCGGCGGCGGGAAGCAACCTGAGGCGCAAGTGGCTTCGGGAAACGAGCCTACCGCCGACGCGGCAGAGGTTCCGGTGCGCATCGGTTATCAAAAGGCCGGCGCTCCGTTTCTGCTGAAGTCGAAGGACGCGCGCTTGAAGGACGCGCTGCACGCGCAAGGCGCACGGTTGGAGTGGCTCCAGTTTCAAGCCGGGCCGGCGCTGCTCGAGGCGATGCGTGCGGGGGCGGTCGATGTCGGGTACGTGGGCGAGACGCCTCCCGTGTTTGCCCAGGCCGGTGGCGTGCCGTTCGTGTACGTCGCGACGGATCCGCCTTCGCCGCGGTCCGAAGCGATCCTCGTGCCGGCGAAGTCGCCGATCCAGGAGTTGTCGCAGCTCCGTGGCAAGAAGATCGCGCTGAATCGCGGCTCGAACGTTCACTACTTGTTGCTGCGCGCGCTCGATAGCGCGGGCTTGGCGCTCTCCGATGTCGAGGTCACCTATCTCGCGCCGGCGGATGCGCGCACTGCGTTCGACTCGGGCAACGTCGATGCGTGGGTGATCTGGGATCCGTTCTTCGCCGCTGCGGAGCTCGCCGGTGCGCGCGTCCTCAAGGACGGTGAAAACTTGGTCGACAATCACCAGTTCTACGTCGCGCGCAAAGAATTTGCGGGTGACCACGCGCCGCTCGTAAAGACCGTGCTCGACGCGTTTTCGGAGCTGAGCGAGTGGGCGGTCCGCAATCCGGAAGAGGCTGCGAAGCTCACGGCTGAATCGTCCGGTGTCGCGTACGAGGCGTTGCTCGCGACCGAGCGCCGGCACACCTACGGCTTGCGCCCGATCACGCCGGAGATCTTGAAGAAGCAGCAGACGATCGCGGATGCGTTTCTGAAGGTGCAGGTCGTGCCGCAAGCGATCGACACGAATGCTGCGTACTTGGCCAAGGCCGGCTTCACGGGAAGGAAGTGACGAATGGCACAGACACAGCCGCCATCGGTGCCTGGTCCTGACGACCTCGCGTACCTCACTGCGAGTGAGCTGAGCGCACGCTACGGGCGGCGCGAGCTGTCGCCAGTCGATGTCACGCGGCGCGTGCTCGCGCGTATCGAGCAACTCGAGCCGCGCCTGAATGCGTTTGTGTTGGCCGATGCGGATCGCGCGTTGTCGGCGGCGCATGCTTCGGAGGATCGCTGGCAGCGCGGCGCCGCGCTCGGTCCGCTCGATGGCGTGCCGGTGTCGATCAAGGACCTGCTCGCGGCTCGCGGTTGGCCGACGCGGCGTGGCTCGCGAACGATCGACGCGAGTGGGCGCTGGGATGAAGACGCGCCTGCCGTCGCGCGGTTGCGTGAAGCGGGTGCGGTGCTGCTCGGAAAGACTACGACCTCCGAGTTCGGGTTGAAGGGGATGGGCGATAGCCCGCTGACCGGGACGACCCGCAATCCTTGGAATACGGCACACACGCCCGGTGGCAGCAGCGCGGGGGCCGTCGTCGCGGTTGCCGCGGGCTTTGGTGCGATTGCGATCGGGACCGATGGTGGCGGGTCGATCCGGGTGCCGAGTGCGTATACCGGCGTGATCGGATTGAAGCCGACGTTCGGGCGCGTTCCAGCGAGTCCACCTGGCTTCGTGGGTGTCCCGCCGCACGTCGGGCCGATCGCCCGAAGTGTGAATGATTTGGTGCTCGCGTTGAGTGTGATCTCGCAGCCGGATCTGCGGGATCCGTGGCAGGTGCCGATCCGCAATGCTGCGGAGCCGCGCGAGCTCGGTAGCTTGCGGATTGGTTACAGCGTGAGTTTGGGCTACGCGAACGTCGACTCCGAGGTCGCGCGAGCGTTTCTAGAAGCGATCGATGCGTTGCGGGATGCGGGCGCCAACGTTACGGAGGCGAGTCCGGGGTTTGCATCACCCGGGTCGATCGTGCGCCGGCTCTTTGCGGCGCGTGCGGCGTTTACGGTGGCCGAGCTGAGCGAAGCGCAGCGGGCGAAGCTCGATCCTGCGATTCTCGCGGCAGCGCGAGAAGGCGAAGCGCAGAGCGCGGTGGACTACCTAGCGGCGGAGTCGGAGCGGCTTGTATTGGTACAAACCATGGCGAGGTACCACGTGGACTTCGACTTGTTGTTGACGCCGACGAGTGCAACTCCGGCGCCCACGGTGGACTTCGATCCAGCAGCGCCGGCGGAAGGACCGCCGCGAGAATCGTTGGCGGGTCCGTTCAGTCTAACGAGACAGCCAGCGCTAAGTATCCCGTGCGGCTTCACGCGTGCGGGCTTGCCTATCGGTCTGCAGATAGTGGGTCGCCATCACGAGGACGCATTGGTTTTGGGGGTGGCAGCAAGCTACGAGCGAATCCGCCCGTTCCGAGCGCCGGCGTTGTGAACCATTCACGGTGAGATGATCGGAAGTAGCGGCGGACTCTGCGCGTGGATGAATCGGGCCGACGCGTTGCGGGTCG
>DASRXR010000799.1:0-14474 GCA_035687405.1 Polyangiales bacterium
GGTGGAACAGGCCGGTGTCTCGGCGGTCCCGCTCTTGCGGGCTGCCCGGCTGGGCCCGGCGCAGCTCGAGTCAGAGAATGCGAGCATCCCGCGTTCGGAGGTCTACCGGCTGTGCGAGCTGGCAGTGGAGCTCACGCGGAACCCCGCATTCGGCCTGCACTGGGCTGAACACCTCGGCGAGAAGACCTTCAATCCCATCTCGCACTTGATCGCCCACTCGTCGACCTTACGTCAGGGCCTTCAGTCGCTGCTTCAGTTCCATCGTCTGCTGAGTCACTCGCCGAGCTTCTATCTCTCGGAGCGCGACCGTAAGGTGACACTATGTGCTGCTCGCCTGACCGGCGAGTCTCCGGTGATGCAACGGCTCGCAGCTGAAATGCTCGTGACCGGCCTCTTTCGGATCGTTCGTTCGTTCAAACCGCAAGCGCGCTTCGACAAGGTCAGCTTCGCGTACGCTGCGCCGTCCTACCAGCGCGAGTACACACGCATGTTCGAGAGCGCGGAGCGCTTCGATCAGCCGTTCACCGGAATCGTGTTCGACCAAGCGCTGATGGATGCGGTCTCGCCGTTCAAGGACGAAGACGTTCACGATGCGCTGCGAGTGGTCGCAGAGCGGCGGATGTTGCGCCTGACGCAACGTGAGCCATTTGCGGTGCGCGTGCGCGACTTCCTCGTGCAGCAACAGGGCACCGCGCATCGGATGGAGATGACAGCGGTCGCGCGAGCGCTCGGCATGAGCGCCCGGTCGTTGCGCCGCCGGCTCGTCGCGGAGGGCACCTCGTACAACGCAGTCGTGAAGGAAGCACTCGCGATCGTTGCGAAGCAGCTGCTTCGTAACAAGCAGCTCACGATTCAAGAGACTGCCTACGAGATGGGCTTTGCAGAGACGAGCACGTTCCATCGAGCGTTCAAGCGCTGGACTGGAATGACGCCGAACACGTTTCGAGTGCAGCAGCGCGCGGGTTGATGACGCGTCGTGGAGGCGCGAACCGAAGGCAACTCGATCATCCTGCACGAGCTCGAGCGCGAATCTTGAGCGCTGTCAGGTGCCGACTAGCTGCGCCGCGATAATCGACAATAGCTGAGGCTCCTTCGGATTCCGGACCGGCTGCGCAGCCGGCGCTATCGCGACCACCCCGGCGATTCGCGGGGTCTGGTCGTGCACGCAACTGAGCAACAGCAACTCGTAGTCGACGCCGTCCACGCTCGTCCGCTGCGCGGTTGCGTTCGCCGAGTCGGTCGGCGCAGTCAGCTCGGCGACGATGGTGAGCGTGTCGAAACGGTCCTCTTCCTGCTCGAGATACTCGGAGACGCGCTGCGCCAGAGGCTCTGCCGGCTTCGCCAAGTCGCACGACGCCACAAGCCGCACGCCGTCGCTGGCCGGCACGTATAAGTGGCCGCCGTGAGCTGCACGCGACCGGCAGACGAGCCGCAATGCGCGCAGATAGCGCTCGGAGAGTTCTTTTGCATCTCCAAGCGCATGCAGCACGACGCTCTGCACGTCCGCCGCGCCGCTGAGACTGCTTTCGGCCATCGTCGTGAGCGCGAAGTCGTCCAGTGCCACACCGGCTTGGAATCCGCTGCGGCGCGCTTCGTTGACCAAGCGCTCATACCTGGCACCGAGCGGACAGTTTGCACCGTGTCGATACTCACGCGCAGTCAGCTGCGCATACTCTTCGAACGCCTGCTTGTCTCCACTCCAAATCGCGATCTGCGCGCGCGACTCGTAGCTCAATCCTAGCCGCAGGCCCGTGACCCCGAGCTTCAGTTGCGCGGCGATGAGCTGCTCGAGTCGGGCGACAGCCGCCGGCACGTCGCCGAGCTTGGCTTCCGCCAACGCGAGAAGGCGCCGCAGCTCGGACGAATATGAAACGATCTCGAGCTCGTCACAGACCGCGAGCGCAGCGACTGCCACGTCTCGGGCCTCGGCCGTCCGTTCGAGATTCAGCAGCACTTCACACAACCCACCCTGCGCTGCGACCCAGACGGGCAGCCACTCCGAATGCAGGTTTTCGTCGAGCGCCGACAGCGCAACCGCGCGCTCGAAGCACGCCTTCGCGGCGAGGTCGTCACCTCGAACGAGCTCGAAGCGACCTTCCGCGTCGGCGACGTACGGAAGCCACCCTGGAGCCAGGGCAGCTTCGGCCCGCTCCCGCTGAATCACATGTTTGACGCCGGCGAGGTCGAGCGCCAATGCATGCGCAGAGATCTCCGCTGCGAGCGCGCTGAACATCTGAGGCACGCGCGCTCGGAGCGCGAGGACTTCGGCTCGACGCTGCAGCTTCTCTGCACCGGGCCAATCACCTTGTTCGAGCCGCACGATCTTACGCACGTACGTCGCGGTGACTTCTTGAAGTGGATCGCCATCGAGAAGGTCGGCCCAAGTCGTGGCCGATACGAGGCCGAAGTGCGCTTCGAGAATGCCGACGCCGTACGCGATCGCATTGCGGATCGCAGCGACGTGCCGCACCTCATCGCCGGTCACGTTCGCGAGCTTGTCGTACACCTCGATCCACCGCGCACGCGCCTGTTCGTACCGACAATCGCACACTTCGACGGTACTGACCGCGTTTTGCCAAAGTGCCTCGAGCACGGGTGACAGTGGCGCAAAGGGCGCGAGCAACTCCGGCAATGTTCGAAGCAAGGGCCAGTCCATCGCGCGCGCGCCGGTTGCAATCGAGATCGCGACGTACTCCGCGAGGAGCGGAATCGCTTCGTCGACTCGATACACGCGTTCCGCCGCGGGCGTCGCTTGATGCCGCTCGAACGCGCGCGTCAGAGCTTGCGTCAGGCGCGCGCTCGCATCCGGGGTCTGCGCATCCTGCCGCCAGAGGTCGAGCCCAGTGTCGTGGATTAGTTGCGACAGCCACGGCGATGCGACCAACCAGTAGTACCCGGAGTCGCCGGTCATGATGCTGGTCGCGCACAGCCAGCGCCGCAAGTCCTGCAGTTGCCGCGGCGGTCGGTTCAAACGTCGCGCGATCTCGAGCGCGCGTGGATAACTCCGAGCGAGCTTACCGGCATCCGAGTTTTGCTCGATGGCGGTGCTGCCCTGGACCTCGAGGAGCACATCGAGCGCCCGTTCCTCTTGCTCCACACCCGCAGCAAATCCGTGGTGAATCCGCGCAGCCGCGTGACCACGGATCCGAAAGAACTCACTGAGCTTCGCGTGTGCCTGCTCGCGATCCGCCTGAGCAAGTCCGAGCTCGAGCGCGGAACGGATCGTTCGGTTCGCGATCGCGTAGCTCTGACCATCACCCACGATCAGCTGCAGCGCGACGAGCTCGTCGATCGCGGAGTCGACTGCGCGCGTATCGAGACCTGGTGCGAGCTCGCGGTAGTCCTCGTGAGCGAGCTGCTCCACGAAGGACAAGGCGTGCGCCTCCGCGAGCGAACGCGCGAGCGGTCCAAGGCGTTCGATGCGACCGCGGATCGCTTCCTCGGCGCTCTTCGGCAAGTCGCGCCCGGACACGCTTCGCGGAAGCGTCCACGTCCCCGCGCTGTACGTGATCACGCCGCGGTCGACCAAATGTTGCGCGAGATCGATCGATAGACGCGGATTGCCGTGAGCCAACCGATGTATTTCGCCGGCGACGAGGGCAAGGTTGGGCACGTCGCCAAACACGGAAGAAAACAAGCGATGGGTTTCTTCCTCGGTCAGCGGCTCGAGGTGCTGCAGCTCGCAGCGGCGTGAGAGTGCGTCGAGCGCAGGCGAGCTGGTCGCTCCGGCTTCGGCGGTCAGTGCGACGAACATCCTTCCGCGGCGAGTCTTGTCCATCAGCGCCGCCAGTACGGCCGCGGAGGGCTCGTCGATGCGGTGGACGTCGTCGACAGCGAGTACGAGCGCTTGGACCTTACTCGCCGTCCGCATCAGCTGCGCGATCGTGTGGGGAAGGTGTTCGGCATCTGCAAGCAAGGCGGAACGGGGCCGAAGTCGTGGGCGTTCGTCGACGGTGGCTCCTGCGGTCATCGGTTCGAAGAGCTGCGGAAACTGATCCGCGAGCGCTGCGTTCGGGAGCGCTTCGACCAAGTGCTCCGCCAGGGCAAACGCCACATCGAAGCTTTGGGTTGCGCCGCTGGCAGTGGCGCGCAACACGCGGGCTCCGAGCGTCTTAGCTTCGAGCGCACATGCGTCGAGCAAGCGTGAGCGGCCGAGCCCGGATGCTCCGCACAACATGACACCGTTGCCGCCGGAGACCAGCGTACGGACGAGGCGATCGCGCATGTTCGTCAACAAGACGTCGCGACCGACGAGCATCGGCGTCGACAAATAGGCCTGCGACACGCCGGACGATTCCTGGCTGTCCAGCCCGGCGATTGCAGCCAAGCGCTGCATCACCGCAAACGCGCTCGGCGGCCTCAAGGCCGGTTCGAGACTGATCAGCGACAACACCAGCTCGTCGAGTGCGCGCGGGATGCCGGCGACGTACACCGATGGAGGCGCAGCTCGATGGTTCCAGGCTGCGAACAGCTCGCCAAACGTGCGGGCGGAATACGGAGCGTGACCCGTCAGCGCGTAGTAGAGGCTCGCGCCGAGCGAATACAGATCACTGCGCGCATCGAGCGCCGAGCGGTGCAGCGTCTCGGGTGGCGTGAACGCTGGAGTACCGACGATCGAACCACCACCGCCGGTCATCGGAGCCATCGCGCCGAAGTCGATCAGCTTGGCGTTGCCTTCGCTCGTGCAGCGAATGTTACGCGGGCTGATGTCGCGGTGCAGCAGTCGGCGCGAATGCAGCAGCGCGAGCGACGAGCACACCTCGAACACCAACTTACAGGCTTCGGCCCACGGCAGCGGCGCGCGCTGGCGCAGATCCCCGCCGTCGAGCAACTCCATCGTGTAGAACGGGTTGCCCTCCGACGAGACGCCGTAGTCGTAGACCGCGATCACGCGCGGGTGGTTCAGCTGCGCGAGCGTGTGAAACTCGCGTTCGAACAGACGCTCCACGTGTCCGCGTTGCACGTCGTCGGCGATGGGAAGCAGTTGCTTGAGCGCGACGGACTGTCCGGTGCTGAGGTCGACCGCGCGGTGCACGCTCGCCATGCCGCCGCGCCCCAGTTGTTCGTGCAGCGTATAGCGTTCAGCAAAGCGCGTGGCGTTGCCGGCGTTGCTGGTTTGGGATTGCTGTTCCGAGCGTTCCCCCATGGAGCTGCGGTGGGTCTGCACCGCCTCGAGTCATAATAAAGGAGGGCCATTCGGAGCGGCAGGTGAGCGATTGTGGAGCGGGGCATACACCGCTCCGTAGGCTGCGGTGCCGGCGTGTGATTCGAAGGCCTGCCGCGCGGGGGTCGGTCAGTCTGACCGAGCGCCCTCCCCACCCTCACGCGAGGCTGCCGCGGCACGAGTCGGTGCAAGCCCGTCGCCCCTCGGCCGAAAAAGGCATCGTGCGCACGAGAGAGCGGCGATTCGGCCACTTTTTGCGCCGATTTTCGGTCAGACCGCGCCTCGTTCGCGTTCCCAAAATCGCGTCCGCCCGAGTAGAGTCCCGCCCATGAGCATCAACATTGGCGATTCCGTTCCAGAAGCGAACCTGACCGAGTCCACCGAGTTCGGTGACGTGTGCCCCGTCGCGCCGAAGCCCGTCGCGGTCCCGGCCGAGCTCAAGGGCAAGCGCGTGGTGATCTTCGGCTTGCCCGGCGCGTTTACGCCCACGTGCTCGGCGAAGCACGTACCCGGCTACATCGAGCAGCTCGAAAACCTCAAAGCGAAGAAGGTCGACGAGGTTTGGTGCGTCGCCGTGAACGACGGGTTCGTGATGGCTGCTTGGGGGCGCGAGCTGGGCGCGATCGGTAAAGTTCGTATGCTCGGCGACGGCGGCGGCGATTTTGCCAAGAAGATCGGGCTCGACGTCACGATTCCCGGCATGGGCGTTCGCGTGAAGCGCTTCTCGATGTTCGTCGACGACGGCGTCGTGAAGTCGCTCAACGTCGAAGCACCAGGCAAGTTCGAAGTGAGCGACGCGGGCACGATGTTGAAGCAACTCAGCTGATTCGACCCGTGTGAGCGAGTATTCGCAAAGTGTCTAAGTCGAGTGCGGGCTGCGCTCGACTAACCACTGGCGTTTTTATTCAATCGGTTGGCCCCCCTTCCTGCGGAGGTCCTGGTCCGGTCCGCGCGTCGCATTCTTCAACGCTGAGGCGGCTTCGTCGCGTCCAGCGCACTGACGCAATACAGGACACAAGATACCGGCGCGGCCGGCTACGGGTACCGGCACGACGGGACGAAAAAGGGGTGGATAACTAGCGACAGGTACACTAAAGACCGCATCGGACATCGAGATGTCAGCGTAGGCCCGTTAATGGCCTGGACGTCTCACCTGAGCGTGATTCACACCATGATTCAAAGACTTGTTGCGGCCCTCATCATCGGAGCGCTCATGTTGGCGCTCCCGGGAAGCTCGAAGTTGGCGTCTGCTGCGGAGATGCAGTATTTGCGCATCGCGACGTTGGCTCCCCGCGATTCCGATCTCGCAAAAGGCTTCATGAAGCTCGACAAGGGCATGCGTGCTGCCACGCAAAATGCGTGGGGCGTTCGCTTGTACCCGAGTGGCGTTGCCGGCGACGAAACTGACGTCATTCGCAAGATGAAGGTGTCGCAGATGGACGCCTCGATCATCACGAGCGTCGGCCTCAGCCAAATCGTGCGCGACACGACGCTGCTGTCCACGCCGGGTGTGATCAACAGCTACAAGGAGCTCGAGGCCGTGCAAGCGGTCATGACGCCCGAGTGGGACGGCCAATTCGAAAAGGCTGGCTTCAAGCTCATGGCGTGGGGCGAGACGGGTCAGCTTCGCTGGTTTGCGAAGACGCCGCTCACCAACCCGAGCTCGATCAAGAACATGCGGCCCTGGGTTTGGCCGGCGAGCCACGGTTTGAAGGAGACGCTTCGCGTGCTCGGTGCGAACGGCGTGCCGCTCGGTGTGCCCGAGGTTTACGGCGCGTTGCAGACCGGCATGATCGACATGGTCACGTCGACCTGTGTGGCGTTCGTATCGCTGCAGTGGCACGCGACGCTCAAGTACATGACGAAGCAGGCGAACGGCGTGCTCGTCGGCGCGCTGCTGATGAACGGCGAGAAGTGGAAGTCCATGCCGCCGGACGTGCAGAAGATCGTCCAGGACGAAGTCACGCGCAATCAGGAAGGCGACAAGCAGGACATTCGCAAGGCGGATGAGAAGTCGTACGCGAGCCTGATGCAGCGCGGTTACACCGCGAACGATTGGACCGGCGCGCCGCAGAAAGAGTACGAGACGATGGCTCTCGAGGTGCAGAAGCATCTGACCGGCCGTCTGTTCACGGCAGAGACTCTCGCGAAGGTGAAGGGTCTCGCGGCGAGCGCGAAGAAGTAAGCGCGTTCCGACCACGCGTAGGCGCGTGTCCGATCTCTGAACCCGCTCAGTGTGGGTCCGAGATAGGACGCGCGTTTTGCGTTTAAGCGCGGCTGCGGCGGTGACGGCGGATGCGGGCGCGAATCAACGGCGGCCGAAGTTTGCGTTCATCGTCGCGAAGCGCTCGTCGCTCTCGGCGCGCGAGCCCAGGCGCGCTGCATCCGAGAACTGGTAGCCGAACTCGGGCACGTCGCGCGCGAGTTTGTCCATGACGTCGTCCGCGTACGGTTCGAGCGGCACTCCGAACGTGTGCAGGCCCTTCCCTCCGAGGTCGGTGTTCACCGCCGGCGGTACCGCTTCGAAGACGCGAATGCTGGTCGCTGCGAGCTGCAAACGCAGGCTGAGGCTGAACGAGTGCATGGCCGCCTTCGTCGCGCAGTACGTCGGCATCATGGCGATGGGTGTGAACGCAAGCCCCGAGGTAACGTTCACGATTGCAGCCGTTGGCTGCTGGCGAAGCGGTGCGATCGCGAGGAACGAGAGGTGCATCGGCGCGGCCAAGTTGGTGTCGAGTTCGACGCGATGCTGGTTCCAGTCTTGGGCTTCGACCAGTGGCGGCGGGCGCTGCTGGAGGCCGGCGTTGTTGATCAGCACGTTGAACGCGGGATAGTCGTGGACGACTTGTTCGATCAGTCGGATTCGTTCGCTTTCGACTGAAACATCACACTGGATCGTGTGGAGCTCGGGGCAGTCGTGGCGAGCTTGATCGAGTTGTTCTTGGCGGCGGCCACACACGGCGACTGTGCTGCCGGCAGCAGCGAAGCGGCGAGCGAGAGCAAAGCCGATGCCGCTCGCGCCCCCGGTGATGAGAACGGTGTTGCTGTCGAGGCGCATGGGTTGCAACCTAGCCTCGCCGACAGGACGGAGTCGAGCCGTAGCCCGAGTCGTAAACAACGTCGCATGGGACGCGAGACGTTTCGCGAGGCGCCGCCGGTCGGCGGCCACAACTGATTGCGCGCGGGGCGTGCGCGTGGGGAGTGAGCACGCACCGCAGCGAGCGGTGGCGGATCGCGGAATGTATCGCGTTCCAGGCGACACTGTTTCAGTTCCAACAGGGCATACCGTCGCTGTTCGTCGATGGGTAGGCCCCCACACTCGCAAAGCACATCTCACTCAACGTGCTGTCTCCCCACGACACGGTGCGGTCAGTCGTGTTGAGGTACGTGCACTCCACGCTGATGCTGTCTCCCGCCGCGAGTTGCACCGGAGCGATGGGATAGACGAGCTGATGCGTGAACTCGTACGGCATGTCGAGCAAGACTCTGTCGCCACCGATCGCACTGTGGGCGACCACCTTTGCGTGCACGCCGAGCTGATGCATGTGCGGGGCGACCGAGAAAATGGTTGCAGGACTGCCGAACTTACAACTTCCGCCCTGTGTCACTTGGCCGCGCGGAATCTGCAGATTGAGCGGGCCCATCAATCGCACTTCGGCCTCGTATTTGACCTGTTCCTGCGCCGCGACCTTGATCCGCATTCCGCTCGTGCCGCGCAGCACATCGTTGGTCGCATTGAACAGGTGCAAGTTCATCAGGAGCTGTTCGCCCGCACCGATCTTCATCGCGACTCCGTCGGGCAATGGTGTTGGTTGGGTGCCCGCTCCGGCGCCTTGCAAGCGCCGTTCGCCTCCCGCGGTAACTCCGCACACCGTCACGCCATCCGGCTCGACGCTGCTGCGATGAACTTCGAGCACGGTGTGATGCGTGCCCGTTGGAACGAGCGGCGCGAACGCAGTCACGTACACGTCTCGGGTCATCGTTTGCCGAATACAGCGATAGCCTTCCGTCTGAGGCCCCAGCGCCCAATCGGCTTCGATGAGACGTAACCAGCCATCACCCGCGTCGCCGAGGAACGGCACGTCGGGTTGAGGTGGCAGCGCCGGGGTCTCGCAAACCGCGCCGAGGCAGCGGTCCTGCGAGCCGGTGGGGTCCGAGAATATCGGACCCTCGCTGCCGGCGCTGCCGCCGCCCGCTTCAGGGGTTCGCATGCCGGCAAAAGGTGCCGGGCCGTGACTGTCGCCGCAAGCTGCAACCCAGACCCCGACGAACAGCAGGCACCGCCGCCTGCATCGATGAGTGATTCGCACGCTCCACCCCCTTGCGTCCGACCGGATCGCAATGAGTCGTCGGAGCTGGGTTGGTTTTACAGCCGCAGCCGTCAGCAGCAACCCGACTGTCGGGCACCGACTTGTGCCGCGGTTCACCCACAACTTGCCCCGGTGTCACCCGGCGCCACGTGTTTTGCCTCGTGCGAGCTAGGGCTTTGCTTTGACCATCGCTTCGGATTGCGATCGCACGAGGTCGACGAGATCGTCCATTAGGAAGTTGTAGTCGAACACGTGCAAGCCGAAGCCGATTTCCGTGCTCAAGTCCAAGAACTTCGCGCGCTTGTCATCCGCTTGATTCGCGTAGTCGATCTCGAGGATCTGACCACCGCCTGGAGCGTCCTTGCACTCGCCCGTGAAGAAGTTTCGGAACAAGCCGAAGTGGCCCGTGAAGTCGGCGCCGAGCGCGGGCGCGTAGTTCGAGCCTTTCGAATGAAAGAAAGCACCCTTCAACATCGCGGAGCCGCCGCCGATGGCTGCAGGGTTCACGCACGCGAGGCCTGCCGGGACGGCGGTTCCCGTCGGCGGTGTAGGCTCGCCGTAGGTTCGATACCCGACCGAACAACCGAACTGATCCGCCTTCGCACACAGCGGAATGTTCGCGAACGAGTCGGCAGTTATTCCGCCGCCGACGAGCAGGGTAGAGATCAACCGTTCGCGTAGCTCGGGCTTGGTGTCGACCTCTTCTTTGATCAGGCGAGTCGCGTGGCCGGTGCCTTGTGAGTGGCCGTAGATCACGAAGTAGCGGCCCTTGTTCCAGTTCGCGATGTACTGCTTGAAAGAATCGACTACGTCTTTGTAGGCGAGCTCGCGATCACCGCCGTTGTTCAACGAGACTTGCCGATAGAACGGCGCGTAGACATTGCACACACGCGAGAAGCGGGCGGCCTGGCTGCGGATCGAACCGAGCATCGGCTCCGGATCCGAGAAGTCGAGGCTCGTCGGATCTTCGGTACGGTTGACCGTCGGGTACCAGAAGATGCAGTCGAACGGGTGGTCCGTTCGCAGGTCGTCCATGAACGGCTTGAACGTGCCATCGGGCAATGCTTCAGTCGCGTCCGCAATGTTCTCGAGGCAGTAGTTCTGCTGGAGCCCGGGCTTGCACATCCAGAGCTTGTCGTCTGCGTAGATCTCGCTCTTGTAGTCTGGGTAGGGATTGACCGCATTCGGGTTCGTGCCGTCAGGCAAGCGACCACTCGCACTCGGGCCGCCGCTACCGGCCGCACTCGGTTGCCCGCCTGCACCCGAACCCGCCGGGGCGCCTGCGCCGCTTCCAGCTACAACGCCGCCGCTACCGGCCGCACTCTGTCCGCCGCTTCCAGCTGCGGCTTTGCCCGCGACCGGCGTGCCGGCCTGTCCACCGCCCGCCGCGCCCGCACCGGCTTCGCTGCCCCCCGTTCCAGACTGCGGCGCGGGAGCTCCGGCCCCGCTCTCGGACATCGGTTCAGTTTTGGCTCCGTTGTCGTCGCTACACGCGACGGACATCACCACGATGAACAAACCGAGAATTTGCGCCCGCGTCATCGCATCACCCTTTTCACGCGCAACCGAGCTCGGTGCGTTTCGAGCGGATATTGGTTCGCGAGTTTGATCGTGAGCAAGGGCGGCCGGAGCCATCATGCTCGCGCGACGTGACTTCGGTAGGTACACGACAGGTGCGCGACGAATCGTTGGCGTCAATCCTGCAAGCGCATGGCGACAAACTCGCGTTCGGACAGCGCCAGCGCGCTGCAGCTGCGGGTAGCGACGGTCTGCGCCGTACGGCGCAGACGAGCTGCATGCAAAGTTTCGCGTGGTCGGCCACGCGCGGTGGGAGGACGGTATGACCAGGGACCGAACAACTCGCAGAGGTTTGAAGACGATGCGCGTGACACGCGAGGAAGTGTCACTTCAGTCGACGCTGGGACACGCAGAATCGCGGGGAGATTGGGAGTTGCTGACCGAGCGCGGATGGGCTGCGCAAGAGGAGATCATCCGAGTCAGTAACGACTCGAAACATGCTTACTACGACACGCACCAGATGGTCCGCATGTTCGTGGATGAGCTCAAGCAAGGTTTCGAACGCGGACCTCGAGTGACATGACGACACCCTGCGATGGCAGTCGCGTTCGCCCGATTCGACTTCGCTGCGATAGTGCAGAAAGCGTTCGAATCTCGATCGACCGTCTCAGTATCCGACGTTCGCCTCGGCTTTTTCGAGCGTGCAGATACGCCCGCATGAGCTTCGTGGTTGGCGTGCCGCGTGCACTTGTGCAGCGCGTGCGTGTCCGTGATCACGCGGAGCAAAGGAGCAGCGTACGTGAACCTGCAACTATCTGATCATGCGAAGGTAACTTGGATCCTAGTCGCTCGCCGCGATGGGGCGACGGTCTTCTCGAGCAACGGTCGTGGTCGACCGCTCACCGTCGCGCATCGGATTCCGCATCCGGAGGGTCGGCTGAGGCCCCGAGACATCGACACAGACCGCCCGGGTCGCGCGTTCGATCGCGGCGGTTATGGGCGACATGCGTTTTCGACCGAGGAGAATCCGGCGGAGCGAGTCGAGCACGAGTGGGCCGTCCATCTCGCGCGCTACTTGGACAACTATCGTGCGACTAACGCGTACGATCGGTTGGTCTTGATCGCGCCACCGAAGTTGCTTGGTTTGTTGCGTGATGCGCTTCCGACTCCAACGCAGCGTGTCGTAGTCGCGGAGCTCACCAAGGACTTGATAGATCCGGACGGCACCGAAGTTCGGAACCGGCTCGAAGGTGTAGTGCGCCTGTGAGAGGGACTCGCGCCCAGCGTTTTGCGACTTCACAGTCGTAGTGCTCTGACGCAGTTTTGCTGGGGGACAGCCGCACTACTTCGGCAGTGCCCGTGGTGTGGGAGTGGTGCCGCGTACGAGCGGGCGGTTCAACACGAGCTCTCGTCCGGCTGCGCGGCCATGCCGGCCGGCATCACTTCCCGTACTGGTGCCGTAGCTCGTCGTCCGGACGCGCGGATGCCGCTTTCTGAAATACTGAGTCGCGACTGGATCGCCGACCCACACCAGCCCGCTCGCTTCTTGGGCTTTGCGTTCGTTGCGAAGCTTGTCGGCGAAACCGCGCATGACGCCGGCTAAATATGCGCGGCGATCGACATTACTTTGGATGTCGTGAACGCGTTTGTGTTCACGCCAGAGTGAGTCGGCGGCGTGCTGCAAAAAACCGTACACGTACTCGGCCATGTCCAGGTTGTCGGGGCGGCCTGTCACCTCGAGTACGCTCACGCGTTTCTGGTCGGCGACTCGAAACACCGAAACCCAGATCGGTTGCACGAAGAAAAATTCTCCGAGCAGTCCGGCGAGTAAGCGATCCGATTCCCAGACGCGTCCGGTGTAACGACCGAGGTGGCGAAACCCGTATGACCCCGCGGTTGGGTCGGTGCTGACGTGCTGCAGGTTGTGCTGAAGCATCAAGCGATGTGCCATTCGCATGGCCGTTTCAGCTTCGTGCTCGTTCGGGCTTGCGGCGAGTGCAAGTAACTTCTTGATTCGGTCGAGGATGGGAGTTCGCCGAGGAGCGGTGGCCGGGACTCCACTCGCATGCGGGTCGATGCCGAGTTGCTCGCATGTCCTTTGGAACGAAGGGCCGTGGCTCGGCTCGTCGTGATGCCCTAGAATCTCGTGCACGAACTGATGCGCCATCTCGTGCTTCAGCACTTCGAGCACGATGCCCCACGACTGGTTTGCTACGAGCTCGCGCGAAACTTCGATCCGCCGAGGTTCGGGGACGAAGCAGCCGAGACGCGTGCGATCGTCGCTGATCGAGAGTGGGGTTGGCCGTAGTCGGTTCCCGAAGTACGCCCAGTTGATGCTCGCGTAGTCACGAGCGAGCTCGCGTAGGACTCGCGAAGTGTCGTGAAGCGGATCACGATCATCCATTGCCGCTCGAGTAGCGCGCCCCGCGGCTCGCTGCAACGATCTTGGTGCGGTTCTCGGGCAGGCTGATCTAGGCCTCGCACACGGCGCCGCAGCGTTCTCGGGTCGCTCCTACGCAATAAAGGCGGGTTCCGGCACACTCTGGCACGCCCGTACTGCGCCGCGACAACCTTCCACTGGGTACGAGCCTTGCTATCATTTCTGGCATGACACAACGCGGGCCAGTGTCTTCCCTGCTGCTGACGGCGGCGCTCCTCGGTTCGGGTTGTCCGCAAGACGACGAGGGTCCGGTGTCGTGTGAGCCGCTCGCGACGACTGAGGTTCCGATCAAGCTCGGTCATGTGACTGCGGTTGGCAAAGCTACCGACGGCACGCTGTACGTCGTGGACGACAATCCCGAGGATCCTTCGGACCATCGGCTCTTTGTGTCGGACGATCTGACGCTCGTGCGTCGCGAAGTCAGTGGTTCAGGGGAGTCGAACGAAGATGGAGCGCAGCGACTCTCACTCAGTGTGGTGGGAGCGAAGCCATTCACGTTGTTCGTCGAGATACGCGGGACGCCTACGCGAATGCTCGTCGTGAGTGGTCCGCTGCAGGACAAAAATCTCGACATCTCGGCGCACGAGGGTGATGAGCTCGAGGTCGTGGATGCGTCGGTGCTTTCGGGGTTGCGGGCGCGCAATCTACCGGGAGACGTCGTCGTCGAATACTCGGCGAAAGTGGAGAGTACGCGCCGTTTGATCGTGACGAGGCCGGAGCACGACGGGAGTTACGAGGATTTTCGAGTCTTCTTTGGTGAGTCGGATCGAGTCGAGGAGCAGAACGTGATCTCGGTAGTGCGAGCGCTAGACGGTGGCTCGACGTGGATCCGTTTCAGGGTAGGTGCGGAGGAGGCCGAGGCCTTCTTTCCAACGCGCCTCCAGGCGCCAGGTGAACAAGCGCCGACGGAACCGGACACGTTAGAGATCGGTTCGAAGTCGTTGGAGATCGAGCTGCTGCCGATGGATGAACAAGATCTGGAAGGACTCTCGTTCATGTGTTTGCCGTGAGTAAAGCTGGACTCACGCTCGACCGTTCAGAT
>DASRXR010000800.1:0-5757 GCA_035687405.1 Polyangiales bacterium
ACCGGCGTGAGCACGGTCATGGGCTCGCTCAATCCCCCGAACGGGCGCGATAACCTGCGGTTTCCTGCGGAGGTTTCGCAGGACGCGCTGTATTGGGCGGCGGATCAGGAGATTCAGCGCACGCCGTTCCTCGGCAGCAACTCGCTCGCGGATCGGTTCCCGGTCGGCGGCGCCGTCTACGAGAGCACGACGATGCTCGCGAGTGCCGGGAGGATCTTCGCGCTCGCGACCGGCTTCGCGAACGCGCAAGGCTCGCCCGTGCAGTTGATCGCGCTCGAGCCGATGATGCCGGTGAAGAGATTCGATACCGGCGGGACGCAACCGGTCTTTCAGTTCGCGCAGGACGAGAGCGCGCTGTACCTCGCGGTCGACGTCGATTCGGCCGGGCAGAACGGCCAGACCCGCCGCAGCTCGAGCGTAGTCAGGCTCGCGAAGGCCGACGGCGCACGCACTACCGTAATTCCCGAGCAAATCCTCGACATTGAGGATCAGCGCGGTGGCGGCTTCACGGGTGTCCAGGTCGATGGCACGTCGCTGTTCGCATTGTTCGAAGGCATGCCCGCAGAGGACGGCACCGTACCTGTTCAAGTGCAGCGGGTGGACCTGACGCAACCCGGCATGGTCGATGTGGCGTACCAGACGACCGTGGATCGCAACCTTAGTCAGCTCGCGATGGTTGGGGCGACCGATGGCGCGATCGTGCTGTCACGCATCGAGTACGAGACCGATGACGACATGCGTGCGGTGCGAAGCTCGTCGGTGATCGTGGTGCCCGCGACTGGGCCGGGGCCTCGGATCGCGGCTGACTATGCGAAGGACTATCCCGGAAATGATTTAGTCGCCGACGACGATCGGGTTTACTGGCTCAATAGCTCGGGGCGGCTGTATGCGTTTCCTCGGACAGCACTGCGGTAAAGTCATGCAGTTGCACCGGTTGACAGTCAGTTTAGTAGTGGCGCTCACTGGGCTAGCGCTCGCCGCGCAGCTCACAGCGGCTCAACCGGTCGGTCCGAGTCCGCGTAATCTGCCGCCGGCAGCTGCAGGCTCGCTTGCTGAGACCCTCACAGGGTCAGCCAGACAAGACTACGAGGCTGGCCGCGTGTTGTTCGAGGACCAGGACTACGCGGGTGCGCTGCTGAAGTTCGAGCGCGCATTCGAATCCGCGCCCGACCCGCGGCTGCTGTGGAACATGGCGGCCTGTGAGAAGAGCGCGCGCCACTACGCGAACGCGCTCGCGCTGCTCGCGCGTTATCGCAAGGAAGGCGATCTGCGCATGAGTGAGGCGCAGCGGGCGGAGGTCATTACGCTGATCGACACGCTGCACACGTTGATCAGTCGGGTTCACCTGGTGGTCGATGAACCGGGTGCGTCGGTGTTCGTGGACGACCGGCTCGCTGGAACGACGCCGCTCGCCGATACGCTGTTGGTGGATCTCGGAACGCGCCGCATTCGCGTCTCGAAGGCCGGGTTTCAGGATCAAGTCATCACTCAGGAATTTGCAGGTGGTTCGGAGCTCACCCTCTACATGACGCTGCCGGCGGCGCCGCGAGACGCGCGCATTACGGTCGCGTCGGATGCGCCGAGCGCCATCTATATCGATGGGCGCCTCGTGGGCCACGGGCGTTGGGAAGCACCCCTCGTGGCGGGCGAGCACACGTTGCGAGTCAGCGCGGCCGGAATGGTCCCGTACGAAAAGGAAATCGTGGTCCAGGTGGGCCAGCCGCGGACGATCTACGTGCAGCTCGAGAAAGACGAGCGGGGCGGAGTTCCGACCTGGGTTTGGTTGGGCATGGGTGTGGTAGCGGCAGGTGGCCTAGCCACGGGCGCTTACTTTCTGTTGAGGCCCTCGAAGGACGCCGACTTTACGCTCGGCACCCTCTCGCCCGGTGCTGTGATGTTGCCGATTCGCGTGAGTCATTGACCGGGTCGACGACCGGAGTGGACGCCGTGTGAGGCCTTCGTGCCGCGGCGGGCGAAAAGTAAACACAGCCCAGAAAACGTTGCGGCGAAGACCCGGCGCAACGGCAATTTCGCACACAAGACGGCCGCCAATGGAGGCGGACGGTGAACCGCAAGAGTCACAGGGGCCAGCGGAGACAAGCCGGGTGGAGCGTGATAGGGGTGGGTTTGTGTCGACTTTATGGCTTTCGCTTTTTGATCTTCGTAGTTTCGGTTCGCTCGCTCTACGCGCTTCGAGCAAGTGTTCTGCTCGCGTGTTTGCGCTTGCGGTGATCGCAGCCATTGCAGCGGTTGGCTGCAGTGACGACAAGAAGGATGGTGGGCTTGCCGTCGTTGTCGAAAGCGATCTCTCGATGCCGAAAGACATCGATCGAATTCGCTTCGAGGTGACGCAAGGCAAGACGCTCCGAACCGAAGATCACTTGCTCGGTTCCGGGCGTTTGCTGATGCCGGCGGAGTTTCGGTTGAAGCCGATCGGCAACTCGAACCCCGTCGTGATCCGAGCGATCGGTTACAAGGCGGGAGTGGCGCGCATCGAGCGTAGCGTGGTCACTTCGATCCCGTCCGACTTCCTAGCGATGGTGCGATTGCCGTTGACGTACCTGTGTGCCGGCACGGCGCGCGACGATGACACTTCTACCTGTGGCGATGAGCAAACGTGCAAGGTTGGATTGTGTGAGTCGGCCGTGGTCAATGTTTCCACCTTACCGGAATACATGCCTGGTCCGTGGTCTGGCGCAGAGAGTGGCAAGCGCGACCCGTCGATAAACGACTGTTTCGACGTGCTCACGTGCTTCACAAAAGCGTTCCGTGTCGACGTCGACAAAGAGACGTGCACGTTCCCGATCGACAATGACGATCCCAATAACATCAGCGTCGGCATCAAGCTGCCGCAAGGTAGCGACGGCATCTGTGGTGGCGGAACCGGCGCGTGTTGGATTGCGCTCGATCGAGGGCCGGAAGGTTGGACAAACGACGGCACGATCTTCATGTTGCCGCCGGCGTTGTGCCGCGACAGTTCGGATGGAAGTAAGCTCGTAATCGTCGCGAGCAACATGTGCGGTGGCAAGACGTTGAGCACGCCGTCGTGTGGTGATTGGTCGTCGGCGACTCATCCGAGTGACACGAGTGAATCGATCGGCATGATGGACGACAGCGTGATCGAGACGCCGGGCGATCCCGTCGGTCAGTCGTGTGCGGGGTTGTCGTTTCAGCCGTGTGGTGACTGCGGCCAGCAGCGGCGGACGTGTAAGAACGGAAATTGGTCCGAGTGGGGCGAGTGTCTCGGGCAAGGCGTCTGTACGCCGAATGCGTCCGAGAACTGCGGCTCGGATGGCATGCGCGTGTGTTTGAGCACGTGCGATTGGGGAGACTGCACCGGTCAGACGTGCGCGGGCATGGCGGTCGAGGCGTGCGGCAACTGTGGAACGCGGCGCCGCGCGTGTACGAACGGTGAGTGGTCCGAGTGGGATGAGTGCGAGAACTCGGGCCAGTGCGCGCCGGGGACGACGCAAGGGTGTGGTGTCGATGGCACTCAGGCTTGCATGGGCAATTGTCAGTGGGGCGTGTGCGGCACGGAAGTGTGCGACGGCGCGCCCCAGCAAGCGTGTGGCAACTGTGGAACGCAATCGCGTACGTGCGATGAGGCCACGGTGCAGTGGTCGGCGTTTGCAGCGTGTGGCCAAGAGGGCATGTGCGAGGCGAACGCGACGCGTGTTTGCGGTTTGCGTGGCATGCAGACGTGCGGTGGTAACTGTCAGTGGGATGCGGCGTGTGCTGGTCAGGTGTGTGAGGGGCCGGCCAGTCAGCCGTGTGGCATGTGCGGCATTCAAGCGCGCACTTGTGACAGTACGACCGGTGTGTGGAGTGGATGGGCGGCGTGTTCGAACGAGGGCCAGTGCGCGCCGGGTTCGACGCAGGCGTGTGGCGTCGGTGGCATGCAGACGTGTCTCGCCAGTTGTATGTGGAACGAGGAATGTACCGGTCAACTTTGCGCTGGTGAGATGACGAGGTCGTGCGGTTTCTGCGGAAGCGAGTCGCGTGACTGCGATGGTCTCACGGCGCTGTGGACACCGTTTTCGGCGTGTCTGAATCAGGGTCCGTGTAACCCGGGTTCGACGAGGCGTTGCGGTTCGGGTGGAACGCAAACCTGTGCGGCGACGTGTCAGTGGCCAACGGCATGCACGGGCCAGGCGTGTACGGGTGAGTCGACCCAGGCGTGTGGAAGATGTGGAACGCAGTCGAGAACATGTGACGGAAGCACCGGTGAGTGGTCGGTATGGGGAACATGCACGGGCCAAGGCCAATGTACGCCGGGCCAGATCGATAGTTGCGATGCGCTGACGACCAGAACGTGCGGAGCGAATTGTGTCTTTGGTGCGTGTGATCAGTGTGTTTCGACGGCAGCGGAGTGCGACGACCAGTGCGTGAATCTGCAAACGGATTCAGCGAACTGCGGAGCGTGCAACACCGACTGTGGGGGTCGTCCGTGCGAGGGCGGTGAGTGCCAATGCGAAAGCGGAACGCACGACTGCAACGGTACGTGCCGCCGCAACGACGACGTAAATTGGTGCGGCAACGGCACCGACGCGAACCCTGGTTGCACGCCGTGTGCGTTACCGTCGGGTGCTCCGATGGGAGCCATTCCAACTTGCCCAGGCGGCGTGTGTGGATCCACCTGCCCTCCCGGAACGATCACCTGTGGAACGGGAGGAAACCTGACGTGCACCGCGAACAACACCACGAGCAATTGCGGTGCGTGCGGAAACGCGTGCACGCCCGGCGAGTCTTGCCAAAATGGCCAATGCACGTGCCCCGGCGGCGGCAGACTCAACACTGTCGAGAACTGCCGGACATGCGGTGACGTCTGCACTGCACCGGCGGGCTCAGCACCAAGGTGCAGGGACAGGGCCTGTGACTTCACTTGCAACGCTGGTTTGACCCGGTGCGGCGATCGGTGCGTGGGCAACGACGACGAAACCGCATGCGGTGAGTCTTGCGACGTCTGCACAGGCAACGAGCAGTGCCTCAACGGAGCTTGCACGGTCGTATGCACAGGCCAAACGCATAAATGTGGCAATGAATGCATCGCCAACACTGACCCGACTCAGTGCGGGCCGAACTGCACCCCTTGCCCAGCACCCGCGAACGGGGCCGCAACCTGCAACGCAAACGCATGCGACTTCACCTGCGCTGACGGACGCTTCAAGTGCGCGACCGGTAATCGGTGCGGCGCGAGCGACGATGAGGCTGCGTGCGGCCCGTCGTGCACGGCGTGCACCGGCGGCTCGCAGTGCGTGAATGGAAGCTGCCAAGTCGTTTGCGATCCCCAACAGCATAAATGTGGCGATGCGTGCGTCAGCAACACCGATCCGAATCAGTGCGGATCGAGCTGCACGGACTGCCCAGCGCCCGCCAACGGGGCCGCGATCTGCGAGGACAACGCATGCGACTTCACGTGCGCTGGCGGCCGCTTCAAGTGCGCGACCGGTACTCGGTGCGGCGCGAGCGACGACAACTCCGCGTGCGGTGCCTCGTGCACGGTTTGCATGGGCGGCACGCAATGCATGAATGGAAGCTGCCAAGTTGTCTGCTCTGCGCAACAGCACAAATGTGGCGATGTTTGCGTCAATAACACCGACGCGAATAACTGCGGACCCGAGTGCATCGACTGCCCGGCTCCACCCGGCGGAACCGTGGCGTGCGTCGACGCGACTTGCGTTCAGATGTGTCCGTCGGGAGGAGCAACGGGTACGGACACCAACTGCTCGCGCTGTGGCGATATCTGCTCCGGCGGCG
>DASRXR010000801.1:0-19531 GCA_035687405.1 Polyangiales bacterium
AGCCCGAGTACGACTGCCTCCAGGCGGCGCATCCCCCGCTGTTGGAGCATCAGGATCACGAGCACGTCGACACTCGTCAGGAGCGCGCCTGTCAGAGTTGGAATGCCGAAAAGCAGGTGGAGTGCAACTGCACTGCCGAGGACTTCCGCGAGGTCGCAGGCGATGATGCCGAGCTCAGCCAGGACCCAAAGTGTGAAGCTGAGCGGGCGCGAGTACTCTGCTCGACAAGCGGACGCCAAGTCCCGCCCTGTAACGACTCCGAGGCGCGCACACAGGTTCTGCAGCAGCAATGCCATCAGGTTGCTTGCGAGCAGCACCCAGATCAGCTGGTATCCGAAGCGAGCGCCACCTTCGAGATCCGTGGCCCAGTTGCCCGGGTCCATGTAGCCAACGCTCACTAGCAATGCCGGGCCGAGAAACGCCCAGCTGCTAAGAGGTTTTTTCAGGCTCGCGGTGTGCTCCTGCGAGGACCGGGTTGGCGCTCGCACGACGACCGCTTGGTGCGTCGTGCGAGCGCCCGCTTCGGACGCTGTGTCGCCGCGAGGCGTCATCGCTGCTTCGATGGGACAGACTTCGTCATCGTGCCCGCACCGGGGCCAGCCCCAAGATCCGCTCCCGTCAGGGGGTCTGCGTTGGGTGCCGACCTAGTGCGCGCCGCGAGTTGCTCGATCGCGCGCTTTTGCGGCGCCGTGAGTGTCGTCTGCGCCAGGCCGTCCCCGCCATCCACCGCAGCTTGTTGGTTACGCTCGGAAACTACCTCCCACTGGGGCCCGTGATTCCACGGACCCGTGGCGTTTCCGTCGCCCTGCGACATATCGAAGTACTTATCCGTGAAGCGCGGATCCCCGGGCAGCTTGCCGGTCGGGAAGTTCGGCTCGATCGAATACAGCGCCTTCTCGAACGACTTCTGATGGGCGATCTCGCGCGTCATCAGAAACGTCAAAGCGTCGCGAACTCCCACGTCCGGCGTGCAGTTGATCAGCCGCTCGTAGATGATCTTCGCGCGCGCTTCTGCCGCGATATTGGAGCGGAGATCGCAAGTCGGATCGCCGATGCTGTCAATATAGGCCGCAGACCATGGAACTCCGCCGGAATTCGTCAGCGCCGGACCGCCACCATATAGCACTTGTGTCAGATGGCTATCGTTGCCGGCACCCGTGATGGTGCGGTACATCTCTGCTTGCTCGTGGGTGCCTTCGGCGAGCTCTCCCTTGGCACCTTTGTTCAACATGGCGACGATCGTTCCGATGACTTCGAGGTGGCTCAGCTCCTCGGTCGCGATGTCGAGCAACATGTCTTTGCGTCCTGGATCCTCTTCCGCGAGCGCTTGCGTGCAGTAGCGCATCGCTGCGGCGAGCTCACCCTGCGGGCCGCCGAACTGCTCTAACATCAAGTTCGCCAGTCCCGGATTCGCCTCGCTAACTCGGACCGTGTACTGCAGTCGCTTGTTGTGCATGAACATAGAAGCCGTGTCCTCCTGAGAGGTGCGATTGCAAGATGCGGCCCACTACCGTGCGTGCGGTATGCGCGTCAGCGAAGCGAATACATCGCGAGGTGTGGCGTGGCTCCTGTGCGAGATCGCAATCAACGCGCGTATCAGCTCGCGGTTGCACGAACTGCGCGAACTAAGATCGGATTCCAATTCCGCTTCGCGTCCACGGGTGGTCAACGATGCAACGTCGACGCAGTTCGTTGCATGACTGCCCGTACGCCACAGAGGCGATTACGTTCGCAAGCTCGGCGAGTGCTAGAAACCCACCGCTGTGAACCTCAACCGATCGCGCTCCGCAGCGCTCCGATCGCTTGAGCTATCCGCGGTCGCTCCGGCAGTCTGATCTGCAAGTGGTCACAGGCTTCGTCCAACGCCCCTGGCGTGAACGCGCCATATTGCCGCCGAGCCAACTGACGGCAGTGAGAATACTGCGCGTCAGTCGGGACTCTACGAGTACGGCGCTCGGCTTCGCGAGTAGTTTGGCCTTCGCCAGCGCGACTCGATCACGCGGGGTCAGCGACCCGCCGGTCACCACGTCGACGAGGACGCAACGCACGCGAGGCTCCCACGCCACGCCACGGCCTCGGCAATGTGCGCTTCGAGTTCGGCTGCCGACAGCACCAGAGGGCCAAACACCACCACTCGTACGTCACTCACGAGCGACTGAACAACCGCCGGCATATCGAATGTACAGTCTAGTGTATTTGGGCCGGTGGCTGCACGGCGGACCACTCCTTACGAGAACGCACATGAGCCGACCTCGTGCCGCGGTTGGCAATCTCGTGCCGAGCTGCAGATCGAGCGGCTCGAAGTGCAACACGATTTTGTGGGTGGATAATCGGCAACCTCCGGCTAGGGAATTCGAATGCGACGTTTACCGATCTTGTTCGTGCTGTTCGTAGCGGCGTGTAGCGGAGACGACTCGTCGGATCGCCAACCGGATGGCGGCGACGCAGGTGCGAGCGGCAGCGGCGGATCCATCCGTGGAAACTCGGGCGCGGGCGGTGCACAGTCCGGGGCTGGTGGGGCTGCAGCGGGAAGCGGCGGTGCGCGCGCAGGAACGGGTGGCGCAACCGCGGGTCGAGGCGGAGCGGGCGGGAATGCTGGCACAGCCGGCCGAGCCGGATCGAGTGGTGCTGGGTCGGGCGGCGGCGGCGCTGGCGGGGCCGCGGGCAGCAGCGGCTCGAGTGGCAATGGCGGCGTGTCGAGCACGAACCAGTGGGTGCTCGGTTACTACACCGGCTATCAGCTCCACTTGCTCGAGATCGATCAGATCGACTGGAGCGGGCTCACCCACGTCGCGTTCGCGCCGATGTTGGTCAAAGCCGATCACACGCTCGACTTCGACTTCAGCAGTGAGCGAGGTACCGGCGAGCAAGACGCGAAGGCGCTCGCAACGGCAGCCCACGCACACGGCGTCAAAGCGCTACTGATGTTGGGCGGCGCCGGCGCGGGCCCACAGATCGCCGCCGCAGCCACTGCAGCCAACCGCGGCGCGTTCATCACGACGTTGCTCGACGCACTCACGACGCTCGGCTACGACGGCATCGACCTCGACTGGGAAGACAGCGTGAACGTGGATGATCTCGTCGCGCTCGCGCAAGGCTTGCGTGCGGCGAAGCCGTCGATCAGCTTGTCGTACCCCGGCGGCCCGATCAATCCGAATATCGACAGCGTCGATCCGAAGCTGGTTACGCTCGCGCAGTCGCTCGATCGGTTCAACATTCAAACCTATTACCCAGCGACTGCAGTCGCCGGTTCGGGTTGGAACTCGTGGTTCAGCAGTCCGCTCAAGGGTGCGATGCCGGCGACGCCGATCACGATCGAAGATTCGTTGCAGCGCTACGCGACGGCGGGCATCCCGAAGAACAAGCTCGGGATGGGCATCAGCTTCTACGCGATTTGTTACACCGGCGGCATCACCGGGCCGCGGCAAGCGACGAACGGTTCGAGTCAGCGCATCGTCGGCGGTGACAACGACTATCCGTTGAGCACGCTGTTCGCACCCGGCAGCACGCTCGACAAAAACGCGAGCGCGCGAAAGTTCGACGACATGGCGCAGGTGCCGTACCTGGCGTTGAGCAACCCGGTGAACGACAGCGGCTGCAAAGCCGACACGCAGTACATCGCATACGAGGACGAGGTGTCGATTCTCGCAAAGGGTGCGTATTCGAAGTCGAACGGCTACGGCGGCATCATCATTTGGACGATTCAGGAAGGCTGGCTTCCAGCAAACGCGACCGGTGGTCGAGCGCCGAACGCATTGTTTCAGGCGTTGAAGCAGGGGTTCATCGATCCCTGAGCGAAAAGCGCGTCTCGAAAAAATGGCGTATGGTCGCTTCTGAGCGTTGGTGCGTTTGGAGGCGAAAGCATGGGCTTGAAGATCGATCCATTTTCTTTTCCTGACCCCGAGGTCACCGAGGCAGTCGCGGCTCCCGGTGAGAAGCGTGCAATCGTGCTCGGTGGGGGTTGCTTCTGGTGCACGGAGGCGGTGTACACGCAGATCGATGGTGTGCTGTCGGTACGGCCAGGTTATGCCGGCGATACGAAGGAAACGGCCGACTATAAGACGGTGTGCACGGGCCGAACGAATCAGGCCGAGGTGATCGAGGTCACCTATGATCCTTCGAAGCTCGCGCTCGGGCAGATCCTCAAGATCTTCTTTTCGATCGCGCACGATCCGACGCAAAAGGATCGGCAAGGCGCGGACGTGGGCCGGCAGTATCGGTCGGTGATCTTCTACGCGAACGACGAGCAGCGGAAGGTCGCACAGGCGTACATCGAGCAACTCGAGAAGGCGAACGCGTTCGATGCGCCGATCGTCACTGAGCTCACGCAGTTGAAAGAATTCTTCGAGGCGGAGCAGTACCACCACGACTACGCCGCCAGAAATCCGAATCAGCCGTACATTCGGGGCGTGTCGGATCCCAAGGTTGCAAAGCTGAAGAAGGTGCACTCCGAGATGTTGAAGTCCGCAGCTCAGTGACTGAGCTGGCCCGAGTGAAACCCGGTCGGCGTGGTGAGCACGTGGCGCGGCACGTGACGCGAAGCCTGTCTCGAATGCGAGACCGGTTGCAAGCGCCTAAGCCGCCGTTCAAGACAGCTCTTGCGCTCGCCGCTCGATCGACTGGCGCAACTTGTCGTACTGCGGCGGTAGCTGCGCTCGGCGCGCGAACTCGAGCGCTTCTTCCAACGCCGTGCGTGCGCCCGGTTTGTCTTCCGCAGCAACCAGGATCTCGGACTTGAGCATGTAGAGTCGCAACTTCCGCGGGCCATCGCTATGCGGCAGCGCACGCTCGATCGCTCCGCGTGCTTCCGGCACCCGACCCAGCGTGAGATACACGCGAGCCAATCGCGCCGCCGGATTGTAGTCGTTCGGCACCTCGCGCTCGCTCTGCTCCAACATCGAAATCGCGCGCGCGGCGTCGTTGAGCGCGAGATACGCTTCGACCCGATGCGGATCCCAGACCCGGCGCCTTGCCGGATCCGTTTCCTTCGACGCTTGCGCATCGAGCAGCTCGCTCCAGCGCGTCGCGAGTTGCTGCGCGGCCGTGGGATCGCGAGACTTCAGCGCATTCACGAGCGACAAGTACAAGCTCGAACGATCATCGAGCAGAACGGCGTTCCCCGGCTCCGCCGCGATGCGCGTGCCCAGCTGCAGGAGCTCGGGCACGCTCGCGCTCTGGGGCGCATCCGCCGGTAGCTCTTCCGCCGCGTCGATCGCATTCAACACCACGTTCAGTCGCGCGGTTCCGGGAGTCATCTTTGCTGCTTCGCGTGCGGCGAGCTCGACGAGCGCAGCGTGCTGGTCGGTCTCGGCCAACCGCATCGACAGTGCCTCGAGCGTCCGCGAACGCTGCGCCCAATCCTGCGGCGCACTCGCGAGTGCACGCTGAAAATGTTCGATCGCTTGAGAAGTTTTCCCGGCTGCACTCGCGCGAACACCCCGGAGCCATTCTGCATTCGCCTCTGCGACGCCTGCAGCCGCTGGCTGCGGACTCGACGCGCGGGCTTGCAACGTATCTGCGAGCACGTCGTGCAGCTCGCTCGCCGTGGCTGCACCGATCCACTTCAGCAGTGGCGTTTGAGTCTTCGGATCGATCACCCACAGCGTCGGCAAGTTGCGAGTCACGAAGCGCTGCAAAAATGTTGCATTGCTCGGCCGCTCGGAGTCGATCGCGAGCCACACGTATTTGTCCGCAAGCGGAAGCAGCGCGCGATCCGGCAAGACGTACTGCTTCATGCTCAAGCAGGTGTGGCACCAGCTCGCCCAGACATCGACGAAGATCGGCACTCCGCGATGGCTCGCTTCAGACCGCGCGCGTTCGTAGTCGTCTTCGATGAACGTCAGCTTCGCGCGCTCGGCGGCTGTGGCCGGTTGCGGCTTTGCGGGCTCGCGTGAACGGCTGCAGCCCGCGGCGATACACGCGCTCAGCGCGAGCAGGAAACTCCAATGCGCGTGTCGTCGCACCACCACGCCTCGACTCTGCACCAGCTCGCGCGGGAACGCACCTTGGCATCGCAAGTTTCTGTCCGGGATCCTAGACGAGCCGCGCGAGTGTCGCTACAACCCGGAGCATGACCACTCGCGAGCCCGATCCCACTTGGACGTCCGTCGATCGCTACATCGAAAGCAGGCTAGTCCGCTCGGATGCGGCGCTCGACGCTGCGGTCGAGGCGAGCTCGGCGGGTGGCTTGCCCTCGATCGCGGTCGCGCCGAATCAAGGCAAACTGCTCGGGTTATGGGCGCGCGCGCTCCATGCACGCAACGTCCTCGAGATCGGAACACTCGGCGGATACAGCACGATTTGGCTGGCGCGAGCGCTGCCAGCGGATGGCAAAGTGATCACGCTCGAGCTCGAGCGCAAACACGCGGACATCGCGCAGGCGAACTTCGTGCGTGCCGGTGTGGCCGATCGCATCGAATTGCGGCTCGGTCGCGCGCTCGACACCTTGCCGCAATTGGCTGCCGAGCACCGTGGGCCGTTCGACTTCGTCTTCATCGACGCCGATAAATCTGCGATCCCCGAGTACTTCGCGTGGGCGCTGAAGCTCACGCGTTCGGGTAGCGTCATCGTGGTCGACAACGTCGTACGCAAGGGTGCACTGATCGATCCGGAGAGCACGGATCCGAATGTGATCGGAGTGCGGCGCCTTCACGAGATTGTCGCGGCAGAACCGCGCGTCAGCGCGACGACGGTGCAAACGGTCGGAAGCAAAGGTTACGACGGCTTTGCATTCATTCTCGTGAACTAGTGCAGCGCTAGTGCAGCAGAAGTGACTCAGCGCCGGTGCCGGTTGTCGACTTGCTCCAGCAATTCGACGCCCGCTTTCCCCTGATCGCCGCGGTCCGTTTCGAACCACGCACGCAGCAGTTCTTTCGCCATGTCGTCCGACAGTGTTCGGTTCGACAAGCACAGCACATTTGCGTGATTCCAGACACGCGCCGCCGCAGCCTGGCCTGGATCACTGCACAACGCAGCGCGCACTCCACTCAGCTTGTTCGCCGCGATGCTGATGCCGGTTCCCGTCCAACAAAAGAAGACTCCCTCATCGGCATCACCACGCACGATCGCCTCAGCCGCTTGCTCGGCCGCCATCGCCCACGGCACTTCTGCGCCGGATTTCAGCGAACCGAACGGCACCACCTCGTGGCCGTTCTCTTCCAGCCAGCGGCGCACCGTCACGTGAACGGGGTAAGGTTCGTCGGAACAGACTGCGATTCGCATGGAAGTTCGCTAGCTGACACGACGTTCTCAGGTTCCCGGTCACCTGACAAGTCCGGGCTTTACGGGTCGCAAGATCCCATTGTTGTCGAGGGCAGAAGCGGCTTATTGGTCCGTCCATGGCGCCCGCGCCCCTGACTCCTGCCCAGCTCGAGCGCCTCTTTCCAGGCGACAGCGAAATGGCGAGACGCATGCGCGCCTTCGACTGGTCGAGCGCCGATCTCGGCCCACCGAATGACTGGCCTGACACACTTCGAGTCGCGCTCGGTATCTGCCTCACGTCCCGCTTCCCGATGCACGTCTGGTGGGGCCCGTCGCTCACGCTGTTCTACAACGACGCGTACATCTCGTTTCTGGGGCCGAGCAAACATCCTGCCGTGCTCGGTCGCTCCGGACGCGAAGCATGGGCCGAGGTTTGGGAGACGATCGGGCCCATGATCGAGCGGGTTCGCAGCGCCGGACAAGCCAGCTGGTCGGAAGACATGCTGATGTTCTTCGACCGCGAGCTGCCCAAAGAAGAAGTCTATGTGACGTTCTCATTCAGCCCGGTGCTGAATGAGAACGGCGTCGCGGAAGGGCTGTTCTGCGCCTGCACCGAAGGCACTGCGAAGCTGTTGGGGAACCGCCGTCTCGACACGTTGAACAGGCTCGGCAGCAGAGCGGAAGCGCGTACCGTCGAGCAAGTCTACGACGCAGCGGTTGCGGCGATTCGCGCAAATCCGAACGACATTCCGTTCGCCGCGATCTACGCCGACGACGAACACGGTCACTCGGTCCGAATCGCATCCATCGGTGAGCCGGAAGCCAAGCTCCAGTTGCCGGGAAGCATCCGGCTTTCGGACGACGATACTGGATCACCCTGGCCGCTCCGGGCGGCGCATCGCGAGCGGCGCATGTTCGAAGTGGACCTGAGCGATGAGCCTGAGATTCGTCTGCAGAGTGGACTCTGGCCTGAGCCCATTCGTAAGGCCGTGGTCGTGCCGATCCGGCCAGGTTCGCACGACACACTCGCTGGCTTGCTCGTCGCTGGCGTGAGTCCGCGCCGGCCGTTCGATGACGCGTATCGCGCGTTTCTCGAGCTCGTCGCAAGCCAAGTCGGCAGCGCGGTCGCCGATGCGCGCGCGTACGAGCAGGAGCGAGCGCGCGCAGAAACACTCGCCGAGTTGGATCGCGCGAAGACCGCGTTTTTCAACAACGTCAGTCACGAGTTCCGCTCGCCACTGACCTTGTTGCTCGGCCCACTCGAAGAAGAGCTACGGTCGAATCCAGCATCGCGCGAGCGGTTGACGATCGTGCACAAGAGCGCGCTTCGCCTGCTCCGACTCGTGAACACGTTGCTCGACTTCTCGCGGATTCAAGAACATCGCCTGCAGGCGTACTTCCAGCCGATCGACTTGTCCGCGTATACGGCCGAGCTCGCGAGCGTGTTTCGCTCCGCGATCGAGACGGCAGGGCTGCGGCTCAGCATCGCCTGCCCGCCGCTGTCGGCTGCAGTTCGAGTCGATCGCGAGATGTGGGAGAAGATCGTGCTCAACTTGGTGAGCAACGCGCTCAAGCACACCTTCGAGGGGCAGATCGAGGTGACGCTCCAAGAGCTGGAAAGGCACGTCGAGCTCAGCGTTGCAGACACCGGGGTCGGCATTCCAGAGGCGGAGCTGACGCGCATCTTCGATCGGTTTTATCGCGTGCGCGGTGCACGCGCTCGCACGCACGAAGGTACGGGGATCGGTCTCGCGCTCCTCGCGGAGCTGGTCAAGCTGCACGGCGGCGAAGTCCGCGTGCAGAGCGCGGAGGATCGCGGCGCGAAGTTCACCGTCTCGATTCCGTTCGCGCGTTCGCCGCTCCAGTCGGAGGAAGAAGTCGTGGAGGCTCCGGATTTCTCGGCGACGTCGGCCGCGATCTTCGCAGCGGAGGCGGAGAGCTGGGTTCGCAACTTGGACGCGCTGACGACAACTCCGCCGCCGTCCGCGGCAGAAACACGCGCGACGATCCTGCTCGTCGACGACAACGCGGACATGCGTGCCTACGTCGGTGGGCTCCTGCAGGAGCAGCGTTATACCGTGATTCGCGCCTGTGACGGCGCCGAAGCCCTCGCGGCGGCACGCCGGACCACACCCGATCTCGTGCTCGCCGACGTGATGATGCCGCGCCTCGACGGCTTCGGGTTGTTGAAAGCGCTACGTGCAGATGCGCGATTGAGCAGTGTTCCGTTCATCTTGTTGTCCGCTCGCGCCGGCGACGAGTCGAGCCTCGAGGGTTTGCAGCTCGGTGCTGACGACTATCTGGTGAAGCCGTTCGGTGCGCGTGAGCTGCTCGCGCGGGTTGCGACGCACCTCGAGCTGGCCGCAATGCGTGCTGCTGCCACGAACGAGCGCGAGCGCGCCGATGCGGCGCGCCTCGAGCTCATGCGCAAGCTGGAGACTGCACACGAGGACGAGCGTCATCGCGTCGCGCGAGACTTGCACGACCAAGTCGGTCAGACGGTTACTGTCATGAGCTTGCTGCTGAAGGCGGCACGGGACAGCGGACGGATCGATCCCGACGTCTCGGCGAAGCTCGTCGAAGTGCAGAAGCTCGCCGATCGACTCAGCCGCGAGCTGCACTCGCTCGCAACGCGGTTGCGGCCGACCGCGCTCGACGATCTCGGCCTCAGCTCCGCACTCGACCAACTGGTTGCGGATTGGTCGGCGCACACGCAGATCCCCGTCGACCTGCAAGAGATCGAACGCGACGGCTGCCGCTTGCCGCTCGCGGTCGAGACGGTGCTCTACCGTCTGGTTCAAGAGTCGCTCACGAACGTGGCGAAGCACGCGCAGGCGCAGCACGTCAGCGTCGTGCTGAGCCGGCATGCCGGTCACGTGATCGTGATGGTCGAGGACGACGGGGTCGGCTTCGATCAGCGACGTATTACGAACGGACGCATCGGCATTCTCGGAATGCGCGAGCGCGTGATGCAACTCGGTGGCAGCTTCGATGTCGAGTCTACGCCGGCCCAGGGAACGACGATTCTCGCGCGTGTACCTCTGCAGAGCGCCATGCGCTGAACGGTATGCAGCCGTCGGCTTCGCCGACTGTTCGCCTTACGGGTTGAGCCAACCACGTTCGACCGCGAAGCGGATGATGTCCGCACGCGTGTTGAGCCCGAGCTTTTCCATCGCACGCGTCTTATAGGTTTCGACTGTGCGCGCGCTTACATTGAGCTGCGCTGCGATCTGCTTGAGCGGCTGACCTTGAGCGATCAGTGTTAGAACGTTCGTTTCTCGGTCACTTAACGCAGGAGCGGAGTTTCCTCGGTCAGTTTGTCCGCGGACGATGTCGCGTACGACTGCGCCTGAGATTGCGGGGTCGAGATACGTCTGACCCTGCATGACGTAACGGATCGCACGGACCAAGTCTTCGGCTGCCGCGCGTTTGACGACGTAGCCGACTGCGCCAGCACTCAGCATTTGCCGCAGGTAGCCGCGATCTTCGTGCGCTGAGAGTGCTAGCACTTTGACGTTGGGTGCTGCGCGCGAGATCTGTTCTGTCGCTGCAATGCCGCTCATTCGTGGCATCGAGACGTCCATCACGGCGACGTCCGGCAATAACTCCAGCACGTTTTGAACGACGGTTGCCCCGTCGTCTGCTTCGCCGACGACTTCCATGTCGGGTTGGATGTCAATGAGTACGCGAAGACCGCTTCGCAGGATTGGGTGATCGTCAGCGAGAAAGATCCTTAGTTTGCTCATGTCACGTTCCAGTGTTTGCTCCATGGGCACGGGAACGTCCGGGCCCATGCATTGCGCTAGCACAGATCGCGCCAGCCTTTCACTACCTACCAGAGTTACGCATTGAGCGTTAGCAACAAGCGGTTCGCACGCGCAGCAGATCATCCATCTGCACGAACGCGCTCACTATTGCAAAACCGTACGATTCGGTCGCCGGCATGACTAAACTCGCCGATCCGCATGCTGGAACGCAGCCTAACGTGCGCCGACGCGGCATTGCACTGGCCCACGTTCATCGGTCTAATGCGGCTATGCAAACTGTCTGTGCGCGCACACTTCTGATTCATGTCGGGATGATCGCCGGGCTTGCATGCGGCTCGCAGGACGCTAGCGAGAACACTCCGGATGCGACGACGGGTTCCGAGGCTGGCGATGGAGAGAGCGGCTCGAAGGCAGGCGCGGGCGGTGTTTCCCAAGCTGGCGCAGCCGCGAGCGGAGGTGCTGGCAGGAATGCGAGCGCAGGTGCAGGTGCTGGCGCGAGTGGAGGTGCTGGCAGGAACGCAGGCGCGGGTGCGAGCACTGGAGTTGGCGCGGGCGCGGGAGCGAGCGGAGGCGCAGGCGCAGGTGGCGCAGCGGTTTGCAATCCGAGCTGCCCGGACGGCGAGCAGTGCGAGCTCGTACAAGTCACGTGCATTCGCGCGCCGTGTCCACCGATTCCGATGTGCGTTGGGCCGAAGGCGATGAGCTGCGATCCCGCGAAGATCTTGTGCAAGCTCGCGGTCCCCGAGTGCCCGGAAGGTCAGGTGCCGAGCGTCTCGGGAAGCTGCTATGGGCCTTGCGTCCCGGTTGAAAGCTGCGCGTGCACGCAGGAGTCAGAGTGCCCGAACCATGACAGCTATACGTGCCACAAGTCAGCCGGGCATTGCGGGCCTTACGTTTGACTAAATCGGCACGATCGGGTCGCCCTTGCTGGCGATGACGCAGACGACCGGTGCAGGTTTTAGCTCCTTGAAGATCACGTCGCGCACGACGAGCCCTTGCTCCTGCAACGCGCGCACGAGCCCATCCGCGACGCTCGCTGTCAGCGCATCCAGCGGCGGCTGTTCGAACAACCGCAGCGTTCCCTTCGGTCGCAGCGCTCGCGTCAGACGCGCGAGCTCGGATGCGAGGTCCCTGCGAAGCGCCCCGACGTTGAACGCAAAGATCTTGTGAAAGCGCCGCGCGCCGAGGTCCACTTTCTCGATCGCAACCGTACGAAACTCGGCGCGAGCTGCACGAACGTGCGCGCGATTGCGCTTGCGAGCGGCGCTCACAGCGACCGCGGAGCGATCGATCGCGAGCAGCTTTCCGCGCGTCAGCCGATCACACACGAGTGACGCCGCGACGCCCGAGCCACAACCGATCTCGAGCACGTGATCAGTCGGTTTGAGCTCGAGTGATTCCACCGCCCAAACCAGTCGTTCCGGAGTCTTGGTCCCGTTCCCCACGTGGGCGAGTGTATCCGGGCGGGCGTGGCATATGGCTTGCTGTATGGGAGAGAGCGGCTGAATTTGTGCCGGGTTGTGTCAGTCTCGGGAGTCCAGCATGCGGAGCACAGCGATTTGGGCAGTGTTGGGTGTGTTGCTCGCGTTCCCGCCCCGGACTGCCCATGCCTGCAGTTGGCCGGGTAAGGCCATCGTGAGCTCGCTCCCGCATCCTGGCGACGTCGACGTAGCTACGGATGTGGCGCCAATCATCCGTGGCTACTGGGAAAAGAGCTCGGTGAAGTGGGAGGCGGAAGACGGCACGCCGGTGGAGTTCGACCTGACGAGTCATGTGGGCGTGAGCATGATGGAGGGTGAGGTCGCCGAACTCGTGCCGCGCGCGCCGCTCCAGCCCAACACGCGCTATGTGATCCGCGCGTGGCCGATGGGCGGCGGGAATCTCGATCCGGATCTGGAGCGACTCGAGTTCAAGACCGGGTCAGAGCCCGCGAGCACGGAAGGGCTCATGCCGCCTTCGCTCGAGCTCACCGTGCTGACGGACTTCGTGAGCGGATGCATCTCGGCTGCAGCCATCGGCTGCATGAACGCCGGCGACAGCTCGATCCTCGTCGAGATCGACGATCCCAACGGCAATCTGCTGATGCGCGACGTCGTGACGGGCGACGTGACCGCGCACATTCCAAAGGCCGCGGGCTGCGGCCGCGCCTGGACGCGAAGCGCGTCGGGACAGCTCTCCGAAGTGACGGAGTTGTGTGGCAGCGCACGGTCGGCGCGGAAGTTTCGCATGGGTGACCTCGATGGGTTTGGCTGTGCGCTCGATCGTTCGCCTGACGCACAGCCGGGTGCGAGTGATGGGGGTATCGTGGAGGACCACGATGATTCCGGGTTCGGCTGTTCGGCCGCCAGGCCAGCAGGTGGTAGCGGCGGGTTCAGCGCGTTGCTAGTGTTCGCGGCACTGTCAGTGGTTCGCCGTGGCCGCCGAGGATCGCGTAGAATCCGCGGATGACTCAGGACTCGCCTGCCCGCCCTGCATCGCTTTCGTTTCGCGTGGGTGTTTCGCTCGCTGTCGGTGCCGTCATCGGCTTTGCGATCTCGAGTGTCGCGGGCCCGTCGATCATCGGCTGGTGGTACGAGCCGCCGATCAAAGATGCGTTTTCCTGCGCGGGTAGCGTGCGCGGAGCTCTGCAGCAGTTCGTCACGATGCAACTGATCTGCGCGGCGGTGGGCGCAGCCATCCTCGCGGTCATCGTATTCATCGTGTCGCGCTCGCGCCGCAAGGCCGCCGCGCCGGTGGGTTAACGCGTTTAGGCGGCGCGTGCGTCACGTGCGCCTTGTTGCATCAGGCCCGCGATCGCACCGTAGGCTTCGATCCAAGCCGCTTCGACTTCGGGTGTCCATCGGTCGCCTGCAGCTTCGGCGAGTGCTGCGAGCAGGCTCGCGCCGACCCAGTCGAACATTTCGTCGGTCACGCCGTAGTCGACGTGCTTTTTGCCCATCGCGGTGAGTGTGTCAGCGAGCCAGGTGGCGTCGTCCAGGTGATCCATCACTGCGACGAGGGCGCCTTGCAGCATGTTTGCTTGGTTGGCGTTCGAGTTGCGACCGAAGAGTGGTTTTACCTGTGGGTAGCGCTCGAACAGGATCTCGTAGAAGCGCGCGGTCAGCTCCGGTTGGTTGGTGACGGCGAGATCGAAGCTCGCACGCAAGAGGTGAGGGTCGAGGGGCATCGTGAACTCCGAAATTAGGGGTGAAGGCCGAATTGGGTATTTGAGATACCTAATTAAGTCAAGCGCGAACCCGATCGCGACCGGGCCGTTTCGCCGCGGTTGCGTTGTCGTGTCAAAGCGCTTGCTGCACTACGAGCGCTGGCGCATGCTCGCCTCGCTCATGCAGCTCACTGTGTTCACCGACTACACGCTCCGCACGCTGATTTACCTCGGCTCGCACCCGAGCGAAGTCGTTCCGGCGTCTCGCATCAGCGAAGCGTTCGGCATCTCGGGCGACCACGTGTCCAAAGCCGCAAAGTGGCTCACGCAGCGCGGCTACGTGTCTGCACAGCGCGGTCAAACTGGCGGACTCACGCTCGCGCGCAGCGCCTCGGCCATTCGAATCGGTCAGCTCGTCTGCGAGACCGAGCCGCACATGAACTTGCTCGAGTGCTTCGATCGCGAGACCAATCGCTGCCCGATTACGCCCGCCTGTAAATTGAAAAAGGCGCTCGCGGAGGCGCGATCGGCATTCGTCGAGGCACTCGATGCGTACACGCTCGAAGACTTGATTACGAATCGGTCGAAGCTCGTGCAGCTGTTGGCGGTGGGCGCGCCGCGGTGAGTTACTGGGCGACTCGTTGCGTGACGTCGCCGGCGACGTTGGCGTCGACGATCACTGATCCAACAAGCAACAAACCGCGCAGTCATACGCCACGATCATCGGGTGTCCCACACACACCGCCCCGCCGCAGTCAGTCCGCCCATGGCTGCCACAACTCTGCTCGCACTGCCCGGCACGCTCAATCGAGTGCGGTGGCTTGCAGAGCGTGTCGTTCCCCTGCGGCGCGTCGCCCGGCTCGCTGACGTACAAGCGATCCAACCCCGTAGCGTCCGTACCATTCGCGATCACGAGTGTATGAGTCCCGGCCGAGAGCTCGAACGCGATCGGATTTCCGTAGTCGATATCGTCGTGGAACGCGTCCCAAAACCAGATGTCGCCGGTGCTCAAACGCCACTTGTGCCAATCACCGCCGTCGACCTGAAACCAAAACCGATTGTGCTCGGCGTCTGGACCGCGCATTCGCCCCCAGATCCGATAGGTCGCAGCGCGCGCGACTTCGAACGTGTAGCGGGCGCGCGCCGCACCCGGAGCGCTGTCCGAGGCGATTGCGCCGGGCGGCGAGAGATAGTGTCCTGCCGACGCGGTCGCATCCGCCGTACTCGTGAAACCACCACTGAGCTCGCCCGCTTCAGCCTCGATGTATTGGCCGGTCTCGATCGTCGCAGCGTCTTCCACGGCTGGCGCCGCATCGGACGCGTCCACTGGAATCGCGGCGTCCCGTTCGCCCGCATCCGGTCGCCAGATCCCGAGCGATGTGACCTCCGGCTTGCATCCACCGAGCACACCGAGTGTCAGTAACGCGCCGAGCAGCGCGCGCACCCGCCCATTCATGGTGCCGCTGTGAGCGGCCGGAGCTGTGCCGCGTGCGGGCTCTCCGGATACGCGCGCAAGAAGCGCGCTGCCAGCCGGCGTGCGCCTGCTTCGTCGCCGCGCGCCGATGCGAGCTCGATCCGCAAGACGTCGCGCTCTTGATTCAACACGCCGCGCGGAAACCGCCGCCGGAGATGTTGGAGGGCGTCACTTGCTCCATCGAGGTTGCCGGCGCGCAGCTCGGCACGCGCGCTCTGTAAGAGTGCGCTTTCTGCCGCGAGCGCATTCACCCGCACGGGCTTGGTCGATTTGTGATCCGCAGCTACGGGCGGCTCCACGGCAGCCGCCGGGACGACAGGCGGTGCAGCAACCACTTGCCGCGCTGCAGGTTTCGTCTCGGGATGCGCAGCCAGTGCAGCAGGCGGCGGCGGAGCGTTTCGAGGCGCGTCGGTTCGGTCGACTGCCCAAATCGCGCCACCAACTGCGCCGGCGCCGAGCGCGCCGACGAGCACCCACTTCGTGACGAGCAATGCAGCGGCCTTCGTGCCCAATGCTGCCGCGAGCTTCCCACCGGCTACAGCCGAACCACTCGCAACAGCGCCACCGGCCGTGCCGCTCACAGCTGCGGACGCGCCCGCCGAGCTCGCGCCACTCGAAGCAGACAGCGCTCCGGTCGAACCGAACGCGGCCCCAGCCGCTGCAGCACTTGCCGGCGCGGCCGCGACCAACGCGGCGGCGATGCCTTGCCACGCGCCGCGTCGAACACTCGCCGGCGCCTGCTCATCGCGCAAGCTCGCCAATAGCTCATGCTCGAGCGAATCGACCTCGCTCGTGATACTCAGAAGTCGTTCTGGATCGCGCGTCATACCGCCTCCTTCCGACCGCCGCCGTCAGCTGCTGCGAGCCGCTTCACTTCGCGTCCGAACGCATCGCGCGCGAGGCGCAACCGCGACCGGACCGTCCCGACCGAGATCTTGAGCAACTCGGCGATTTCGTCTCCGGACATCTCTTCGAGCTCGAACAACACGAACACCAGCTTTTGGGCTTCCGGCAACTTGTCGAGGATCGCTTCTGCGAGCTGTATCCGCTGCCGCGCTTCACTCCGGTCCGCGTTGGGGCTCGCGCCGAACAAGTCGATTTCCGAGGCGTCGGTCGTGACTTCTCTCCGCAGCGGCGCCGATCGGCGATAGTCACTCGCGACGCGCTGGCAGATCGCGAACAACCATGTCCGCAGCCGTGAGCGGCCCTCGAATTCGGGCAGCTTCGTATATGCGGTCAAAAACACCTTCTGAGCCAGGTCCATCGCGTCGGCCTGGCGCACGCCCAGCCGCCGCAGGGATCGCCACACGAAATCGAGGTGTGCCTCGTAAATCGCTCGAAATTCGTGGGCAGGTACGCTCATGCGGCGGACGGGGCTCGTTACGATAGCACCCGGACACTGTGTGGAGGGCAGGGCGCCGATCGATCAATCTATTCGCGGGTCCGTCGCGGCTCGAAAGGCTTCCCGCAGAGCCGCCCACACACGACAATGCGGTTCGTCGATGCGCTGCGGTAGGTTTTTAGCCCAGGTCACCTGGATCGGTAGCTGGACGGTCGCGTCCATCGCGAGCGCACAGGCGCCCGAACCGCTGCGCGAGCCGCTGCAGGTCGAGCGAGCCAGCGGTGCCGAGGCCTGCCCGGACGCAGTCGAGCTCGGCGCGCGCGTGGCGGCGGTTCGGGGCCAGGATCCTGCCGGAGACTCGAGCTATTTCGTGCAGTTCGCGCGCAATGGCCGGGGATTTTCCGCGCTGCTGCGCTCCGGCACAGACGGTTCGAGCCTGCGAAGCTTGGAGTCGACGGCGGCCGATTGCGGCCCGCTCGCGCAAGCCACGGCAGTCACTCTCGCGCTGTTGTTCGATGCCGATGCGGCGCGCGCGGAGCCTGCGCGAGAACCGGTCCAAGTCGCTCCGGAACCGCGCCGCGAGTCGACGCCGTTCCTGCCGCCGCCATCAGCTGCGTCCAGCGACTTGCCGGACCGGCCGCTCTTGGGCGTGGTGCTGGGCGCCGGCATGGCCCAGGGCGTGTTGCGGCGGTGGGCGCCCAGCTTGCTCGGTGAGGTTGCGCTCGTGCTCACGCCGCTTCGATTTGGGCTTGGGGCGTGGTGGATTCCAGCCCACGACTCGGAGCTCGAACCGGGCGTCGTGGAGCTCAGCTTGATCGCCGCGAGCGGGCGAGTTTGCTACGCCGCATTTCGCCGCCCTTGGCTGCAGGTCGAGGGTTGTTCCGGTGTCGCACTGGGCTCGATCACCGCGGCTGCGAGCGGCTTCGGAGATTCACAAACGAAGCACCGGCTGTTTGCCGCGTTGCCGCTCGAGGTCACGTTCGGTCAGGCGAGCGCGTCTGCGAGTTGGCAGTTGAGCGCGGCGCTGCTGATTCCGTTTCGGCGCAACCAGTTCGGGATCGACGGTCTAGGCCTGGTGTACGACACGCCGGCTCTGGCCGCGCTGCTCGCCGTGCGAGTGGCCGGTTGGACTGCGCTTTAGTGCAGCTCCCGCAATTTCGAGTGATCGCTATTTCTGCCGGCTCCCACACAGCAGCGTGGCGCGCCACTGCCAGCTCGTCGGCCTCGTTCAGATGGTCTTGCTGCTCGCCGCTTGCAGCGGCGAAATCGGCGATGCAGCCCGGCGCGGCGACCCAGCTTCGGACTCAGCCGCGCCCGCGAACGCGGATTCCGCGACGCCCCAGGATCCTCCGCCGGCCTCCGCGGGATCCGGAAGCGCAACCGCGACCCAGCCAGACGCGGGCGCAGCTGCTAGCGACGCCCTGACAGTCGGTCCGTCGCCGCTTCGGCGTTTGGGCAAGACCGAGCTTCACAACTCGCTGCGCGATCTCTTCCCAACATTGCCCCAAGACTTCGATGCCACGATCGACGTACCGGCAGACAACGACGTCCAACTCGCCTTCTCGTTGCCCGGCACGGTGTCCGATCTCGAAGTAAAGCGCTTCATGGACTTGGCGGAAGCCGCGCTCGCGGCGCTCGGCTCCGAGGCACCCAACCACAAAGTCAGCTGCGCCGGTTCGGATCAAACCGCCTGCGCACGTACATTCATCGCGAGCTTCGGCAAGCGCGCGTATCGACGCCCGCTCGACTCCCTCGAAGTCGACGACCTCGTCGCGCTCTACACCAACCTCCGCACCGATCCAGCCATCGCCTACGGATTCGAAGACGCGCTCGGCGCGGTGATTCAGGCGGTCCTGCAGTCGCCCGGGTTTCTGTACCGGTGGGAGCGCGGCCTCGCACGCCCGCTCGCCGACGGGGAGCTCGTGAAGTTCGACGATTACGAAGTGGCATCGCGTCTCTCCTATTTCTTGTGGAACTCGCTGCCGGACCTGCAGCTGATGGCGGCTGCGGATGCGGGCGAGCTCAAGACGCCTGAGCAGATCGCAACCCAAGCAGCGCGCCTACTCGCCGATCCGCGCGCCGACGACACGTTTGCCGATTTCATCGCGCAGTGGCTCGAACTCGGCCCGCTGCCGCAGCTAGTCAAAGACGCGAACGCGTATCCTGCCTTTCAGCCCGCGCTCCTCGGTCCGATGCGCGACGAGAGCACGGCGCTCGCGCGAGACGTCCTGCGCGGCCCGTCTCCTACGTTCACGAACCTGCTGACCGCCCGCTACACGTTCGTCGAAGCGCCACTCGCGAAATACTACAGCGTCACGCCTGCTGGGGACGGCCGCGTCGAGCTCGGAGACACCGCGCGCCTCGGCCTGCTCACGCAAGCGGCGCTGATGTCGGTCAAAGGCAACTCGTATCGAACCTCTCCAGTGCGCCGCGGTAAGTTCATCTTGAATCGATTGCTCTGCCAAACCGTGCCGCCGCCGCCTCCGAACGTCGTGCCCGATCTTCCGCCACCTGACCCGACGAAGACCCTTCGCGAACAAATGGCGATGCACCGCGATTCAGTGGTATGCGCGTCGTGTCACGATCGTTTGGACAACCTCGGC
>DASRXR010000802.1:0-6488 GCA_035687405.1 Polyangiales bacterium
CGTATCATGGAACGAGGACACGGCATCTTGGTGAAGGATGCCGCTGGCCATCCGTTGCCGCTTCAGCCCCGCGGTTACCGGCATTTTCAGGGCTGAGCTTGCAGGCCGTCCGGGGGGCGGTGTGTAACTATGTCCGCCGAGTCATTGGAAGCAGTAGTGCTAGGCTGAAAACTCATGCAAAAAGCGGCCCTGCGTAGCTTGCTCGATGCCGTGAGTCGCGGAGACATCCCGGTCGAGCGCGCGCTCGATCAACTGCGCGATTTACCGTTCGCGGATCTCGGATTCGCACACGTCGACCACCACCGTTCGCTGCGTACCGGCCTGCCCGAAGTCGTGTTTGGCCTGGGCAAGACGACCGTCCAGATCGCGGGCATCGTCCGGGAAATCCACTCGAAGGGGACGGCCGCGCTCGTCACTCGCGTCGAGCCGGAAAAGGCCGAGGCCCTGGTGAAGGAGTTCCCGGCGATCGAACACGACGCGGTCGCGCGCACGCTGCTCCTGAAGCACGGCGAGATCCAAAAGCGGGGGCGCGGCGTGATCTGCATCGTGAGCGCCGGCACGAGCGATGCCCCAGTTGCAGCCGAAGCCGTCTCGACGGCGCGCGCATTCGGCAACGAAGTGAGCGAGCTGCACGACGTGGGCGTCGCGGGCCTGCATCGCTTGCTCGCAAAGCGTGAGCAGCTGTACGCGGCAGCGGTCTTGATCGTGATCGCAGGCATGGAGGGCGCGCTCGCGAGCGTCGTCGGCGGTTTAGTCGACAAGCCTGTCATCGCCGTTCCGACATCGATTGGATATGGGGCGAGCTTCGGCGGTGTCACCGCGCTGCTTTCGATGCTCAACAGCTGCGCCTCGGGTGTGAGCGTCGTGAACATCGACAACGGCTTCGGCGCCGCCTACTGCGCGACTCTGATCAATCAATCAGGGCTTTCGCAATGATGAAGCTGCGCCGGCACGACCCGCAAGGCGCATCGAAGACTGCTCGCGAACGCGAACCACTCGCGCGCGACGCAGGCAGCGGAAAGCTCTTGTATCTCGACGCCGCGAGCGGTCTCGCCGGAGACATGATCGTCGCCGCGCTCGTCGATCTCGGTGTTCCCCAAACGATCATCCTCGAAGGGCTCGCTGGACTTGGACTGTCAGGTTACAGCGTCCACTTCGACCACGTGTTCCGTGCGTCGATGCAGAGTAGTCACTTCGATGTCCGACTCGAACAGTCACAACCCAGTCGCGACTATAGTGCGATCGTCGGCTTGCTGAATTCCTGCGCGACGCTCACGGAAGGCGCGCGCAGGCTCGCGCTCGCAGCATTCGAAAAGCTCGGCCTCGCCGAAGCGCAGATTCACGGGACGACTCTCGATCGCGTTCACTTCCACGAAGTGGGTGCCGTCGATTCGATCGTCGACATCACTGCCGCCGCGATCGCATTCGATCATCTCGGTGCGCGAGTGGTCTGCTCGCCGCTCCCGATGGGTCGCGGAACGACGCGTTCCGCCCACGGCGTGATCCCATTGCCCGCGCCCGCAACCGTCCTGTGCCTCGCCGGCGTGCCCACCTACGACGCCGGCCTGCCCGAAGAACTCGTGACGCCGACCGGCGCCTGCCTGGTAGCGACGGTCGCAAAGGCGTTCGGCGGCTGGCCGGCGTTTCGTCCGGAGCGCGTGGGCGTGGGCGCCGGCACCAAGGAGTTTCCCGACCGGCCAAACGTGCTGCGCGCGATCCTCGGGACTGCCGAGGAGGCCCCGGCTGGGGCGGCTGACGCGAGCGGTGTACCTCACCCGGCGACGGATATCCCCGCGCTCACGCGCCGCACAGGCAGCCATACCCTGATCGAGACCAACATCGACGACATGTCGCCCGAGGTGGCTGCCTACGCAGTCCAGTGCGCGTTCGCGGCGGGTGCTCTCGATGTGTGGACTACCCCGATTGGGATGAAAAAGGGCCGGCCCGCGCTGATGGTCTCGGCGCTGGCCAAGAACGAAAATGTGGACGCGATCATCCGAGTGATCCTGTCGGAAACCAGTTCGATCGGAGTTCGGCTGCAGGCTGTCGACCGCGTGGAGCGTCCACGACGCATGCTCACAGTCGAAACCAAATACGGACCGATCGAAGTGAAAGTTGCGGACGGCGATGGTCTGCCCGACCACGTTGCGCCCGAGTACGAAAGCTGCCGGACCGCGGCCGAACTACATCGAATTCCGATACGTCGTGTGTACAACGCCGCTCTTGCAGCTTATTTCACGGACGAGAGCGGCGACTGACAGCGCCGACCCTTATGGACCACGAGACCCGCGCTGATGACGCCCCACGCGTAAGTGCCCGCGTTGGAGTCATTGGTGACATTCATACCGAGTTCGAAGCGCTCGCTTGGGCGCTATCGGTGCTGTCTGCGCAAAAAGTCGAGCTCGTGCTGGCGACTGGTGACGTCTCCGATGGGCCGTATCACGGAGAAGGGGTCAATCGTGCGTGTGAGATTCTGCAACGCGCAAACGTCGTGACCGTGCTCGGGAATCACGATCGATGGTTGCTCGACAACACGATGCGAGACTTTCCCGATGCGACGGAGCTGGACGAGCTCGACAAGAACGCCCGGGAGTATCTGAAAAGTTTACCGGCGACGCGCGAAATCGAAACGCCGCGGGGGCGCCTTCTGTTGTGTCACGGGCTGGGGCCCGATGACATGGCGACACTCTACCCGCACGACCGCGGGCCGGATCTGTCGAACAATGCGGCGCTGCAGGAGCTGTTGCGGACCGGGAGTTTTCGCTACGTCGTCGGCGGGCACACGCATCGCCGAATGGTCCGCAAGATCGACGAGATCACGTTCGTCAACGCCGGCGCGATCAAAGAAACGCGCGAACCCTGTTGCCTCGTGTTGGATTTCGCGACCGGCGTCGCGCAGTTTTACGACTACGTGAAGGGCAGAACGGTCGAGGGACCGGCGTTCACGTTGTGAGTCTCAGCGTTCGATCGCCGGCGTTGGGAACAACCGCTTGAGCATTTTTTGGAGTCCGAAGCGGGACACGCCCAACAACTCGGCTGCACGCGTTTGATTGCCGCGTGCGGAATCGAGTGCGCGGCGGATCAGCTTGCGTTCGAGCTCGTCGACGTGAGCGCGCAAGTCGAGATCGGTGATCTCGGCCGCAGCGGTGCGCTGCGCGAACACGCTGAAGTGCTCTTCTCGCAACGTGTCGCCGGACGCGAGCGCGAGCGCACGCCGAATCTCGTTTTCGAGCTGGCGCACGTTGCCCGGCCAGCCGTGGCTCGTGAGCCGCTCGATCACGCGCTTGTCGACCTTCGTGCCGCGCCCTGGCGCGTACTTCGCGAGAAAGTGTTGCACGAGCGGCAAGATGTCTTCGCTGCGCTCGCGCAGGGGTGGCAACACCAAGCTGACGACCGCGAGCCGGTAGAAGAGATCGTCACGAAAGCCGCCGCGCTCGAGCATCGCGTCCACGTCGCGGTGTGTGGCCGAGAGCACGCGTACGTCGACCTTGGTTGCGCGTTCGCCGCCGATCGGTCGCACTTCGCCATCTTGCAGCACACGCAAGAGCCGCACTTGCATCGACGGCGTCATCTCTCCGATCTCGTCCAGGAACAACGTGCCGCCATGCGCTGTTTCGAACAGGCCATGGTGGCGCCGATCTGCGCCGGTAAAGGCCCCTTTGACGTGACCGAACAGCGTGCTCTCGAGCAAGCCTTCGGGAATCGCTCCACAGTTTTCGCTGATGAAGGGCGCGTCCTTGCGCGAGCTCGCTGCGTGAATGGCTTTCGCGATCAACTCCTTGCCGGTGCCACTCTCGCCGCGGATCAGTACCGGGACGTCGGCGCGTGCGACGCGAAGCGCGAGCTCGAGTGTGTCGCGCATCGAAGCGCTGTGCGCGACGATGCCGGAGTGCTCGCCAGCGAGCTGTTTTGCGCCCTTCCACGACGCGAGCTCGATCGCTTGAGCTTCGACTTGGCGGGCGAGCTCGGCTTGCGTCGCGCGCAAGCGGCGCACGGCGCGACGTTCACGCCGTAAGCGCTCGATCGCTTCGAGCGCGATCGACGCGAGATCAGCCAGGTCGCTCAGGAGCGCGACTTCGTCATCGCCGAATGCAAACGGACGCAGGCGATCGTCGAGGTAGATCACGCCGAGGATTTCAGCACCACTGCGCAGCGGAACCACGAGGACGGAACGCAACGCGAGGGCGTGCACGCTGCTCGCACCAGAGAGGCGTTCGTCGCGAAGGGCATCGACGGTCGAGAGCGCTTGGCCGCTCGAGAGCACTCGCGCGACGATCGAATGAGAGATCCCGCGCTCGGCTTGATCGCGCTCGCCGAGGGTTCGGCCGGCGCGGACGCGCAGCTCGCCTTCGGCGTCGCGAAGCATCAGGAAACCACTCTCGGCGTGCGTGAGGTCGATCGCGGAGTCGAGAAGAAGCTCGTAGAGGCGGCGCGGATGAGTTTCCGCCGTCAAGCGCTTGGCGATCCCGGCGAGCCTTCGAAAGCGGGCGTCGCCGCCGTGAGCTGCAGCCGCGTCGTCTCCGCCCGTTCCGGTCTTGATGCGAGCGACCAGGCCGCGTTCGAGCGCGGCAGCGGGGAGCGCGGACAGCGCAGCGCGATAGGCGCGAACTTCACGTAAGCGTGCGCGATCGGCGGAGCTCAAGCTGAGTGCGGCGGTATCGAGCTGAGCGCGAAGCTCGGAGAGGCGCGCGCGCATCAGGCTCGCATCGCCGCGGCTTTCCGCTGCGCGCGCAGCGGCCGAGAGCGCGAGGATTTGGACCGCGAACTCCCCGCGTTCGGATGCGAGCGCGAGAGCGCGTTCGGCTTCGCGTTGGGCTTCGCGCGATTCACGCCGCAGGCCGAACCAGGCCGCACGAGCGAGCGCGAGCTCGACGTCATCGCTACCGGCTTGTTCTGCGTCGACTTCGGCGCGCGTGAGATAAGCGCTGGCCGCGGCTTCGTCGGCGAGCTCGGCGCACAACGCAGCTGCCCGAGCTTCGACTGCAACGCGCTCGAGTACAGGCAAGGTCGCGAGGTCGGGTAGCGACTCGAGTCGTTCGCGCGCCCGGCTCGCTTCTCCATGTTCCTTCGCGATCTCGGCACGGATCAGACAAGCGAATGCAGCGCCGGCGAGATCCCCCGCGCGCGTCGCGGCGGCTTCCGCCCGTTCGGCGACGCGAAGTGCGTCGGGGTAGTCGCCGATGAGCTGGCGAGCGAGTGCGAGATTGTAGAGCGTGCGCCCCACGTCGCGGTCGCGTCCGAGTCGCGCGAGTCTGCGAGCGCCATCGCGTAAGGTTTCGAGCGCGGTGCCCAGCTCGCCCGCGTCGAGCTGGGCTGTGCCTAAGTTGACGAGGAAGCTGGCAGCGGCGTGAAACTCGCCGGCCGCATCGGCGAGCTCGAATGCGCGTCCGAAGCTAGCGGCGGCGGCGCGAAGTTGTCCGGCCAGCTTTTGCCGCGAGCCTTGAACGGACCACAGGCGAGCTTCGGCAGCGCGTTCCCCGCGGACGCGGGCTGCGGTGAGGGCGGGTTCGAGAACGGCTTGGGCTTGTGAGTCTTCGCCGCGGTGGATGAGAGCGAGTGAAAGAACTTCGGCGGCTCGCAGACCACGTGGGTCGTCGCCCGCTTCTTCTGTGACGTGGCGAGCTTCGCGTTCAGCGTGATCGACATCACCGGCATCGAGTGCGAGTCGTGCGAGCAGGGTCGAGGCGCCGAGTGCGAGCGAGGAGCGTGCGGCTTTGGCTTCGGATTGAAGAATCGCGCCAGCCTCGGAGCTAGCGCCGGCGGCGTCGCCTTGGAGCCGGAGAATCTCAGCGCGAAGCAGCCGAAGTTTGCCGGAGTCGTCGCGACTTTCGTCGGAGCGCGATTCAGCAGGAGCATCATTCGATAGGCCGGCCGAGCCACGGGCCGGCCGGGTGGTGTCGCGAGCAACCCCTGGGCCGCGTTCACCCGTGGAGCCGCTCTCTCGCGCCTCGGAAGTGTCAGCAACATCGTCGACAGTCTTGGAGGGGTTCGCGCGGGTCGATCCGCCGCCATCAGCCGCCGCCTGTTCGAGCCACGGCGTGAGCAGCGCGAGTGCCTCCGCGTAATTGCCGAGCGCACGCAACGCATCGGCCTGCAGCGCAGCGAGTTGCTGCGTTTGTGCGGCGGATCCGAGATAGACGTGCGCTTCTGTCGCGAGCTCGTTCGCGAGCGCCGGGTCGCCATTCGTCAACGCTCGCTGGACGCTCGCGGCAAACGCGCGGCTCGCGTCCGCGACGCGCCCGGTCGCACACGCGAGAAATGCTTCGCTGCGAGCGTCCGCATTACGCTCGCGCGTCGAGTCGGCAGGGAGCGTGTGCCGCGCACTCGCGTGATCGGCCCCTTCACCGACCAGTGGACGTGCGCTCGCCGCGTCGACGCCAAGCACCCCACGCGCGCGCTCTGCACGCCGCTGCTCGCCTAGCTCGCTCCACAACGTTCTCGCCACGTCGGGCCGCAAACGCAACCTTCCGTCGCTCGCTCGACTCGCC
>DASRXR010000803.1:0-3262 GCA_035687405.1 Polyangiales bacterium
CCTTACGCCGACGGCACACCGCCCGTGCGCATGGGCGACCCGCATGTCGTGCCGTTCTTCGATCTGGCAGGAATTCGTTTTTCGCCGTCGCGCGTATTCGATGCGAAGTCGTTTCCCTCGGCGGGCGGCGGCATGAACGGGACTGCCGATGAAGTCGCGCGCGTGCTCGAGCTCGTACGCAGTGGTGGCGGAGCGCTTCTGAAGAAAGAAACGACTGAGTCGATGCTGGCGAACCAAACGGGCGCGCTGCCGGTCGTCCTCGGTCCAGGCTGGGGTTTTGGCTTTGGAGGCGCGGTGTTAGTCGATCCGCGTACGGCCCAAACACCGCAATCCGCCGGAACATGGACATGGGGTGGTGTGTGGGGTCACAACTGGTTCGTCGATCCCGCGAAACGTTTAGTCGTGGTCGGGCTGACGAACACCGCAATTGAGGGAATGATGGGTCGCCTCCCTGTCGCGATGCGAGATACCGTCTACGCAGCTTGAGGCCGTGAAGACAGGCACCGGTCAGGATCAATCGCTCGGGTGCTTCGATCGCTGTGCGGCGGCGCGAGCTCGAGGCCCGAGCGCCGCACGCTGGGTTGCATCACGAAGCGCCAGGCGGCGCGTGTTTGGCGAAATTTGCCAAGTGGTCCGCAAGCGCTTTCTGAAACGCCGGCCGCGCCTCGCAGCGGCGTTGATAAGCCTTGAGCGCGGGTCGCGTTTCGACGAAGTCGGTGTCGCGCAATATCCGTAGCACCGTAGCCAGAAGCACGTCGGCCGCAGTGAAGCGCTCGAGTACATAGTCCTTGCCTTCCAGGACGCTCTCCAGCGTATCCAAGCGTGACTCGACCCAACCCACGATCCAGCGCTTCAACGCTTTCACGTCGTCGCCTTTCGGTCCTTGGTAAACCATGTCGAGGATGTTGAACATCATGATGGGTGGCTCGACAGAGTTGAGCGCACCAAACATCCACGTGATCATTTCGGACCGCGCGGCCGGCTCCTGGGGCATCAGCGCAGGGCTCCGCTCCGCGATGTGCAGCACGATCGCGCCGCTTTCGAACAGCGTCAGCTCGTCGCTCTGAAATGCCGGCACCTGGCCAAACGGCTGCAGCGCACGATAGCTCGCACTCGCCTGATCTCCACTATCGACGACGTGCTCGCTGTAAGGCCAGCCGGCCTCTTCGAGCGCCCAGCGGACGCGTAGGTCGCGCACCAAACCCTGGATGATTGGGGGCACCCAAGGTAGGACGCTCACTTGGATGGACTGTGGTGTGGTCATGGCTGTCTCCTTGTCGAGGGGGAGCTTGCTCGCCCACAGAATATGTTCAAGAACATATTCTCATGTCGTGCAGATTGGAGAACGTATGCCCTACGCAGCTGACCACAAGGAGAAAACGCGCGCGCGCATCGTCGATAGCGCGCGCGTGCTCTTCAACCGGCACGGCTTCGAGGTGGTGACTATCGACGACGTGATGAAGCGCGCAGGCTTGACGCGCGGCGGCTTTTACAGCCACTTCGCCAACAAAGAGTCGTTGTATGCCGCCGCGGTGAACAGCTTCACGAGCTGCAACCCATTCGTCGACCGCTGCGCGGACTCGAGCAAGCGCACGCCGCGGCAGCTCGCCGAGCTCTTGGTCGATACCTATCTCAGTGACGAGACGCTCGCCGATGTCGACAAACATTGTCCGCTCATCGCTCTGCCGTCGGACGTTGCGCGTGCTGGTCTGCAGCCGCGCGCGGCATACACGCAGCTGGTCGAGGGCATGCTCGAGATTTTCCGCGCAGCGTTTCCCAAGAGCGACCGTCAAGCGACGCGCAAAGCGCAGGTCATCGTCAACTTGTGTGTGGGTGGGATGCTGATCGCTCGCACGACCGATGATCCGACACTACGCAGGCAGCTGCGAGTCGCCGCCCGCACAGAGGCAATGCGCCTCTTAGCGAACAGCGCGCAGTGATTCGGCGGAGCGACTAGGTCTTCGAATACGCAGACGCCGTTGTGATGGCGGTTGCATGCATATGGCTTCGTCGAAGCCAACGCGTCTGTGATGATCCCGCCACGACAGTCGACGCCGAGTCAGATCACTCACCATTGCGCAACCGCGCCCGGAATGTCTTGTCGAGTTTACCCATGGGCTGCTGCGATCGTACCACGCACGCGGAGCATGTCCGTAGGACCTGGCCGCGAAGGCCAGGTCTGAGCGTCCGTCAGAAGTTAGCGATCTTGTGTCACGTTGATTGTGACGCTTCTGCGGCACGGAGCAGTGCGGGGTCCTCGTTCGAGGCCGGGTGAAACGAGCTTTGGGCCCGTCGGCCGAGTACGATGACGAGCATGCGACGCAACCGGCTCCTGATTGGCGTGTCTCTGAGCGTCCTGCTGCACGGATACATCGCTTGGCGTTTGTTGCCTGCGCTGGATCTGCGGCCGGCCGGGTTTGTGTTCGCGCTCGGCTTGCTGCTGGTGTCGGGGCTGCTGACACCGGCACCACTCCTGATTCGTCTCGCGCACTTGCCGCAACGTGCAGCCGACTCGCTTGCCTGGGTCGGTTATCTCGCGATGGGCGTGTTCTCGAGCTTGCTCGTGCTGTGCCTGCTGCGCGACTTGTCGCTGGTGTTGCTTTGGATTTCGGGCTCGACTCACTTCGACATGGTGCGCCACGTCTCGGCGCTGGCGGTGCTGGCGTTGACTGGCCTGGTGAGCGGGATCGGCGTCGTGAACGCACGCAGGGTCGCTGCGGTCGTAAATGTCGATGTTCCGATCGCCGACCTGCCGAGCGCGCTCGATGGCTTCAGAATCGTTCAACTGAGTGACATTCATGTGGGTCCCACGATCAAGCGCGGCTACCTGAATGCGCTCGTAGAGCGCGTCAACACTCTCGATGCGGACGTAGTGATGATCACGGGCGATGTCATCGATGGCGCCGTCGAGCGGCTACGCCCGGATGTCGCACCTCTCGCCGACTTGCGCTCGCGCCACGGCACGTACTGCGTAACGGGCAATCACGAGTATTACCACGGAGCGGAAGCCTGGGTCGCTGAATGGCGCCGTTTGGGGCTGCACGTGCTGCTCAATCAAAATGCGGTGTTGAAGCATGCTGGTGAGTCTGTGCTCATCGGCGGCGTCACGGACTACGGCGCGCATCACTACAATACCGCGCATCGCAGTGATCCGGTCGCGGCTGCGAAGACTGCGACGCCGGTCGCGCTGAAGATTCTGCTCGCTCACCAGCCGCGCTCAGCTGTGGCGGCTGCGGATGCGGGCTTCGACCTGCAGCTGTCT
>DASRXR010000804.1:0-17133 GCA_035687405.1 Polyangiales bacterium
CGCTGCAGACTCGGCATCCGTAACACCGGCACGGACGCAAACCGAACGCAGCGCCGCACTCACGGAAACGCTACTCCAGCGCTACGGTGTCGTGACTCGCGAAGTTGCATCCGTCGAAGGCATTACCGGCGGCTTCAGTGCTGTCTACGACGTGTTCAAAGCACTGGAAGAAGGCGGCCGGATTCGCCGCGGCTACTTTGTCTCCGGCGTCTCCGCGATGCAGTTCGCCCTGCCCGGCGTACTCGAACAGCTGCGCTCCTTACGCCGCGAACCCGACCTACCCGAAGTCGTACACCTCGCCGCAACCGATCCGGCAAACCCGTATGGCGCGCTGATCAAGTGGCCCGAAGCCGGCGCCGGTCGCTCACTCGCGCGCGCTGCACACGCGCTCGTGATCCTGATCAACGGCGCGCTCGCTGCGTACCTCGCGCGCGGTGGGCGCACGATGCAAGTGTTCCTGCCTGAAGCAGAACCCGATCGCACACACGTCGCTCGCGCCCTCGCGGCGCGCCTGCGTTTGCTCGCGAGCACGCCCGAACGCGGCGGCCTCGCGATCGCAGAGATCGACGGCGAACCAGCCGAGCAACACTCCCTCGGGCCGCAGCTGCGCGAGGCGGGCTTTTTACCCTCGAAACAAGGCTTTTATTTGCCGCGAAACGCGCGCGAGCAGGTCTTGCCGCTCGTAGCTGCCGACGCGGACCTCGAAGCGCTGACCGACAGCGAGGAGCCCGAAGCGCAGGATGCCTGAGGGCGATACGATCTTTCGCGCGGCCCGCGCCCTCGACAAAGCGCTCGGCCGCAAGCTCGTGACGCGCTTCGGGTCCGTATTCCCGAAGCTGAACCGCGTCGACGAAGATCACCCGATCGCCGGTCGCACCGTCGAATCGGTGGAGTCGCGCGGCAAGCACTTACTCATGAACCTGAGCGGCGGCCTCAGCCTCCGCACGCACATGCGCATGAGCGGCAGTTGGCACATCTACCGGCCCGGCGAAGCTTGGCAACGCGCGCGCTCGAGCATGCGCATTCTGCTCGAAACCGCGGACTTCGTCGCAGTCGCGTTCACCGTGAACGAAGCCGAGTGGATCGAGCAGAAGGATTTCGCTCGCAGCAAAGTCGCGCGGCTCGGCCCGGACGTCCTCGCGACCGAATTCGATCCGGCCGCCGCCGTCAGCAGCATGCAAGCTCATCCGGCGGACCCGATCTGCGACGTGCTCCTCGACCAGCGCGCACTCGCCGGCATCGGCAACGTCTACAAGTCCGAGCTCTTGTTCCTCGCAAGAGTGCACCCGCTCACAACGACCGGCCTACTCGAACCCGAAGTCTTGCGCGAGCTTGCCGAGCTCGCTCAGCAGCACATGCGCGCGAACGTCCACGAATCCGCGCCCGGCGCGATCACCACGTATCGCGGGATGCGCCGCACGACGAACCGCAGTGATCCGAGCGAACGCTTGTGGGTCTATGGCCGCGCAAGCGAGCCATGTCGGCGCTGCGGAACAGCGATCGTGAGCACCAAGATCGGCCGGCACGTGCGGACGACGTTTCATTGCCCGAGCTGCCAGAGATTGCCGGCCTCGGCCGCGCTCAGCCGCGACTGAAAACGCGAGCACCGCGCCCGCGCAGGGCCTATGCACGGCGCGCGCAACTGACGTATAGAACGCACCCATGCGAAGCCTCGCGCCGCTCTGCCTATTGTCGGTGGCTTGTGCCACGTCCAGTCCGCCTCCTGCTGTCGCTCCCGGTGCAGCTACGAGCAGCTACTCGCGACCCGAAGAGACGCATTTCACTTCGCTCCAGCGGTTGACTGACGGCGGCGAAAACGCTGAAGCCTATTGGAGCTTCGACGGGCAGCGCGCGTCGATGCAGCGGCGTTCGGGCGACGCCCTGTGCGACCGCATCTACACGCTGTCGCTCTTTCAAAACGGCCAACCGGTCGCGAATCCCCAGCCGGTGCAAGTCTCGAGCGGTAAAGGCGCAACGACGTGCTCGTACTTCTTTCCAGAAGGACAAGACTTGCTCTACGCGTCGACCCACCTCGGTGGCGACGCCTGCCCTCCGCGCCCGGATATGAGTCAGGGCTACGTCTGGGCGCTGTATGACAGCTACGACATCTTCAAAGCGAAGGCAGATGGTAGCGGTGTCCAGCGCTTGACCGAGACGCCCGGGTACGACGCGGAGGGCACGGTCTGCGGGAGAGACGGCAGCATCATCTTCACGTCGGTACGCGACGGCGACATCGACCTGTACCGCATGAATCGCGATGGCTCGAACGTGCAGCGTTTGACCAGCGAACCGGGCTACGACGGCGGCGCGTTCTTCAACGCCGACTGCTCGAAGATCGTCTGGCGCGCATCGCGTCCGAAGCCGGGCAAAGAGCTCGACGAGTTCAAATCGCTCTTGTCGCGCGGGCTCGTGCGCCCGACGAAGCTCGAGCTCTTCGTCGCGAATGCAGACGGCAGCGATCCGCGGCAGGTGACCTACCTCGACGCAGCCACGTTCGCACCGTTTTGGTTCCCGAACCGCGACCGGATCATCTTCGCGTCGAACTACGGCGATCCGAAGGGCCGCGAGTTCGAGATTTGGGCGATCAATCTGGACGGCACACAACTCGAGCGCATCACGAACAGCCCGGGCTTCGACGGCTTTCCGATGTTCTCCCCGGATGGAAAGTGGCTGCTGTTCTCGTCGAACCGTGGCAACCCGCCGGAGAGTCACGACACGAACGTGTTCTTGAGCGCGTGGAACGACCACCCGCCCCAGAACCTCGTCGCGGGCGCGCCCGAGCGGATTGCAACCGACGTCGCCTGGCTCGCAGATCCGGCGCGCGAAGGGCGCGGCGTCGGAACGCAAGGGCTTGCCGCGAGCGGTGAGTGGCTCGAATCGCGCGTGAAAGCGCTCGGGCTCGAACCACTCGGAGATGCGGGCACGTATCGGTCCGCGTTTCAGGTCGCGACGGCGGTGAAGCGCGGAGCGGCGACGAAGCTGCGCGTCGCAGGTAAAGATCTCGCGGCCGAACAGTTCACGCCGCTCGGTTGGAGCGCGCAGGGCAAAGCGAGCGGCGTGGCCATTCTCGCGGGCCACGGTTTGCAAGATTCACAGCTCGGGCTCGACGACTTCAAAGGGCTCGACGTGCGCGGCAAGATCGTGGTGGCGCGCCGTTTTGTGCCCGACAGCGACAAGCTGACCAGCGCAGAATCGCAGCGGCGCGCGGGTGACTTGCGCAAAAAAGCGTTCGTCGCGCGCAGCTTGGGCGCAAAAGCACTCGTAGTCGTCGACTGGCCCGCGCCTCCGAAGAAAGCCGCAGCGGCTCCGGCCAAAGGGCCAGCTGCCGCCGCGAGCCCGACCGGACCGGGCACGGCGCCGCCGCCCTCCGCTGCAGCAGCCGCAGCGCAGACGCCGAGCGGCACGGCCCAGCTCCCGAGCACGGGCGCACCGGCACCGGCGGCCCCCTCGCCGGCGGGAGCGCCTGCAGCCGCCGGCGGCAGCCCTCACGCGACCGGTGCCGACCCGCATGCGGCGATGAGCGGCGGCTCGAGCCCCGACGCCCTCCCCACCGAAGCGCCGCTGCCCGAGCTCCGCACCGAAGGTAGCGGCGATGCCGGCATTCCGGTCCTAGTCACCACGCGAGCCGCGCTCGAGCCGGTCTGGAAGAAGCTCACATCGAAGCAAGCGGTGCCGGTCGAGCTCGAAGTCGCACTCGAGGTCGAACGCGCGCCCGCGTTCAACGTCGTCGGCCGGATTCCGGCAAAAAACAAGACCTCGCAAGCCAGCGTGATCATCGGCGCTCACTACGATCACTTGGGCTACGGCGGTCCAGATTCACTCGCGCCCGACAAACACGTGCCGCACCTCGGCGCCGACGACAACGGTTCGGGCACCGCGACCTTGCTCGAGATCGCACGCAACCTGACCGAGCAGCGCGATCAACTCAGCCACGATGTCATCATCGCGTTCTTCTCCGGCGAAGAGTCGGGCGTGCTCGGCTCGAGCGCGCTCGTGGCGTCGAAGCCAGCCTGGCTCGGCAGCGCGATCGCGATGCTGAACCTCGACATGGTGGGACGGCTGCGCGGCAACACTTTGCAAGTACTCGGGAGCGACAGCGCACGCGAGTGGCCCGACATCGTGAGCCGCGTGTGCGAGACCGAGCGTGTGAGCTGCAAGGTCGGCGGCGATGGCTACGGTCCGTCGGACCACATGCCGTTCTACACGGCAGGCTTACCGGTGTTGCACTTCTTCACCGGTGCGCATTCCGACTATCACAAACCCTCCGACACGGCCGCGCTGTTGAACGACGGTGGGATGGCTCAAGTCGCGAAGATCGTCTCGGAGGTCGCGCGCACGACTCAAACGCTGACCTTCCAAAAAAGTGCGACGCCGCAAGGCCGCGGTGACGCTCGCAGCTTCAACGCATCGCTCGGAACCGTTCCCGACTACGGTGGCCCACCACCGGGAACGAAAGGCGTGTTGCTCTCGGACGTCCGGCCCGGCGGTGGTGCTGCGCTCGCAGGCATGAAGCGCGGAGACATTCTGATCAAGCTCGGCAAGTTCGACATCGGCAGCGTCGAAGACTTGATGTTCGTGCTGATGCAAGCGAAGCCGGGTGAAACTGTCACCGGAGTCGTGTTGCGCGAAGGCAAGCCGCTCTCGGTCGAGACGACCTTTCAAGAAGGCCGACGCCGCTAGAGCACTAGCACTAGACGCTAGAGATCGACGACGAGGCCGTCTTCGGCGAATCGTACGGGGATGCGCGCATCTCGGATCTCCGTTTCCAGGTCAGGCACGCGCGCACGCACGTCTGCCCCCAAGTGCGTCAGCAATAGCGACTTCGCACCGAGCGTAGGAATCTCGCGCCGCCAGTCTTCCCACGTGCAGTGCTGACCGGCCGGCTGCGCGAGCCGCGTGCACTCCGCGACCAACAAGCTCGCGCCGTCGCCCGCCGCGAACAACCCCGGACACGGCAACGTGTCGCCCGAAAACGCGACGATGACACCCTGCGGATCGGTGATCCGCAAACACAGCGGGCGATGTGGTGGATCCATGTGCTCGGCCGCAAACGCTTCGATGCGATAGCCGATGAAGTCGCGCGTCTCGCCTGGCGTGAACTCGTCGATCGTGACCGGCACGAGCGACACCCGGGCTTTCATCTCGTCGTAGGTCGCGTCGAGCAACGCCTCTAGACATTCCCGCGTTCGAGCCGGTCCGAGGATCGGCAGCTCACGGCGGCGGACGCCGTTGTACAGCGCGTCGATCAAGATGAAAGGAAAGCCCCCGATGTGGTCGCCGTGCAGATGCGTGAACACGATCCCATCCAAACGATTGGGCTCGAACGATGCGTGCCGCAGCGCCATCAGCGCAGTCGGCCCGAAGTCGACCATGAGCGCCCCCGCACCCGCACTCTCCAGGAGATAACAAGAGTGCCCGCGTCCTCCCGAGTTGAAGGCGTCGGCCGACCCGATGACCGTGACTCGCATCCTCAGCATGTAACACCTGCCGCGCAGCCAAGTGAAGGTGTGACCTCATTCATGGGACTCATGCTGCTCCCGAAGCATACGCGACCGGTTCGTCGAAAACTGTGATTGTAAACTCACGCGTTATGAGGGCACTTCCACGAACGCCATGCGCTGCCTCATCGCCTTCATCGCGCTCGTCGCCGGTTGCGGTGAAACCGAGCGGCCCCCTGCGTTCCCGGTCACGAGCGACGTCGCCGGTATCCCAGCCGAAGTCACGAGATTCCAGGACGATTGGCCGCTGCCGAACCGCGACTACGACAACACGCGAGCCACGTTCAAGGCCTCGATCAACGCGAAAAACGTCGCCCGATTGAAGGAATCCTGGCGGTTCGAAGTGCCAGCCGCGACCGCGCCTTTCGGCACTCTGACGTCGAACCCGCTCATATTGGGCGATGCGGTGTACGTGCAGGACATGTCGAGTCATGTGTACTGCCTGGACCGCGAGAAGGGCACGCAGCGCTGGCAATTCGAGCACGGCGAATCGACCGTCGGCCCGAATGGCGTGGCCGTCGGTTGGGGCCGCGTGTTCGCGAACAGCGGCGACACCGGCATCGTCGCGCTCGATGCACACGATGGGCGCGAGCTCTGGCGCTTTGAACCGAAGCTCGCCTCGAGCGAAGGCATCGACATTCAGCCGACCGTGTACGACGGCAAGGTCTTCGTGAGCACCGTGCCAGCGAGCTTGCGCGGAGGATACCTCGGCGGCTCGCGTGGCATCGTTCACGCGCTCGACGCGATCACCGGCGAGAGCCAATGGAGCTTCGACACCGTCGGCTCCGAGGACATCTGGGGCAACCCGATACGAAACGCGGGTGGCGGCGCGTGGTATCCGCCGCTGATCGATCCCGCGCGCAAACGGACTTATTGGGGCACGGGCAACCCTGCCCCGTGGCCTGGCATCGCTGACGCTCCGAGCGGCACCAGTCGGCCGGGTGCAAACCTGTACACGAGCTCTCTCGTCGCGCTCGACGCCGACAGCGGCGAGCTCGCTTGGTACCACCAGGAAAAGCCGCACGACTTGTTCGATTGGGATTTTCAAGGTTCGCCGATGCGTGTCCCCGCGAGTGCAGATCGGCCCGAGCTGATCATCGGCTCCGGAAAGACCGGCACGGTCGTCGCGCTCGACGCCGACAGCGGCGCGCTCGTCTGGCGCGCGGAAGTCGGCCGCCACGAGAACGACGACTTGACCGAGCTTCCCGAGACCGAATCGATCATGGTCTTCCCGGGCTCGCTCGGCGGCGTGCTGACGCCGACAGCGTACGCAGACGACACGCTGTACGTTCCCGTGGTCGACATGGGCTTCGCGTACACGGGGACGTCGCTCGAGCCCGATCTGCTGAATCAGAGCGGCGCGCTCGTCGCGCTCGATGTCTCGACGGGCGAGCACCGCTGGATCGCACCGCTGGTCGCTCCGAACTTCGGTGCAGCGACGGTCGTGAACGATCTCGTGTTCACGTCGGATTCGAACGGTCGCGTCTACGCATTTGCCCGCGACGACGGGCGCGAGGTCTGGCACTTCGACGCGGGCGGGGGCATCAACGCGCCGCTGGCAGCGGCAGGCGATCTACTGCTCGTCCCGTCCGGCATCTCCTCGCCGGCCTTGGTCGCGCTCCGGCTGTCGAACTAGTGCTGCACTAAGTCGGTAGCGTGCGGAAGAATTGGACGAGCCCTTCCGCGAGCGGTCGCGCCTCTCTCCCGTACAGCTCGTCATGCCCGACGTCGTCGAGCCAGATCGACTGCTTGCGTGCCGCCGCAGCCTCGAACAAACGCTCGCCGAGCTGAAACGGAACGCGCTCGTCCGCGCGGCTGTGCGCGATCAAGGTCGGCGCGGTCACCTTCGCGATCCTCCCGAGGTTGTCGAATTGCGAACGCACGATCCAATTCGTGGGTAGCCACGGAAAGCGAGCACTGGCGAGATCGGGTAACGTCGTGAACCCGGAGACGAGCACGAGCGCGGCTATTTCACGCGTCGCTGCGAGCTCGCACGCAGGTCCAGAGCCCAGACCTTCTCCAAACACGATCACACTTTGCGCCGGCCCCTGGCTCAAAAGCCACTCGTAGGCCGCGCGCGCGTCTGCGTACAAGCCGGCTTCGGACGGCGACCCGTCACTCTTTCCATACCCGCGATAGTCGACTGCGAGCACGTTCGGACCGAGCGTCGAGATCGCAGCCAACGACGCCCGATGGCGTGGCAAGCCACCGACGCTGCCGTGCAAATACAAGATGTTGAAGAACGCGTACGCGCGCGTGACGTAGATCGCGTGCAACTTCACCCCATCGCGCGCGGTCAGATTCACGTCCGTGCCGAGGCCTACGACGTGCCCGACGCGAGTCGGGCGATAGATGAAACGGTCTTCGAACGGCATACGGTCAATTGCGCCACGCTAGGTGGCTGATCCTCCTGGGACTGGGACACGAAGAAAATCGTTTCAGCGGCTCGGAAAGTTTACGCAAACAAACAAATGCCAAAGCAGACGCGTTGACGGCAGGACGATGCGTTGTGCTACGCAATGCGAAGTGTGCAAGGCCTGCGCAATGAGAGCGCTCCGACTGAGTCAACGGGTCGCAACACGGCAGTTCGCCGAATGCAGACCCAACTCGAGGGGATCAAATGGGTAAGTCAAAAATGAGATGGTTGAAGCGACGGTCCAAGGGGGCCCCCGAGATACCCTACGAGACCCCGGTGTGGCTCGGCGATATCTCGAACGGGGAATTCTTCCGTCCGCAGACGGAGAAGGAACGCAAGACGCGTGAGCTGATCCTGCAACGCTGCGACGAAAACGCGCGGCGCCACGGCATGGATCGCCGCGAGTTCATCGCGAGCACGATGGGCATGGCGACGACCCTGTCAGTCCTCAACCTCGCGGCAGGCTGCGGCAACAAAGACGGCATGATGCAGCCGGGTGTGCTCGATCGCATGATGGCGGGCGCGGGCGGCGCGTCGTACGACGGCGGCGTCGCCGGTGGTGCAGCTGGCAGCGGCGGCGCTCCGGGCGCGGTCGGCACTGCAGCTGGTAGCGGCGGCACGAGCGGGCCGTCCGGGATGGGCGCGAGTGGGGCTGGCGCAGGGCCCGGTAACACGGGCGGAATGCCGGCGATGCCGCCGAGCATGGGCGGCGGTTCCGATGGCGGCTTCGTCATCACACCCGAGCTCTGCATGGATCCGCAGATGGCGGACAAGCTGTTCAAGACCGAGTACTTCATCCTGGACTTCCAAACGCACCACACGCGCGATGGAATGAGCGGACCGGTCTTGGATGACTGCTCGATGGGCGCGGTATGCACGAGCCCGGATACCTACGTCCGCAAGATCTTCGAGGAGAGCGAGACCACGGTCGCCGTGCTCTCCGGTTTGCCCGCGTCGATCGACGAAGCGACGAACGACTTGAGCGCGTTCAGCTTCACGAACGAAAACATGCGGAGCTCGCGCGACCGCGTGAACAAGGCAGCGATGCTGACGCCGATGGCTGCAGAGCGCATGCTCGCTCACTGCCAGATTTCGCCGAAGAACAAGCCTGAGGCGAACTCGAAGATGATGGCCGAGAACAAGATGATGTACGACACGCGCGGGTGGAAGTGTTACCCGCCGACGGAGGGCGGCTGGTTCCTCCACGAGAACGACACGTTCATCAAGACTGCGATCGAGCTGAACGAACCGCTCGTGTGCGTGCACAAAGGCTTCCCGTTCCAGGGCTGGAGCCGCGTGCACGCGGATCCGGGACCGGACGTCGGCGTCACGGCGCTGCGCTACCCCGACGTGAACTTCGTCATCTACCACTCGGCCTACGACTCGGGTCACGTCGAAGGGCCGTTCGACATGAACGCCGATCCACTCGACGGCGGCACCGACCGCCTGTGGAAGGTGATCATGCAGAACAACCTGATGAACAAAAACGTCTACGCCGAGATGGGATCGGCGTGGTGCATCTCGATGCGTGATCCCGTCGTCGCGCAGCACTACATCGGCAAAGCGATCAAGTACATGGGTGAAGATCGCGTCGTGTGGGGCTCGGAGTGCGTCTGGTTCGGCTCGCCGCAAAACCAGATCGAAGCCATGAAGGCGTTCCGGATCTCGACCGAGTTCCAGGACATGTATGGCTACGCCGAGTTCACCGACACGGCAAAGCGCAAAGTGTTCGGGTTGACTGGTGCTAAATTGTACCGCGTCGACCCGAGTGCATGTCGCTACAAGGTCAGCGTGAGTCAGCTCGCCTGGCGCAAGCAGTTGCTGGACGACGTCTGGGGCCCGCGCCGCCACGCGCTCAACAACTTGCCTGCGATCCACACGCGACGCCAATACATCGAACTGTGGCGTGATCGCATCCGCAAGGGCGAGATCGCCTGAACACGGACTGCCACGATTCACGCGATTCACGAACGGCGCGCCCCGCTACTTGGCGCGCCGTTCGTCTTCGTATATCGCGTGGATCGATGGGAATACTCGTTGGGAAGTGTCGGCTTGGAGTTGCCTGCGTAGTCGTAGTCCTCGCGAGCGCGTCGGGTTGCGGCGGCGACGACGACAGCTCGAAGACCGACGGGCAAACTGCAGGCGGTACGAACGCGGCCGGAGCTGGCGGCGCAGGTACCGGTGGCGCCGGCGCCGCAGGTACAAGCGCAGGTTCTCCCGCGATGCTGGGGGCTGCGGGCGCAAGCGACGATGGCGCGCCGACTTGGAGCGGCATCTACACGCACGCGTTTCGCACTTGCCGCGTCGACACTTGTCACGGCGGCGGCTTAGTCGGCGTGGCGTTTGCGACGAAGGACGGAGCGTACGCGTCGCTCGTGAACCAGCCCGCCAACGCGACGTCGAAGTGCGCGATGCTTGGCAAGCAACGCGTCGTGCCGAACGACCCCGACAACAGTTTGTTGTACTTGAAGCTCGACACCAAAGGGACGCCGTGTGGTCAGCAGATGCCACCCGGTGGCCAGCTGGCGGACAAGCAGATTCAACGCGTGCGCGACTGGATCATGCTCGGCGCGAAGAACGACTGAGCTTCACTCGGCCGGAGCGGCGGGCTCCGTGCCTCGTCACCCTCGTGTTACGGCTTGGGCAACTGGTGCTCGTAAAACACACCGAATTTCATCGAGCCTCCCCGCCACTCGAAATCAGATTTCAGCGACGCCCGCGAGCAATGCTCGGCTGGTAGCGGCGGCCCGCGCGAGCCCTGCGTTCGCCGAAAGCTCCACACCGCGTGCGTACAGCTCGCGCGCCTCGGCGTTCAGGCCGAGTCGCGCCGCGAGCGAGCCTCGCAACTGCGCGATCGAGCCTTCACAAAGAAACGAGACGTGGGCAGCAAACCGATCTGAGTCGACCCTCAACAGCTCGTACAGCGGCTCGACGTATTCGTTCGCACCGAGTTCGAGCACTGCGTTCACGAGCGCACCGAGGGTTCCGAGGTAGTCGCGATCGCGCGGCAAGTCGCGCAGTCCGTCCGGCGACACCGCTTGAAGCTGCGCCACAGCTTCCTCGGTCAATCCAACGCGCGCGAGCGCCCGAACCTTCATCGACCAGATGTTCGGCGGATCGCTCGAGTCGCGCGCGAGGATCCGCCGCAACGTCGCGCGGTCGATGCTCCCGACGTCGGCCGAGATCACGCACTGGTCGTAGGCCGCGAGCAGCCTACTCCCCGGCAAGACTTCCCGCGCCGCACGCTCGTGGAGTGCGCGCAACTGGTCGACCACGCTCGGATCATCGCCGGCGTTGAGCCGCTGCACGGTGTGCGCACGTTCGACTTGCCAACCGAGCTCGCGGCCGCCGAGCTTGCGGCACCAGGCCTCACACCGCTCGAGCCGCATCCCCAAGGTCGCGAGGTCGCCCGCTTGCAGCGCTCGAATCGCGCGATGCAGGTCGAGCAGGGCCGGCGGCACCGTGAGCGTGATCGGATACTGCTCGTTCAGACGCTCGATCACCCGCAGCGCGTTTTCGGCGACTGTTTGATCGAGCTCGCCGCCCCAGCGGTACAGCTCCGCCGAGTGCGCGCTGTAGATCGCGAGATCGACCTTCGACTTCGTCGCGAGCTCGATCGCGCTCGCAATCTGTTCGCGACTCGCTTTCGCGTCGTAGGCGACCGGGGCCGTCGTCGCGAGCCGCGCGTAGACACTCGCGCGCACACCCTGCTCTTGCGGCAACAACGCCTCGAGCGCGTCTTGCAAGACTTCACGCGTGCCCGCGATCGCTGGGAAGCCGGTGTTCAAGTCGAGCATGTAGGCGGCGCGCACCAGATGTTCGGCCGACCTGCGTTCGCGTGCGAGCGCGATCAGCTCGCGCAGCAGCGGCTCGAACTCCGGGTCCCCGCAGACCCGCGCGCACAACGTCTCGCGCATCAGCAGGGTGAGCTGCAAACGTTGGCTCGGGCTCTCCATCAGCTCGAGCGCCTGGCGCGCGCGGCGCAGGAAGCGCTGGCACTCCGCGTAGGCGAAGAGCCCGCCGCTGCGAGCTGCAGCTTTGCCACAGAACTCGACGGTCTTGCGCAAGTCGCTCTCGGGGAGCGCCGCGTGATAGTGGTACGCGACATCCGCGACCGAGACCGACGCACCGAGGTTCAGCCGCGCTTCGAGCGCGTGCGCCGTGCGCAGGTGGCGCCGGCGCAGCTCCGAAGGCGCGAGTGTCTCGTAGAGCGCGACGCGCAGCAGATCGTGCGTGAACGTGAACGACGTGCGCGAATCCGGCACGCGCGACACGACGCCGTGGGCGAGCGCGTCATCCAGGCTGCTCATCAGCGTGTGCGCGTCCTCACCGCTCACCGCCTGCAGCACCGTCAGCTCGAAACGGCGACCGAGCACGGCTGCGTGCGATAGCGCGCCGCGTGCGGCCTCATCGAGGATCGCGAGCCTCCGGCGCACCAGCTCGAGCGCGGCGTCCGGCATCGCGAGGTCGCGCGGCGACGGGTGGTCGGAGTCCTGCAGCTGGCGCGCGAGCTCGCCCATGAAGAACGCATTGCCTTCGCTCTTCGCGTAGACGTCGTGCGCCAGCTCTCCACTCGGATCGAAGATCAACGCGTGGACGTATGTCGCTACGTCCGTTTCGCTCAAGCGCTGGAGGGTGATGCGCGTCGTATTGCGGTGCCCGCACACGTAGGCGAGGTGCGCGCGCGGGCTCGGCTGCGGCAGATCCGTCCGCGCGAGCGTGAGCACGAGCAAGATGCGCGAGCGCGGCAGCTGATCGATCCACGATTGCAACAGCTCGAGCGACGCTGAATCCGCGCTGTGCACCGCGTCGAGAACGATCGCGCACGGCTGCAGCTCCGACGCGTGGCTCAAGATCGAAAGGATCGCGTCGAACACGCGGTGTTTGGCCACGGGTCCCCAGCTCGGGCCCGGCTCCATCGGGTCGTCGGCGGTCTCGATCTCGGTGAGCTCGCTCAGCTCCGGCAACAAGCGCGCGAGCTCCGGAACGCGGGCTGCGCGCGCGGCGGCGTCAGAGCTCGGATCGCGCTTCACCAGCCAAGCCAGCACTTGCCGCAAGATTTGCGCGAACGGCCAAAGCGGTGGCGTGTCGCCCGATTCGCGGCAGTGGCCCCACGCGACGAACACACTCGCGTCGGTCAGCTCGCGCTCGAACACCTCCACGACGCGCGTCTTGCCGATGCCAGGCTCGCCGCTCAGCACACACGCGTTGCCGTGGCCCGCACTGGCTTGAGCAAACGAGTCCCGCAAGATCTGAAGCGGCCGTTCGCGGCCGACGAAAGGCGGCGTCGGCGGCAGAGAACGTAGCGACAGCGGTGGGGGCGCTCGACGCGTGACGGGGCACACGAAGCTGTAGCCGCGCCCGTGAACGGTGTTCACGAACTCGCGAACGCCAGGTTTGTGCCCGAGCGTCTTGCGCAGGCGCACCATCGCGACCGTGATGACGTTCTCCGAGACGGAACGGCCGTCCCAGACCTGAGAGATCAAGGTCTGCTTCGTGACCAGCTCTCCGGCGCTCTGCACGAGCACTTCGAGCAAGCGCAGCACGACCGGATCGACTTTGATCGCGGCGCCGGCGCGCCGCAGCTCACGACGATCGAGATCGAGCTCGAAGTCCTCGAAGTACAGCTTGATGGCTGAACCACTTGCCATGGTGACTTGGCCAGCGTGCGCCACAATACCGACTCGTATCAACCTTAGAGCGAGGTTGAAAGGTCCCCGTGGCGTGAGCGGCTCAACGCACCGCGCGCATCAAATCCAAGAACGCGTCCGCCTCCACGAAGCTCGTGACTTTCGTAGCGACTTCCCCGCTCGGGAAGTGCAGCACGACCAGCGGCAATCCGCGTTGCGCGTATTTCGCGAGGACCTGCCGCTTTTCCGGAGAGTCCTTACCTGGGCTCAAATCGACCCGGACCGGAACAAAACGTGTGCCCTCGCGGACGACGCGCGGATCGCTGAAGGTCTTCTGCTCGAGCTCTTTGCATGCGCCGCACCACGACGCACCGAAATCGACCAGAAGCGGCCGCTGCTCGCTCTGCGCGCGTGCGAGAGCGACGTGGTAGTCGTCGCCCCAGGCGATGTGCGCGCCCGCGGGCATGGCTTGGGTGTAGCCGACCATCGCCGCGAGGCCGGCGACGCCGAGCGCGATGCCCACGCCTTTGCGCACCCGCGCAGTCGGGGACGGGTCGTGAAAGCTGAGGTGGATCGCGCCGAGCGCGACGCCTAGCACCAGCAGGCCCGCACCGATGGCGAGCGCACGCGGCGAGTGTTCTGCGAGGTCCATCAAACCGGGGATCAGATCGCGCACGTAGTAGAGCGCAGCGACGACCATCACGATGCCGAAGACGCTCTTCACCCACTCGAGCCACTGACCGCTCTTCGGCAAGCTCACGGAGAACGTACCGACGAGCCAGAACAAGAGGCCCAGGCCGAGCGCGTAGACGAACAACGCGAGCGCACCGAACGCCACGTTGCCGCTCGTGCCGACCCAAGTCAGCAGAAAGCCGAGGACCGGGCCGGTGCACGGCGCAGCGATCAGCGCGCTGCACAGACCGAGAAAAAACGCGCCCTTGTAGCCGACGCCGCCCACCGTCGCGAGCTTGTTTTTCAAGCCCGCCGGCAGATCGATGTCGAACGCGCCGAACATCGACGCGGCGAGTGCGAGAAACACTATCGCGAGGCCGACCAGCACGTACGGGTTTGCGAGCAGCGCGCCGAACACACCGCCGGTGGTCGCTGCAAACAGCCCTAGCGGCGTGAACAGGGCCGCGATACCGAGCACGAACGAGGTCGAAAGCAGCGCGGCTTCAGCTCGCTTCGTCGAGCTGCGCGCACCGAAGATGCTGACCGTGATCGCGATCATCGGGTACACGCACGGCGTGAGCGAGGTCGCGATGCCGGCGACGAAGATCAAGCTGAGCGCGTAGGCCAGGCTGCCTTGCTGCAGCGCAGCGGTGAAAGGCTTTTCGAGATCGCCGAGCGCATCGGCACGCGCCGCGGACGCAGACGCCAACACGACGGCGAACGTCGCGAGCACGAGTTGAAATGGGCCACCGAATGCAGCGCGCAATTTTGCGGTTACGTCACGGTAGACGCCGAGCTGTCGCATCGAAAAACCTCGCTTGAAGTCAGTTACAACCGCAGCCGCCACCGCTGCTGCCCAGCCCACCGCTCGAACCCTCGCGGTACGCCGTCGCATGTTCTTCACCCGCACGCGCATCCCCGTTTCGTCCGAGCTCCATATCGGGGCGCGCCAGGCGCTCGCGCTCGTACGGCGCGACCGTTGCGCAGGCAGTCGCAGAAAACAGGCATCCCACAAGGCAAACAGTGGCCAGTAGTGAGGCATTCCGTTGCAGCGCGCCAACCACTCGCGCTCGAGAACCGGACTTCATGGAAACCTCCATCAGAACCAAGCACGTTGTGCAAAAGGTGCTCGGCGGGAACATATACGACGCGAAAGGCCTTTCAACCACTCGACCGGTGCCGGATCGGGCAGGCCTGCTACCTTGTGCGACTTCGCGCCAGGGAGGGTCCGTGGGCCAGGCCCGGCACTCCGATGATCCGCCTAAGCTGCGCGGACTTGCGGTCTGGCACCCAAGAGCGCGATAGAATCCGGACCGCGCCATGCATGCTCTCGACACCCCACAGCAAGCACTTCGCAGCCTGATCCACGAAACGCCCCGGCACCCCCGCAAAGTGGCCGCTTTTCTGGACCAGCTCGTGGGAGGCGACCGCGTGCTCGCCGTCCGTAGCCTGGGACCCAGCACCTTGCGGGTGCTCTGGGATCTGGTCGAAGGCTTCGCCGATATGAGCCTCGCCGATCTGGTGCCGCGCACGACGCCCCCGTACGAGCCCGTGATCCACTACGGCCGGAACACCCTGCCGATGTTCACGCTGTTCGAGAAGCGCTTTTATCGAATGGGCGACGGCAGCGCGATCGGCGGTGCGAACTTTCAGACGCTCTCCCCGTTCACCGGGCCCGGCTATTTCGTCGTACGCAAGGACGACGGCGTGCCGGAGGTGCTGATCGACTATCGAGCCCTGCCGAAGGACAAGCCGCCCGAGTTCCCCGAGATCCGCAGCAACGAGTCCGGGATCGCGAAGCTCGTGTACGGTTCGATGGTGGATGCCGTGCGGCGCGTGTCGGAGCACGTCAGCATCGGCGCCGCATCGCGAAACGGGCAAATGCTCGGAGCCTACTTCGTACTCTGCCGCGAACAGCAGCTGGCCCAAGTTGCCACGCCGCTGATGGCGGCGGCTCCGCAAGCCTGACGCGCTGATTCTGCGATCGCGCATCGCGCAAACCATGAAGCCACTGAAGCCGCCCACAAGTCCCGACACCGGGCTCGGCGTATCCGAGCGCTTCATGCTGCTGCTCGTCAGCGCGGTTCAGTTCGTCAACATCCTCGACTTCATGATCGTGATGCCGCTCGGGCCCGACTTCGCGCGGGACCTCGGTATTCCGATCTCGCAGCTCGGGTTGATCGGCGGCAGTTATACCGGCGCGGCAGCGATCTCAGGCGCGCTCGGGTCGAAGTTTCTCGATCGTTTCGATCGGCGAGATGCACTCGCCGTGACGATGTTCGGGCTCGTGATCGGCACCGTGTCGGCCGGGTTCGCTTGGAATCTGCCGGCGTTGGTGGTCGCGCGCGTGATCGCAGGAGCCTTCGGCGGACCAGCGACTTCAGTCGCGCTCTCGGTGATCGCCGACATCGTGCCACCGGCGCGTCGGGGCCGCGCGCTCGGGATCGTGATGGGCGCGTTTGGAGCCGCATCAGTGTTCGGGGTGCCGCTCAGTCTCGAGCTCGCGCGGATCGGCGGCTGGCGGATGCCGTTTTTTGCGGTCGCGGGTCTCGGGCTCTTGGTCGCAGGCGGCGCGATCCTCAAGATGCCCGCGCTCAAGCTGCACTTCGTGCACACCGAGCCGCGCTCGCGCATCTACGATTTCTTGTCGGAGCCCTCCGTCGCGTTGTCGCTGTGCGCGACGTTGAGCGTGATGTTGGCGACCTTCAGCGTGATTCCGAACCTGTCGGCGTACATTCAGCACAACCGCGGCTACCCGCGCGAGAACCTCGGCGCGCTGTACCTGGTGGGCGGAGCCGTGAGCTACGTCGCGATGCGGGCGGCGGGCATGTACATCGACAAGTTCGGGGCGACGTTCCTCGCGACGATCGGCAGCGTGTTTTTCGTCGCGGCCCTCGCCGCGGGTTTCGTGTACGAG
>DASRXR010000805.1:0-21789 GCA_035687405.1 Polyangiales bacterium
CGTCCGGCTTCGTGAACGCGGTCGATCCGGAGCGGAAGTGGATCGACCGCGTTCACGAAGCCGGACGGTCCGACGAGTTGCGCAACGTGTTCGGCCAAAAGGCCGGTACCGCTGCCGACGTCGAGGACGCGATCGCCGGAGCGAACACCGAGACGTTCGATCAAGGTTTTGCCGGCTTTGAACTGACGGTCGAAGCTGGCGCGCTCGTAGTGTTCGGCGAGGTCGGGTGTGTCGAGAGCCAGGCTGAGAGCAGACATGGAAATGGGCTCCTTGAGGAATTGAACGTCCCGCAAGCTCGCACCATTCCCGTCTGTTATGCAAGACAGTTTCTTCAACCGGTGTCCGGCGTTGCAATCAGCAGCACCGTTCAGCGACGCGCGCCCGACATTTCCATCAGGTCGAGTGTCGCCTTGGCGATCCGGTCGCAACCTGCCGAGTTCGGGTGGATTCCATCGAGCAGATCCGTTCGCGCGATGATGTCCGTCGTCGGCACCGACAAGCACTTCAGCTTGCCCGAGGTGCAGATCTTCGGCACCGGCTGCGTATCCGGACGCGTGTCCTCCGGCGCCGTACCCGCATTGCGACTGTATTGAATGTAGACTGTCGTAGTCACGCCATCTGCGACCGCGGTCGTCCAAAGCTCGTCGAGCGCATCCGCGATGCGCTGCGAGAACTCCGTGCAGGCCGCCTTCGTCGAGCATCCGTTGCTGAACATGACGTCGTTACCACCACCCGTCATGATGATGGTCTTGATGTTCGGGTTCGCTCGCTTCGCTCGATCGTACTGCGCTGGAATGTCGCCGTTGATCAACGTCGTACCCGCGACCGCGTAGTGACGATACTTCGTGTCCAAGCGATCGAGACCGCCCTCGATGCCGCCGCCGTTCGTGAGAATGTTCATCCACGAATCGCCGATCGTGATGACGTCCGTCCCGTCGCCCTTCCCGAAATCCATCATCGTCGGAGGCGCACCTGCCGCACCGCCGCTACCAGCTGCAGCAGCAGCACCGGCTTCAGCGCTACCGCCCGCACCCGCGGCGACCATCACGTCACCGCCCGGACCAGAAGCTCCAGCGACACCCGCGCCGCCGCTGCCAGCGACCGTCGTCGTGGTACCGGCCGCGCCAGTGCTGGTTGCGCCGGATGTTCCCGCTGCGGCAGCCGTGCCCGCGCCGCCGCTGCCAGCGACCGTCGTCGTTCCTGCAGCACCCGTCGTCGTTCCCGCGACCCCGGTCGAGGGCGTCATCGACGTTCCGGTCCCTGCTACGCCAGCGTTCGGAGCTGGTGCCTCATCGCTACACGCGAACGATGTCAGAGCGAGCCCGAGCGAGACACTCAGCCCGAATGTTCGGTAACAGTTGTTGCAGACCATTCCCGTTCCTCCACAGGAGGCTCGTGCCACGCGCTCCTGCGGAACGCGAGGGTGCAAAGCCTCGACCGTAAAAGGTTTTAGTCTGCGAAGTGATTCAGAAAGCTTTGATTACGAATGGCGCGATTCGAGTGTTGCAACCCGACGCAGCTATGAGCTGCATGCGCAACGCGGCGCGGTTCTTGTTTGCGCCACGTGACACAACGCGCGCCGGCCTCACGCTCTCGCATAGTAGAACGCGAAGATCATGACGATGACGAACGCCAGCCAGCTCTTGTGTTCATCGATGCTCGGAACGACGGCCTTGCCGCTTCCTGCTCGACACGACGGCACCCCTTCAAAAGAAAGAACGCAGGCACGACGATTCTTTCGGGAACCGATCCGGCGTCGGCCGAAATACCCTCGACACGCGGCGTTGCGACTCCATTGCAGTTGTGGTTGAGTCAGTCTTGGCTGCCGCATCGGCGGAGTCCCCAAGCGTGCGACTAGTCCATGTCCTGCCGTGTATTGTCGCGACATGGTGCTCGTTCGGCATCCTGACCGCGCACTCCCAATCGGCAGGCGCGCTCGATCAGAACCGCATCGCGCTAGACATTCGAGCCCAATCGCATGAGGCGCTTCGCTGCTTCGCGGCTGACGCGCTCCAAGAGCGCATCGCACACTACGTCGGCACTCGAGATGCGAACGCGACTGAGCTGCGGCTCGAGCTTCATCTCGACGCGGACTCAGCCGAGCTGCGAGGTTATCGCGGCGACCTGCTCGTTTCGCGCCGGCATTTCGAACACTTGCCACCGTCGTGCGCCGATCGGCGAGATGTGGTCGCGCTATCGATCGCGCTCGCGCTCAAATCTGACGCGCAGCAGCGCGATGCGGCGGACAACGCCTCGACCGGAGCCACAGCCAGCACCGCCGCCGATCGTCCCGCGTCCCCTAAGGCAGGCGCAGTCTCAGCCACCGCGACCTCGGCCGCGTCGGATCAAGCTACTCCGGGAGCGAACGCTCGCACCGAACGGACTGACAGCGACACTCCCAGGCAACCCGAGTCGGCCGCGACGGCGACCGACGACGGCGCGGATCCTTCAGAACGAGACTCGGCGACCGAGGTTCCCGAAGCCTCCAACACCGCAGCTCGCAGCGGCAGGCCGGTCATGCGGCTGCACCTCGGTGCCCGCGGGCTCGCGGAAGCAGTCCCCTCCTCCGTTTGGACGGGCGTGCTCGGCCTAGAGCTCTGGTTCAACCTGCACGTCGCCGTGGATCTCTCCGCAATGACCAGCACGACCGGAGAAGCCGAGTTCGCGCCTGGGCGCGTAGACGCCCGACTGACCGGAGCCGAACTGCTCGGGTGCGCTGCATGGAAACTCGGGAGCTTCGCCCCGCAAGGGTGCCTTGGCGTGATCGCAGCCGCCGCCAGGGCCCGCGGGCGAGACTTCCCCGTCCCATTTGCGGCGCAGACGACGCTGTGGGCGGCAACCACCGCTCGCCTCGGTCTGCGGTGGCCGGCCGAATCGCTGATATCACTACGTTTGTTGGTGCAGGGGCACGTGAACGTCGTCAGGCCAGAGCTGCGTGTGCGTGGCGCGACCGGGCGACTCAGCCCATCCTGGGTCGGCGGATCGCTCGGTCTCGATGCGGTCTTCACGATCGAGTGAAGGAAAGCTGACGGCCTGACAGAAAGCGGAGTGATGCGGGCAGAAATGGCCGTCGAGATAGACTCCAACGCCTGTGGTGAACCCATCGCCGTGGACGTCTTATTTCGCGCGCACGCTGCGTTCGTCGCGTCGTTCCTGCGTCATATGGGCACTAGCGAATCCGACCTCGACGACTTCGTTCAAGACGTCTTCATCACGGCGCATCGCAAGGGCGGCTATCTGCCCGGTCCAGCCTCGCCTCGCACTTGGCTGGCGTCACTCGCGTTTCGTGTCCTGCTCGCGCGACGACGTGCGCGAGCGCGGCGACCGGAGTCAGCCATGCCGCACGAAAATCTTGCCGACTCTGCGCGCGGCCCCGCCGATGTTCTCGAAGCTCGGCGCGCACTCCAACGAGTTCGAACCGCGCTCGAGCACCTCTCGCTCGAACACCGCGCGGCTTTCATTCTTCACGACATTGATGGTGAGTCGTGCGAGAGCATCGCGGCCACGTGGGACGTCCCCGTCGGCACGGTGTACTCGCGGTTGCACCACGCGCGAAAACGCTTTACCGAGGCCTACGGACGTAGGGCCGGGCGTGAACGCAGCGGCGGAGGTGTGCGGTGAAGCCCTTGTTCGATGATCCCGCGATCTCCGCCGAGCTTCGCGCCGATCTGCTCGGTTCGCGGCGCGCGGGTGAAGACTACGACGTTCTCGCCAAGCTTCCGCAGCTGCAAGCGGCGCTGGCGGATGCCGCGCGGGGGACTAGTGAGCCGCCGACAGCTGCTGCAGGCAAAGACATGGCGGCTACGAGCCGCCTGCCGTGGGCGAAGCTGCACGTCACACCTTGGGCGTGGAAGATCACGGTGGTCGCCGTGGTCGGAGGTGCATCCCTGTTTGCAGCGTGGTTTGCAGCGTGGTTTGCAGCGTGGCCGGCGCATCGGCAGGAGCAACCTCCAGCCACCCAGCCGCAAGCCGCTCCCACTGCGACCGCCCGTGCTCCGATCGTGACCGCGGTCGCGCCGGTAGCGGAACCGCCTAGTCCTCCCGAACAACGCACGATCGTTTCCGAGAAACTCGCACCCAATCCAACCCCGGCCACGCGCTCGTCGCGCCGCGAGATCGATCAGCTCGTGCGCATACGGACGCTGCTCGAGAGCGATCCGACGGCGGCCTACCGCCTTGCGCGAAGCTCTCAGCAGGAGTTCCCGCAGGGCGTGTTGAGCGAGGAACGGCAGGCGCTCGAAATCTTGGCGCTCGTCAAAGCTGGCTCAGCAAACACTGCAGAGCGAAAGCTGCGACGGTTTCTTGCGCGCTATCCTGAGAGTCCGATGCGTGTGCAACTCGAATCGGACTTGAAGCGGTGAGCACTCGGCCGCGACGACTCACGCATCCCCCGAAAAACTAGAAACGAAACGCGAGCTCGCTCCTCGATCGGAAACGAGCTCGCGGGTTCGCTCCTCAGTGACCACGGAAGAAGAAGAACCAGAGCAGCAATACGATACCGAACGGCACACCCGCCATCCACATCAACGCGGGAACGAGCACGCGGCCTTCGAGCTTCTCACGGTACTTGACCATCTGGGTTTTCATTGGAGCTTCCTTTCGTGCGTGAGGTCGTCGAGCGACATCCTCACGTGATGCATTCGGATAGAGCAGGAAGCGTGCCTGCCGCGGGTGGCTGCGGAGCGCGCGTCGAAGTCGGGCAAAGACCAGCCTTCCGCGCCCTCGGAACGTCGCGACAAGGTCATTTTTGCGAAACCCACACGGCTGGCCGGCCACTGTCGGGTGCAAGAACGTCGCAGTGTGCCTAACAGCCGCACTCTTCTTGCTAGCCGCTCGACCAGCGCGGTACTCAAGCGGGATCGACCCGTCCGAAACACAATCTCGGTCGCTACTGGCTGCGCTCGCAACCGTACCCCTCGACAGCGAGGCTTCGCGCGCGCTCCTGCAACGTCGCCTGGCTTATTTTTCGCTCGTATCTGCAGTCATCGTCACCGGTTTCCAGGTGCTCGGCAGAATCGCGAACCTCGCGGCCGACCAGATCATCGATCGGCAGCTGGGGACGATGGCGCTGCCCACTCAAGTCGTCACCCTCTTCATGTACGTCACTGCCTGGCTACGCACGCGGTCGGGCCTGCGGTCGACGCGCGAGCTCCACGCAATCGACGCACTGGTCACGATCGTCCCGCCGCTGACCATCTCGTTTGCGATCCGGCAAATGTCGCCGCTGATTCGGCCCGAGCTCATGCTGCTGCTCGCAGTCGTGCACGAGCTCATGCTGCGTGCAGTCTTCGTACCGAGCTCGGCGCGCCGCACGCTCGCGATCGGAGCAGGCCTCTGCATCCCCGTGATCGTCGGCACACATCTGTATTACACCGAGCGCGTCACACCCGACATGCCGCCGGTAGCGCTCTACACACTCGGCACCGGCGCCTGGTCGAGCGCGGCGATCCTGGTGTCGACGCTGATGTCGCACACGATCTTCGGCTTGCGGCAGAAGGTCGTCGAAGCAGCACAGCTCGGGCAATACACGCTCGAGCGCAAGATCGGCCAGGGCGGCATGGGCGTCGTGTACCGCGCGCGGCACGCGTTACTGCGGCGGCCGACCGCGATCAAACTGCTGCTGCCGGAACGAGCCGACCCCCGCGACTACGCGCGCTTCGAGCGCGAGGTTCAGCTGACGAGCGGGCTCACGCACCCGAACACGATCTCGATCTACGACTACGGTCGCACGCCCGAAGGCATCTTTTACTATGCAATGGAGTATCTCGACGGCCTGGATGTCCGGCAGCTCGTCGAGCTCGACGGCCCTCAAACGCCCGCGTGCACTCTGCGGATCCTAGAGCAGATCACGGGCGCACTCGCCGAAGCGCACGCGCGCGGCTTGATCCATCGCGACGTAAAACCGGCCAACGTGCTCTTGTGCGAGCGCGGCGGTCATCCCGCGATTGCCAAGGTCGTCGACTTCGGCCTCGTGAAGCGGATCGATACGGGCGGCGATCCAGCCACGAGCACTACGACGACGAGCATCATCGGGACGCCGCTGTATCTCTCACCAGAAGCGATCATCCGCCCTGACTCGATCGACGCGCGCAGCGATTTGTACGCCGTCGGCGCGCTCGGCTATTTCTTGCTGACGGGCGCGCCGCCGTTCTCCGGCAACACGGTCGTCGAAGTCTGCGGCCATCACATGCACACGCCGCCCACGCCGCCGTCGCAGCGAATGTCGCAGCCGATAGCGGCAGAGCTCGAGCAGCTGATCCTGCGATTGCTCGCGAAAGAACCAGCCGCGCGTCCGAGCTCCGCGAGTGAGCTCTTCGAGCAGCTCACTATCCTGCGCGCGAACACGCCGTGGCCGCGCGCCGAACTCGGCACTTGGTGGGCGCGCGTGCTCGAGCTGCGCAATCAGCCGGACCGACCGCGTGCATCTGGAACGCCGGTAGGCTCTTCACAGACAATCGCAGTCGACCTCGGCCGGCGCTGAGCATGCGCGCTAGACGCTCTGCCCCAACATGTGCAGGAAGTTCTGGCTGTAGAACTGCTGCTTCGCCTCGTCGCTGATGCCCTCGAACGTGCGCTCGAAGCGACCGATCGGATCATCGGTGCCCTCCGGATGCGGATAGTCGCTCGAGAACAAGAACAACTCGGGCCCACCCTCACGGATCATCAACCCCACGTCCTCGCCCGGAAACGGTGTGAACCGCACCTGGCGCCGAATGTACTCGGAAGCCCTGAGGCTGAGAGCGGCGACACCCGGATCGCTCCGCTTGAAGATCTTCTGGCTCATGTCGAGCGTGCGCAAGAACTGCGGAACCCAACCCGCACCGAGCTCGATCACGCCACCGCGCAAATCCGGGAAGCGCTCGAACACGCCGTCGAAGACGAGCGCAGTCAAGTACATCTGCGGCGCGAACGAGAGCGCCGCGAAGTCGCGAACGCGCAGATTTTCGCCACCTCCGACGATGTCCGGCGGCAGCGGCTTGCCGTTGTTCAAGTACGCCTTCGAGACGAAGTGCGAGTTCGGACCGACGTGCAACATGAACGGCTTCCCGGCGTCGCACAGCGCTTTCCAAACCGGATCGAAATCGGTGTGACCCGGCGCGCGGTCACCGACCGGCGCCGCCGGAATCCAAAACGCACCGCAGCCCAAACGCACGGCCTCTTGAATTTCTTCGACTGCGCGCGCTGGCTCAGCAAACGAGAGCTGCGCAACGCCGATCAAGCGCGGATCATTTCGACAAAACTCAGCCATCGCTCGGTTGTGCGCGCGAATGCCGCCGTACCGAACATCCATGTCCGAGTGGTCTAGATACTGCGTCGCCGAAAACGTCGAAAACACGAGCTGCTGCTTGAAGCCGAGATCATCGAGCGCTTTCGAACGCTCGCCCGGCTCGAACGCACCTGGCGCGTGCCAGCCCTTCGCTCCTGCGACCACGTTTGCGATCGGCTTTTCGCCTTCGATCCGAGCTTTCGAACGCGCGACGGCGTCTTCGATCAGCTTGTGCGTCGCGCCGCCCGCCTTGCCGAGACCGAGTGGACGAAGCTTGCCGCGAATGTTCGGATCGGCATGCCGCTCCACCCAGTCCGGCGTCTCCATGATGTGACTGTCAGCATCGAACATCACGTGCGTCTTTGCGTATGCCACGTCGACCTCCCGAGCCCGATTTCCGTTATGCCCGCACGGTATTGCAGCAGACTGCCGCAGGCAATGCAGCGAACCGAGTGTCTTCAACTGAATGCTCGCCAAGTGTCGTGGTTCGCCCCGAACGAGGGACGCAGGCGACCCGAACGCGCCGGCCCAGCCTCGCAAGCCGGCGCTTTGCGTTGATCGGCCTAACCAACTTTGCCAGCCTGTAGCGCATGCAGGACAGCATCTACGACCGCGACCTCGACAAGAATCCCGCGAACTACGCGGCGCTCTCGCCGCTGAGCTTTCTCGCCTGGAGCGCGCGCGTATATCCGGAGCAAACCTCGGTCGTGCACGGCGCGCGCCGGCAAACCTGGCGCGAGACTTACGCGCGGGCGCGCTCGCTTGCGTCGGCGCTCGTCGCCAAGGGCATCAAGCGCGGCGACACCGTCTCGGCGATGCTCGCCAACACGCCGGAGATGTATGAAGCGCACTTCGGCGTGCCGATGTCCGGCGCCGTGCTGCATGCACTCAACACGCGGCTCGATGCCGATGCGATCGCGTTCATGCTCGAACACGCGGAGTCGCGCGTGTTGCTCGTCGATCGCGAATTTGCGCCGGCGGTTGCAAAAGCACTCGAACGGGTTGCGCGCAAGCCGCTCGTGATCGACGTGGTCGACTCCGAGTACAGCGGGCCCGGGGAGCGCATCGGCACGCTCGAATACGAGGCTTTTCTCGCGAGCGGCGATCCGAGTTACGCCTGGAAGTTGCCGCAAGACGAGTGGGATGCCATCGCGCTCAACTACACGTCGGGCACGACCGGCAATCCGAAAGGCGTCGTGTACCACCACCGCGGTGCGCACTTGAACGCGGTCAGCAATTTGCTGAACTGGAACATGCCACGGCACTCCGTGTATTTGTGGACGTTGCCAATGTTTCACTGCAACGGCTGGTGTTTCCCCTGGTCGATGGCTGCAAACGCGGGAGTGAACGTGTGCCTGCGCAAAGTCGACGCTGCCACGATCTTCGATCTGATTCGCGAGCATCGCGTCACGCATTACTGCGGCGCGCCTATCGTGCACAACATGTTGATCAACGCGCCGGACGCGCTGCGGCGCGGCATCGATCGCTCGGTGAAAGCGCTCGTCGCTGGCGCCGCACCTCCGGCCGCGATGATCGAAGGCATGTCGCGCATCGGCTTCGACGTGACACACGTGTACGGCTTGACCGAAACCTACGGGCCAGCCGCGCTGTGTGCGAAACACGACGCTTGGGAAACGTTGTCAGTGCCGGACCGCGCAGCGATGAATGGCCGTCAAGGCGTGCCCTGTCTGCTCGAGGAAGACATGACCGTGCTCGACTCGAAGTCACTGCAGCCCGTGGCTGCGGATGGCGAAACGATCGGCGAGCTGATGTTCCGCGGCAACATCACGATGAAAGGCTACTTGAAGAACCCGAAAGCTACGTCCGAAGCGTTTGCCGGAGGCTACTTTCACTCCGGCGACCTCGCGGTGTTGCAGCCGGATGGTTACGCGAAGATCAAGGATCGCGCGAAAGACGTGATCATCTCGGGCGGCGAAAACATCTCGTCACTCGAGGTGGAAGACGCGCTCTACCGGCATCCGGCCGTCCTCGCAGCCGCAGTCGTGGCACAACCGGATGCGAAGTGGGGCGAGACGCCGTGCGCGTTCGTAGAGCTCAAGCCGGACGCGAGTGCGACCGAGGACGAGATCATCGAGCACTGCCGCAAACAACTCGCGCGCTTCAAGGCGCCGAAGCGCGTGGTGTTCGGCGTGCTGCCGAAAACGTCGACCGGTAAGATCCAAAAATTCGTCTTACGGGATCGAGCGAAGTCGGCGAGCGCGATCGAGTGAGCTAAGAACTAGTGGCGAGCCGCGACGGGGACGAGCCCGCGCGCCCAATCGAGCAACTGCTTGCCCTGTGATGCGTCCGCCGCGATCAGCTGCACCCAAAACCCCGAGCCACCCGACACGACCTGCACCTGGACGTTCTTCACGTTCGGCTGGCAGCTCGCCGTGCCCGACTTCGCGAACGCGGTCTGCACTTCGCGGGTGAGCCATTGCTCGGTCAGACCTTCACGCGCCGGCACGAACACCTGCGCGCCCTTGAGCTGCGTGTAGTTGCCGTAGCCGAAGTTCTCGTCGGCGTTGAAGGGCGCGACCGTGGAGGCGTCGTACTTCGAAAACACACACGCGTCTTTTGTCGTCGCGGTCGAGGCCTTCTGGGGCATGGCGGAAGCGCCGCCGGCTGCAGCCATCAGCGCCGTACAGAGGGTGGCAAAGATGAATTTACGAGTGGTCATGTCGAATCTCCTAGTTCGTCAAGGATCTGTCCTGAACTACGGCGCCTCCGGGCTCGACGTTACAGGCTCCACGCCGTTAGGCGGGCGCCGGTGTCTGCCGCTGGCCGGACCCGCGTGACTCGCGGCCGGACGTCCAGAGGCCGTGGCAACTCGCAACGCGAGTGTCGAACAGGCTCATGTGCCCGACCCGGTTGGGGCATGATGGGCGCCGTCGTGCATTCACCGTCGGAGGAAGTCGTGCAAAGCATCAGGACCTGGATCGAAGCTGCCGAACAGATGACTGGTGTGCCCGCCAACGTGCTGCAAGCGACGCTCGTGCTTGGCTTGGGTTGGCTCCTGGCCTACGTCGCGCGCGGCGTCGTCGGACGGCTGGTGCGAAACGCAGCACGGATTATGTCCGTGCGCAGCGGCGCAGAGCGCATGTCGGTCACGATGTCGCGCCATCGCATCGACGTGATCGTCGGGCGGTTCGCGTTTTGGATGGTCGTCCTCTTCACGCTGATGTTGGCGACGCAAGAGCTCGGCCTACCGGTCGTGAGCCGCTGGCTGATCGTGGTCGCGGGCTATCTGCCGCGCATTTTCCTGAGCGTGTTCATCATCTTCATCGGCGTGATCGCCGGTGCCGTTTGCCGGAGCGCACTCGCGCGCGCGCTGCCCGCGAGCGACATCGTCGACCCGCAAGGGTTTGGCGGGTTGGTGCAAGGCGTCGTGATCGGGTTTTCGATCCTGGTCGCAGTGCAGCAGCTCGGTATCGACGTCGGCTTCATCATGACAGTGGTCACGATCGCGCTGATCGGATTCTTCGCCGCGGGCGCGCTCGCATTCGGGTTCGGGGGGCGCACGACTGTCGCCAATATTCTCGCGGGCCACTACGTGCGCGAGCTCTACGAAGTCGGTCAAACGATTCGGATTCGCGAGCTCGAAGGTCGCATCGTCCGCATGACGCCCACCGCAGTCATATTGAGTACTGAAGATGGCGAAACAGCGGTGCCCTCGCAGCTGTTCATCGAAGCCTCGTCGACCCGCGTCGCAGATGGAGGCCGGCTGTGAGCGATGCCGAGATCGCGCTCCTCACGACGTTCGCGACCGAGCATCCGATCGACTTCGCGCACCTGTTGGAACGCGGTAGCTCCGAGGAAGTGGCGTACGTGCTGACTCAGCTCGATCACGAGACGGCCAGCGTCGTCGTCGCGCGCATGACGCCGTCCGCTGCAGCTGCTGCGCTGTGCCTGATCGAGCTCGACAACGCGGCTGAGATCTTGAGCGAAGCCGGCGCCTCGAACGCGGCCGGTGTGCTCGCGCGGTGTCCCGAGGAAGCGCGGCGAACGCTGCTCGGGCTGCTCTCGGGACGCGAAGCCGACGCGATTCGGCGTTTGCTTCTGCACGCGGCACAGACGGCCGGTGCGATCATGGACGCGCTCGTGCCGTGCATTGCGGATGACGCGACAGTCGCCGAAGCGCTGCGGCAGATCAAAGACCAGGTCGATCATGCGCTGTATTACGTGTACATCATCGATCGGCAACAGCGCTTGGCGGGCGTCACGACGCTGCGTGAGCTGTTCCAGGCCGAGCCCGACGCATCGGTGCTGAGCGTGATGCGCGAGCGCCCGGCGAAGCTGCAAGCACACGCGAGCTTTGCTGCCGTGACCGCGCATCCAGGCTGGCGGCACTATCACGCGTTGCCAGTGGTCGATCGCGAGAACGTGCTGCTCGGCGCGATTCGCTACGACACGGCGCGGCAAATCGAACGTGAGCTCGGCCAAGCGGTCCGGCGCACGAACGTCTCGCAAACAGCGGGCGCGCTCGCACAACTCTACGCGATCGGCACGCTCGGAATGGCGGAGTGGTTCACCGCGCTGTCGACGACGCGCCGCAACAAGCCGAAGGGCCGGGCATGAGCAGTTCCGAAGATTTCACGCGCAAGTTGTTGAGTGACCTGATGGCGCGACATCCGATCGACTCTGCAACTGCGCTCGCGAGCGCGGACCCAGAGGAGCTCGTGCGGATCGTGTTTGCGCAAACGCCGCGGACGGCTGCAGAGCTCTTGCGTCGCATGAACCCTGACGACGCGGCACCTGCGCTGGTTGCAGCGCCACCTGAAATCGCGACCGACGTGCTCGTGGCGATGGAGCCGACCGTAGTCGCGGATTTGGTGGGTCGGCTCGACGACGAAGACCGCGCGACGATGACGACGCGGTTACCTCCGGCGCTCGCACGCGAGGTAAACGAAATCCTCGAGTTTCCGCCGGGGACTGCCGGCAAGCTGATGGACAGTCGCGCGACGCGTTTTTTGCGCGACGAGACGGTCGAGCGCGCGCTCGATCGGTTGCGCCGCATCCCGGAGCGGCGGATCACGGACTTGATGATCGTCGATTCGGAAGGCCGGCTAGACGCGATCGTGCCGTTGCACGTCGTCGCCGGTGCCGATCCCGAGACCGAGCTCGGGCAGCTGGCTCAGACCGATCCGGTTTCCGTGCAGCCGATTACCCGCAGTGAAGAAGTCGTCGAGCTGCTCGAGAAGCACCGGCTCGCGAGCTTACCGGTGGTGGATCTCGATCGGCACTTGATCGGCGTGATCAGCTACGACGCGCTCTTGAAAGCGGCGCAGCAAGACGCGGTCGCCGATGCCCAGGCGATGGTCGGTGCGAGCCGTGAAGAGCGCGCACTTTCGACTCCATTCGAAGCGATTCGCAGCCGGTTGCCGTGGTTGCAGATCAACCTCGTGACGGCGTTCTTCGCGTCGGCGGTGGTCGGCTTGTTCGATGACACGATCGCCCAGCTGACGACGCTCGCCGCGCTGATGCCGGTGGTCGCAGGGCAAGCGGGCAACACCGGTGCGCAAGCGCTCGCGGTGACGCAACGAGGCCTCGCGCTGCGCGAGATCCGCGTCTCGCACGTGTGGCGGATGCTGCGTAAGGAGGCGTTCGTCGGCGCGGCCAACGGCGTGGCAGTCGCGGCGACTACGGCGCTCGTCGTGCTCTTGAAGACGCAAAACCCGGTGCTCTCGCTGGTGATCGCCGTCGCGATGGTGTTCTCGATGACGCTTGCAGCCGTCAGCGGCGCAGGCATCCCGATCTTGCTCACGGCGCTCGGGCGCGACCCTGCTACGGCGTCGTCGATCTTGCTGACGACGATCACGGACACGACCGGCTTCTTCAGCTTCTTGGGCTTGGCGACCCTGATGCACAAAGCGTTGATCGGCCACTAGCGACCACGGACCGCGCTGCTCGCGGGGCCCGCAAAGCTCCTGCGGAGCGGCACAGGTATGCTACGAATCGCGGCGTGATGCTGGACTATCGCCGCCTTTTCCCGGCCGTGCTGCTGTGTGCATGCGCCACGTCGACCCCTCCTGCCGCGGAGCATGCCATGCCCGAAACTACTGCGAACGTCGCCACACAACCCAAGGACCCGCACCGAGCTGCGCTCGACAACGTCGCGCGATTGCGCGAGCAGGCGGACCAAGATCCGGTGCTCGCACCGTGGACCGGCCCGTACGGGGGCGTGCCGCCGTGGGACAAGCTGAAGCTCGATCGCGTGGGATCGGAGTTCGCGATCGGCATTGCGCTGATGCAGGCCGAGGTCGATGCGGTCGCGACGAACCCCGAGCCCGCCACGTTCGCAAACACGATCCTCGGGCTGGAAGATGCGGGGCGGAGCTTGCATCGGCTCGGTACGATGTTTGCAGTCTACACCGGCAATCTGAACACACCCGAAGTGCAAGCGCTCGATCGCGAGTGGTCGCCGAAGCTCGCCGAAGCATCCGATGCGATCACGTTCAATGCGCCGTTGTTCGAACGCATCTCGGCCGTGTACGCCGCGCGCGAGGCGAGCCAGCCGCAGCTGACGGCGGAGCAGCAGCGGCTCGTGAAGCTGACGTACGAGGACTTCGTGCGGCAGGGTGCGAAGCTCACGCCCGACCAGAAAAAAGAGCTCGGGCGCATCAATCAAGAGCTCGCAGTGGCGTTCACGGACTTCGGCAACAAGGTGCTCGCGGATGAAGACGCGTGGACTGTGCTGGAGGCGAAAGTGGATCTCGCGGGTCTGCCGGAGTCGCTGGTTGCGACCTACAAGGCCGCCGCAGACGAGCACAAACTCGAGGGTAAGTGGGCGGTCGTGAACACGCGATCGAGCGTCGATCCGTTTTTGACGACGTCAGCGCGGCGCGACTTGCGTGAGAAGGTGTGGAAGGCGTTCAAGAATCGCGGCGACAACGGCGGCGCGAACGATACGAACGCGACGATTGCGAAGATCGTGAAGCTGCGTGCGGACCGGGCGAAGTTGCTCGGCTACGCATCACACGCGCACTGGCGCATGTCGGACACGATGGCTCTCGAGCCGAAGCGCGCGCAGGAGCTGATGATGCGTGTGTGGCCGGCCGCGGTTGCGCGCGTCCGCGAGGAAGTCGCGGACATGCAGAAGCTCGCCAACCTTGAAAACAAAACCGCGACGAAGCTCACGATCGAGCCGTGGGACTACTTGTACTACGCCGAGAAGGTTCGCAAAGCGAAGTACGATCTCGACCAGGAGGTCCTCAAGCCGTACTTCGAGCTGAGCGCGATGACCGACGCTGCGTTTTGGATGGCCGAGCAGCTGTACGGGATCAAGTTCGTCGACATCACCGGTAAGGTTCCGGTCTTCCAACCGGAAGTGCGCGTGTTCGAAGTGCAGGACAAAACTTCCGGCGAGCCGATCGGCTTATTCTACGGCGACTACTTCGCGCGTTCGACGAAACGTTCCGGTGCGTGGGCGATGAGCTATCGAATCCACGAGACGTTCACCGGGACTGTCAAGAAGCCGATCGTGTCGAACAACAACAACTTCGTGAAGGGCGCGGCGAACGAGCCGGTGTTGATCTCGCTCGACGATGCGGAGACGTTGTTCCACGAGTTCGGCCACGCGCTGCACGCGCTGCTGTCCGAGGTGAACTACCCTGGGCTCGACGACGTGCCGGCGGACTTCGTCGAGTATCCGTCGCAGGTGCACGAGATGTGGGTGCTGACGCGGCCGGTGCTCGACAAGTTCGCGCGGCACTACCAAACGAAGCAGCCGATGCCGCAAACTCTCGTGAACAAGGTCGAGGCGTCGAAGCGGTTCAATCAGGGCTACGCGACGGTGGAGTACCTGTCGGCGGCGATCGTCGACATGGAGCTGCACGTGAAGCCGGATGGTGTGGTGGACCCGGACACGTTCGAGCGCGAGACCCTGCAGCGTATCGGTGCGCCGAAAGAGGTCGCGATGCGGCATCGGTTGCCGCAGTTCAACCACTTGTTCACGAGCGATGGATATTCGGCGGGGTACTACAGCTATCTGTGGTCGGAGACGATGGACGCGGACACGCGTGAAGCGTTCCTCGAGACCGGCAACGTGTTCGACAAGGCGACGGCTGACAAGCTGCGGAAGTACATCCTCGCGCCGGGCAACACGACCGATCGCACCGAAGCGTTTCGTCAGTTCCGCGGACGCGATCCGGACGTGGCTGCGCTGTTGAAGAAGCGCGGGTTTCCGACCAAGTGAGAGTTGGGGTGGCTGAAGGCAGGTCTCATGCCGCCTTCAGCTGCGCGCTTTTGGCTCAGACTCTTTCGAGCACGGTCGCGATGCCCTGGCCGCCGCCGATGCATTGCGTCGCGAGGGCGTAGCGACCGCCGGTGCGCCGCAACAGGCTCGCGGCCTTGCCGGTGATGCGCGCGCCAGTCGCACCGAGTGGATGACCGAGCGCGATCGCACCGCCATCCAAGTTGACCTTCTGAGGGTCGAGGCCGAGCTCACGCACGCATGCGAGCGCCTGTGACGCGAAGGCTTCATTGATTTCCGTGAGGTCGATGTCCGACGCGCGCAGCCCTGCCCGTGCCAACGCTTTGCGCGACGCCGGCACCGGGCCGATTCCCATCACTTCGGGAGCGACGCCCGCGACTGCGGTCGAGCGGATCCGTGCGTAGGGCTGCAGCTGGTGGCGACGGATGAAAGCTTCGTTCGCGACGATCACCATCGCGGTGCCGTCGGTGAGTGGCGAAGCCGTACCTGCGGTCACGGTGCCGTCCTCGGCGAACGCGAGCTTCAGCTTCGCGAGCGCTTCGGGTGTGGTCTGGGGCCGTAAGCAGCCATCCGCGGCGACGACGGTACCGTCCGCGAGCGTGATCGGCGTGATCTCGGCGTCGAACGCGTGTGCTTCGACTGCGGCCGCAGCCTTGCGCTGGCTTTCCGTCGCAAACAGCTCTTGGTCCGCGCGTGTCACGCCCCAACGTTTTGCGACGTGTTCGGCCGTGATGCCCATCGGGGTGTACGCCTGCGGGAAGTCGTGCTCGAGCGTCGGATTGTGGCTCGGCGAGAGGCCGCCTTGTGGAACGCGGCTCATCGACTCGACGCCCGCGCACAGAAAGGCTTCGCCTGCGCCGGTCGCGAGACTACCTGCCGCGATGTGCACCGCGGACATGGACGAACCACAGAAGCGGTTCACGGTCATGCCGCCGACTTGTTCCGGTAAGCCCGCGAGGAACGAGACGATGCGCGCCAGGTTGTCGCCTTGCTCGGCTTCGGGATACGCGCAACCCAGGATCAGATCCTCCAGCTCGCGGAGATCGAACTTTTGGCGGGCCAAAAACTGGCGTGCGACTTGACCGGCCAGGTCGTCTGGCCGGATGCCGGCCAATGCGCCTTTGCGCGCGAAGTGGAACGGGGAGCGCGCGAAGTCGATGATGAAAGCGTCCATGACGGGTCTCCTGTGAGAGAGGGGCAGCCGACCCACCGGTCGGCATCGATTTATATTATGACAATAATACGTCCAGACGACGGCGTCCAGCTGCCGGGGCGCAGAGGCTCACTGCGCCGTTGCAGAGGGTCAGCTGCCGGTTTGCATTCGCGAGAGCTCTAACCCGCACTCTTGCCGCAGGCTCGGCAGCACTTCGAGCGCGAGCTTGAGCTCTTCGGGCGTCAGCTTCAGATACCCGGCGGCTTGCGTGTGTTCTCCGATCCTGAAGCCACGCAGCGAAAGGCCGAGCCAAGCGATCGCGGTCAGTGCAGCGCGTTCGATCGCCGAATCTGTAAGCACGGCGCAACAGGCATCCTCGCCGCGGACGACTTCGCCGAGTGCTTTACGTTGGAGGACGTTTGGACCGCCGCTGAACGTCTCGACGAGCACGCGCGTTTGTTGGCCGGAACGTTGGCGTGTCAGGTCGAGCCAGCGATTCCACTCGTCGTTGGTCGGTGCAGAGCCGCAGTGGACGCTCAGCATGAGCCGGTCGAGTGAGCGCATTGCCATCGCCATGCTTCGACTCTGAGGAGGGACGCGTGCGCTGTCAAACCGCGCGGATTGGCGCGCACATGCTCCGCGGGCAGCACACCCGATCGTCAGCCGGCCAACTGCAGCTGTCAGCTGCACGGATTGGCCGAGATCGCCCGCCGTTGCAGTGGTCCAGTGTGCGTGATAGCCAACGCGGGTGAAGCGCGCGCTCAAAAATTTCGCCAAGCGGATGCTGCGTCGTGGTTTCGAGGTCGGCCAGCGTGCAGGTGTCGACGTGTTGCCGCGGCACTTCTACTCGCAGATTCCGAACGTCGGTGAGCTGCGGCAGAGCGTGGGGTGGAAGCGTCCGCGCGACATGTCGAGCGTGCGGGGCCACGAGATCGCGGCGCAGTTGAAGTTTGCGGACCGCATCTGTGGTCCGGAGATCGTCGGGCGCGCGATCCGGGATCGCGTCTATGAAGAAGCTTGTGCGAGTAACGGTGAGCCTGGCTTTGGGCCGGTCGAAGCGGTGTTCTTGTATGCGTTCGTGCGAACGGAGCAACCGCGAAGGATCGTGCAGGTCGGATCGGGCGTTTCGAGTGCGGTGATCGCGGCGGCAGCGAAGCACGCCGGGTATATGCCGGAGTTGTGTTGCATCGATCCGTATCCGACTGATTATTTGAAGCGTGAGGCGAATGCGGGACGAATCGAGCTCGTTTCGGAGCCGGCGCAGGACGTGATTGTCGCGCAGGCAATGACGTTGGATGCCGGTGATCTGTTGTTTGTGGATTCGACGCACGTGGTGAAACCCGGGAGCGAGGTCAACGTGATCGTGCTCGATGTGCTCCCGTTTTTGAACGAGCGGACCTGGGTGCATTTCCACGACATAACGTTCCCGTACGACTACACACGTCGCGTGGTGACTGAGGATCTATTTTTTCCGCAGGAGTCCACGTTGTTGCACGCGTTCCTGAGTTGCAACGATCGTTACGAGTTGTGTGCGTCGCTATCGATGTTGCACTACGAGGTGCCAGGGCGTTTGGCCGAGTTGTTGCCGGCTTATCGGAGCGCGGGAAACGACGAGGGTCTGTTGACGACGGAGGGTCACTTCCCGTCATCGGCGTATTTGAGGGTGGTGGAGAGCGCGAGCGGTGCGAGCACCTCGCCCGATTGAGCGTGTTGCAGGTCGTGTACCGCTACTGCGGTGCAGTGGGTGGTGCGAGCTCAGGCGGCGCGAGCACCTCACCCGATTGATCGAGTTCCAGGTCGTAGACCGCTACTACGGCGTCGAGGTTCAACTCGCCGTACAGGTGCGGGAACAGATCGCCGTCTGCGGCTTCGCGGCGCACTTCAGCGGCTAAACGAGCCTCGTCCAACACCAGCAGCGCGAGCGCGGATTGACCGCGATAGAACCGGTTCGCGGTAGCAAGCCACTGGCGCGCTTCGGACAAGTGGATGAAGCCGTCGGCAGCATAGGTCGGTGGCAGGTAGGAGCCGCGCTCGCGAGCGAGCTCCCAAGCGGGCCGGGTAGTGATGTGAAAGAGGGGCATGGGCGTGACGGTTCCTCCAGACCGGGTGCGATTGTTCTGTGGCGTACTAATCGGATTGGTCACGGTCGCGTTCATGGTCGCTCGACGCTCTCGCCGCCACAATGCTCGCGTAGCTCATCGTGGGTGGACGGTGTCACCGCGCCCGAACTGGATTCGGCTGTTCTGTCGCGTGCTGATGGGCTTGGTCGCGCTCGTGTTCGCTCGACCGTGACGCGGCCGCTTGCCTGAGCTCTTTGTAAATATGTGACGCGTTTCGAGTTCGTTCGCGATTCATCCGGTCCGGACCGGATGCGATTGTTCGGTGGCTTCCTGTTTGATCTTGTCGCTTCGCTACTCGGCTCTTCATGTAATCGCGTCCGTAGTCCCGCTCTGCCAACAATGCGTTGTGCGCTCGACACATCAACTTGAGGTTGTCCCGCGTCATTGCACCTCAGTCGGTCCAAGCGTCCGGTGCACCGCTCCTTGCGATGTCGGCGTTGAGCGTGGTTGCGGCAATCGACGCATCGAGTCAACGACGTCCGGCAGTGGGAAGTGTTTCGCGATCAACTCCCTCACTTCCTGCTTCGACTTGAAGCACGCCTCTTTGAGCAGATGCGCGTTGGATGCCGTCAGCACGGGTGCGAGCAGTCTCAGCGCCGTCATATGCAACTTGCCATGCGCGAGCATTTCGAGTGCGTTTGGAAACTCGCGTCCGATCCGTGCGGCTTTGATTCGCAAGTCCGCCTCCGACTCCGACATGTGGAGTGCGCGAACGCAGTAGTCGAACATCGATCTGAATCCTTGATCGCGATACAGCCCGCGAATATCCACTTCTCCAAGGTGCGCGAGAAGCCGAGCACTCCGTTCGCGATCCTCTCGAACGCATCGCGACAGTTTGAAGATCAGTGCCTCGTCACTCAGCTGCTTCGCGTGTTCCAATTCCTTCATGACAGCCCCCAACATTCAAAAACAATCTATAGCACCGTGGTTTTCGCCCTCTGAGGCTGCGCCATGTTCAACGAATCGCGTCGCGCCTGCGTTGCAAATCAAAACTCGAATCGCGCCGCCGCACAGCGCAACGTCGGAGCAGCAATCGACATTGAGAATTCGAGACGCGAATGTTGTCGAGCGTTGTCGAGAAACACGTCAAGCCTTCGTCGCTAATAAATAAAAATAAATTTCGCGCAACCAGCATCAACTCTGTCCGAAGACTCTACTGAGATTGTCAGATGACCACGCGCACAATGTCTCGGACACTGCAGCACTCCGCAGCCATTGGCGGCTGCGCGCGATCCGCGACGAGTCACGTGAAACGGGGTGCGTCGCGTTCAGCCAATCACTCGTACGCATCCAAACAATCGCACCCGGTCTGGATGGTCTGGACCGGGTCCACGTATGATCCGCGATCGCCACCGCGGGCATTCGTAGCGGTAGTGCGGCCGTCAACGCCCAAAGCGTCAGGGCGAAGCTGTGAGTAGCCACGGAGTGGCACGCGGCCCTGCGACCTTTCCTATGTCGTTCGGTTCGCTGCGCTCGAGGACGTGCCGAGAATCGCAACGCGGTCGACGAACGTTCGCGCGTGGCTACCTCGTGAACCGCTCGCCACAAGGCAAGCGACAGCGAAGCCGCCCCTTACAAAGCAGCTTCGCTTTCAGTCGCACGGCGCATATCCGCGTCTTCTCGGCGCTCGCGGCAGTGTCGGGGCCGCAGCGTGCGCGGCACTTCACTGTTATAGATGCGCCTTCACCGCCGGCTCGTGCCACCAGTCGTTGTCCTTGCCGTTGCAATACTGCGTGGGTGCCGCCAACAACGCACTGGGATCCAGATCGTCCAACGCTGCAACGTTCACCGAGACGTAGGCACCGTCGTTCCACTCTGCCGCCTCGACCCGGCGATACGCAATCACCCCGCAGTCGCGACAAAAACCCCGCTTCTTGTCGAGCTGGTCGTCACCACTCAACGAACGGAAGCCTTCCGACTTCACCTTGGTCGCCCACCAACGACTCTTCCAACAGCTCGTACAGTTGCACTTCGTCGTTCCCTGCTCGAGGTCCACCTCCGCTTCGAACTTGACCGCGCGGCAGAAACAACTCCCCTGGAATGTCTTCGTGCTCATGCCCCGGAACATACGCGCGCTTGCGGTCAATTCCGGTCCTCAATAGAGTTTGATGTGCCCGTCTCGATCGCGACGTCGCGTTCTGCGGAAGCGGGACGTTCACCGCTGCCGTGACCGCCACTCGTCACGTGTTTGCCCATACAAATCCCACGTGCCGACGAGTGGCGCCGTTGCTGCCACCCCACTCTTCACCAACTTCGAACCGAGGCTCTTTGCGACTGCAATCGATGCCGCGTTTCGCGGGTCGATGCAGTGGATCACGTCGGTCCACCCGAGCGCATCGAACGCCCAGTCGATCGACGCAGTCGCGGCTTCCTTGGCGTAACCCTTGCGCTGCATGTCGGGCACGATTCCCCAACCGACTTCTGTGCCCGGCCAACCTTCAGGCATCCACGGGCCACCGCGTCCGATCCAGCGGCCAGATGCTTTCTCGATGTACGAGAACATCGAGTAGCCGTTGAGGAGCCAGGAGCCGGCGATCTGCGCCCAGCCGCGCCAGGCGACCGCGCGGGATTGGACGCCGCCGAGGAACGTGGAGGCGGATTCGTCGGCGGCGAACGCGGCGAAGGCGTCGAAGTCGGCGCCGGTTGGAGGACGGAGAATGAGGCGCGGGGTTTCGAGGGAGGGGCCCAACATGCGGCGCAGTCTAGCGCGTGACCGGCTCGCAACTCGCTTCGCAGTCGCTGCCGTCGACCACCCGGCCGCCGCTATCGCCCGCGGCGCTTCTGCCGGCTCGTCGGGCTCGAGCAACCCGGAGACACGCTCGAAGAGCTCGTCCGCTGACTCGGCAACCCGCACAGAGCAGGCGTACTTCGCGCTCGCGACCCCTTCGCTCACCCACGCGATTCGAGATCTACTTTTGTGCGCCCGTCGCTGTTAGCCAACTCTGGATCTGCGCCTGCGACATCGCACCGCTCTGCCTCGCCACCTCTCGACCACCCGAGAACGCAATCATCGTCGGAATCGAACGGATACCGAAAC
>DASRXR010000806.1:0-5552 GCA_035687405.1 Polyangiales bacterium
GCATCGACGCGGTCACCCTCGCGCGCGAGGATCCGAAGCAGTTTGCCGTCGTTGGCCGCGTACACGTTGCGCACTCCCGCACTCGGGACGACGACTGCGCGCGATACGATCCGTTCGCCGACTGGTCCCGCATCGATCCGAGCCGTCGCCGGCCTGCCGTGCATCGCGAATGCGGCACCCGCGAGGACCACGCAGCCAATGGCTGCAACTGCAAGTGAGCGTCCGATGCGCATGTCTAAGCGTGCTCCTTCCGGACCTGCTCGTGAAGCGTCTCGCTCCGGATCAAGCCGTCCTCCATCGTGATCGTACGATGCGCGTAGCGCTCGAGCCGGTGGTCGTGCGTCACGACGAGCACAGCCGTTTCGGGCGTCACTCGCTCGCGCAAGAGCTCCATCACGCCCATCGCGCTCGGGCCGTCGAGCGCGGCGGTAGGCTCGTCACCGAGCACGATCGGGGGATTGCCCGCGAGCGCACGTGCGACCGCGACGCGCTGCTTTTGACCGGACGACAGCTTCGCAGGGAGGTAGTCGACCCGCGCTTGCAGGCCGACGCCGATCAACGCGGCACGGGCGTTGGTGCGAGCGTCCGCGACGCTTTGACCGCGCATGCGATAGCCGAGCGCCACGTTTTCGAGCGCACTCAGCGCGGGAAACAAGTTGTAGGTTTGAAAGATGAAGCCGACGTGCTGCCGGCGCACGCGCGACACCGCGGCTTCATCGAGCGACGAAATGCGCGCCCCGCACAGATCCACGTCGCCCGAGCTCGGCCGCAACAAGCCGGCGAGGATCGAAACGAGTGTGGTCTTTCCCGAGCCCGAGGGCCCCATCAGGAGCGTGAGCTCGCCGGCGCGGACTTCGAGGTCGATGCCCATCAGCACCGCGGTCTCTTGTTCCGGGTCGCCGAAGCGCTTCGTGACGCCTCGCACCTGAATCAGCGCCGCGGTCATCGAAACACCTCGGCGGCTTCGACAGTGAGCACGCGCCGCACACTCGGCACGCTCGCGAGAACACACATGCCGATCACCGCGACTGCGCCGATCGCCCAGACTTGCCCGCTCAGCGACAACGCGATGCCTTCGCTCGAGAGCACGATTTGCAGCGCCGCTGCCAGCGCCGCTCCGAGCGCGCCGCCCACGGCTGCAAGCAGGGACGCTTGCCAGGCTACGAACGACACGAGCTCTCCCGGTGTCGCGCCCATCGCTTTCAACGTCGCGAGCTCCTTCTCGTGCTCTTTCGTGATCGAGTACAGCGTTTGCGCGACGATCACCGCGCCGACGAGCAAGCTGAACACCGCGCAAAACGCGAGCGCACCACCTGCGCCCGAACCGAACACCCAATAGCTCTCGGTCATGCGGGCGAACGCGTCGGTCGTATGTGCATCGAGATCGGGATACGCCCGCACGCGCTCGATCACACTGGCGGCGCAAGCGGGCGATTCGAGGTTGGCGACCCAGTATTGCGCTTGCCCTTCGGCTGCGCCGGCGAGCCAGCGCGCCGTGTCGATTTCGGCGAACAGGTACGGATAGAGCGCGAACGATCGGATGCCGTGGGTGATCGCCGCGACGGTGGCGATGCGGCCTCCGACCTCGATGCCGTGGCCGATCGGGTCGGCCGGGAGCGAGAGCTTTTCGAGATCGTGCTCGTCGATTGCGACGCGGCCCGGCCCGCGAAGATCCGAGACGAGGCCACGTGCGAGCACCCAGGGCACGAGCGGCCGTTGCTCGGGCTCGACGCCCACGATCTGCACGTAGTCGAGGGCGCCGCTCGGCTTACGCATGGTCGCGACCGAGATTACGACGCCGCGAACGCTGCGCACGCACGCTCGCGCGCTCACGGCAGCGCGGCTACCGGCGGACAGGGTCTCGCCGTTGTCGACGACTTCGGTGCCGCGCGCCATCACCCACACGTCGCCGCCGATCCGCCGAACGATGGCGGACGACGTCTCGAGAAACGCGACGAACAAGCCGACTTGAACGAGCAGCAGCGTCGCAGCGAGTGCCACCCCTGCGATCGCGGCAACGAGCTTGCCGCGGTCGTGGAGCAGCGATGAGAGCGCGACGTCATGCATACGACGGCGCGGATGTTAGGCACAGACTCGAGCGCGTTGCTACCAAGCAGCGAACACCGAAAGCCCGGCTATTCTGCGGTCGGGTCGTGCGGGAGCGAAGCCTGAACCTTGTAACAAGTCTCGAGATCGTCCGGCACTCGGACTCCGGCGACGGCTGCTTCGCTCGGACTTCGTGCGACCCGGCGAAACAAGATCCGATGGCGCATGTCGGTTGCTGGAGTCGTGATGGCTCGAAGCAGCGCATCGTGACTGCCCGACGTCGCGAGAACGTTTTCTTGCGCATCGAAGTCCGCTCGAGCCACGAATTCGTCCGCGCGCAACGCTACTGGCGTCGTCTCGTCGGTCCAGAACTCGTTCCAGTCGCGCTGCACGACATGCCGAGCGCCGAGCCCTGCCACATCGAGCGCGATGCCGAGGTACCCATCCTCGTCCCAGTCCTCCGCGCCGGCCGGCATCTGTTCGGTCGGAAGTGGCGTCTCGAACGTGGACAACTCGGGGTCGTGCGAGGTGTCTGCCGGCAGGTACGCGGTGCGGTCCACGCCGCGTGTGCTGTAGAAGCGGTCGAATCGGAACGCGCAGTGGTCGTCGTCTTTGTAGAACTTGCCGTGGCGTCCGGCTTGATCGTTCGGGTGTAGGAGTGCGCGTGTCGTCTCTCGGGTGAGCGTGACGTCGCCGCTGCCGCTGACGCTGACGAGAATGCCGCAGTCGAGTGCCTTTGCGACCGTCACCGTGTGACCGGACTGTTCGAGCTCGTAGTAGAACCAGTTGCTCGCGGTTTGGACCGAGTACGTCTCGGAGTCGTGGCTGAACGTCGTCAGGCGTGCGATCCAGACACCGTTGAGGTTGCAGTCCGCGTCGTCGGGGGATGGTGCGCTGCCGCCAGCAGCTGCAGTGCCGGCGGTGGCAGGAGCTCCGCCACCGCCTTCGATGCCCGAGCCGGTTCCTGTGCCGGCTTCAGAAGTGGCGCCTTCCATGCCGGTGGTGCCGATACCGGCGCCGCCGCTGCCAGCAGCAGCGTCGGTACCGGCCGAGGCGGAGGTCGAGGTCGGGCTTCCGGAGGCACCGGCTGAACCGCTGCTGCCGCCTGCCCCGCTCGCACCGCTGGTGCCGCTCGAGCCGCCACTGCCGCTATCCAACGCGCGACCAGCCGAGCCAGCTGTGCCTGAGCTACCGGCGTTGCGAGTGGAGCCGTGAGACCCGGCGTCGCCGGGTGTTTGGCCAGCGTTGCCGGCGGTAGCGAGAACGGCACTGTCATCGCGAATGACGGTGTGTCCAGCACGGTCCGCACCGCCGCAACCAGCGCAGATCGCGGCGGCGGTCAGCGAGAAAAACAGGCAGGAGATACGGCGAGACCCCGTCACGTGAAATCACCGCGGCGGTGGGAAATTGAGACTGCGGATCGAAAACCGATCGAGCCGATAAGGATCGCGAACCGCGCGATCAGCTCAAGCCACAAGATAGGCTAAACCAGCGTGTCGAGAGGCTCTTCAAGCCAGCCTGACGCGAACACTAGATCGATGAGCATAGGAAAGTAGTGTTTCCGTCGCCATGATCCGAAAGTCGCACCCAAAGCTCGGGCCTTAGCGGGACTCCAGCCTGCGTGTCAACCATGACTACGTCGCTTTGGCGGAGCGCCCAAGCTGTGGCAACCTTCGGGACGTGCAGACCGACAGCTCACTAGGGGCCCGACAAGAACATTCCTCCTCGAACGGTGGCGCCACTCCGTTCGATGCCGCTGGCAAACGCGAATGGGGGGACGGGCGACGCGCTCGCGTTCTTGTTTTTGTCATCGCCTACCACGCCGAAACCACACTTCGTAAAGTGCTGGAACGGATTCCCAGCGAGTTCCTCGAACAACTCGACTGCGAAGTGCTCGTCGTCGACGACGCATCCACCGACCGCACCTTCGAAATCGGCTGCGAATACCGCGACGCTCATCCCGAGATGAAGCTGACCGTCCTTCGCAACGAATTCAATCAAGGCTACGGCGGCAACCAAAAAGTCGGCTACGCATTCGCCATCGCACATGGCTTCGACTTCGTCGCAATGGTCCACGGCGATGGACAATACGCACCCGAAGCACTCCCGATGCTGGTGCAACCCCTGCTCGAAGGACGCGCCGACGCCGTCTTCGGCAGCCGGATGCTGACCCGCTTCGGTGCACTCGAAGGCGGCATGCCGCTCTACAAGTTCGCCGGCAACAAGGTCCTCACGACCTGCCAAAACCTTCTACTCGGCACTCACCTGTCCGAGTTCCACAGCGGCTATCGCCTGTACTCGGTCGCGGCGCTGCAGAGCATCCCGTTCCGACTGAACTCGAACGACTTCCACTTCGACACCGAGATCATCATCCAACTCGTCAACGCGAGCTTTCGAATCGCCGAGCTACCGATCCCGACCTATTACGGCGACGAGATCTGCCGCGTGAACGGGATGAAGTACGCCAAAGACGTGATGGTCGCGACGGTACAAAACGCGTTGCACCGCGCCGGTCTGCTCTACCAACGCCGCTTCGACACCGCCGAAGAAAACAACCTGCACTACGACTTGAAGCTCGGCTACGTGAGCAGCCATCAACTCGCACTCGACGCCGTTCCCGCGGGCGCGAAGGTGCTCGACATCGGCTCCGGACCCGGCGGCGTCGCGACCGAGTTGCTCTCGAAGGGCTGCCACGTCTCGGTCGTCGATCAGTTCCCGCCGCCGCCAACTGCACCGAAGGACATCGAGGTCCACGTCCAGGACCTCAACGCACCGCCGGACTTCGAGCTCAAGGCCGACTACATCCTCATGCTCGACGTGATCGAGCACCTGGTGTCGCCGGAAAAGTTCCTCGAAGCACTGCGCAAGAAGTTCGACTCGCGCACGCGCACGCTCGTCCTCACGACTCCGAACGTCGCGTTCATCGTGCAGCGCGTGATGCTCGCACTCGGCCAGTTCAACTACGGCAAGAGCGGCATCCTCGACCGCACGCACACGCGCCTGTTCACGTTCCGCAGCATCGAACAGCTGCTGAAAGACGCCGGCTTCCGCATCAAGGAAGTTCGCGGCGTGCCCGCACCGTTCCCGAAAGTCGTCGGCACCGGCTTCTTGGGCAAGCTGATGATCGGCGGCAATCTCGCCGCGATCGCACTCAGCAAGACGCTGTTCTCGTACCAGATCTACGTGGTCGCCGAGACGACGCCGGACGTGGACTTCGTGCTCGAAGTCGCCCGCCGCTCCGAGCGGCCGGTGACCGCGTAAAACTGCGGAGCAGTTACGGCGGACCCAAGCAGGCGTTGTTCACGAGGCTGAACCAGTCCGTCGTGAGCGCGCCCGCCGGGTACGCGATGACGAAATTGTTGCACATCTCGTCCGTCGCACGTTCACCGACGCCGACCAGGTAGTCGTTCGGGTTGTCGAAGAAACACGTCGTCAGCAGCGAATCGCCGGGCTGCAACACGACGTGTGCATCCACGTTTTTCTGTGCCTGAAACGAAAACGGCGTG
>DASRXR010000807.1:0-3847 GCA_035687405.1 Polyangiales bacterium
TCGCGCCATCTGGGCGGCCTCGTTTTGCACGAGCTTGTGTCCTGGACGGCCGAACGGTCGCGGCAACCTCGCTAGGACCGGGTCGGTGAGGCCGAAGTCGTGCACCACCAGCGTCTCGAACTTTCGGAACGCGGTTGCGCAAAAGCCCTCGACGATGATCCTGGGAGCGGGCGGCTCGCCCTGCGCTCGCCAGCTTGCGTACGCGTCACGCAGGCGCGCGTCCTCGTCCGCTCGTAGCGCGGTGTATTCGAGATCTTTGTGGCGCCGGTGCCAGTTTGGATCGGCGATTGCGCGCCATTTTCGTGACTCGCGCTCCAAGAAGAACGGGTGCGACAGCAGCTGAGGCGGATACGCGAGACCGAATGGCAAACAAATCAAGATCGCGACCGCTGCAGCCCACAGCTGCAGGCGCGGCAGCCGGCGCCACGCCGAAACCGCTACGAGCGCCGCTTCGACGACTCCCGCAACTGCGGACAAGCCGAGGCAGATCGGGAGTGCTGCGTAGCGGTGATACAGCATGTCGCCGCCGATGCGAGTGACGTAGAGCGCGTACGCCAGAGTGCCGGCCAACATGATCGCGCGAGGGCCGAGCTCACGTCGAAGCTGGCTTCGACCCAGCACGGCGCAGCTGATCAAGACTAACGACCAGGCGCCCCAGTGGTGCGTCGTGATCACGTTCTCCCAGTACTCGAGGCCGAGCCGCCAGTGCGCCGAATCCTTGAGATAGAACGTGTTCGGCAGAAAATCCGCGTAATAAATCACGCGAAACAACAGCCAACCTCCGTTCGCGACGAGTCCACTCCCGAGAAACCACCACGGGATGCGCCGCGTGCGAACGAGTACGAACGGCAAGTACAGAACCGCGAGAAGCCCGCACTCGGCGCGAACCAGCGGAGCCAGTGCGACCACGCACTGAAGTGCAGCGTTCGCAGGCAACAGCAGTGCTGCGGCGTAGAGCGGCGCGAGCAGCTGCACGAGTGGTGTCTCGAGCCCCGACGAAAAGTGCGTCGTAATGCCGTAGTGAGCAGCCGAAGCTGCCAGTGGAAAGTTGACGGTCACGTTCGCAGGCGACAAGCGTCGATTCACCCAGATGAGTGCAGCGCCATATCCGAGCGAACACGCGAACGCGAGCAATCGAACCAGTAAGTAGTAGTCGAGGCCGAGTGCACGAAGCGGCAGTAAGACCAGCATCCAAAGTGGGCTGGAGTACCCTTCGACGAACTCACCGGCGTTGTAAACGAGCCCGCGCCCGAGGAACAAAAGGTTATCGGCGTAACGGAAGTAGACGAAGGCATCGTCCATCATCCAGCGATACCGGTCGGTGAAAAACACGAGAACGGCAAGCAGCAGCCACTCGTGAGGGCGAGGAAATCGCAGCACGCGAAGTACTGCTGCGATCAGACGCTCGCGCATCGAACCATCTGTAGCAAACCCGGAGGATCAAAAGAAGCGAGCCGAGTGTGCCACCCACAGAACGGGCGGGCCGGACCTCAGCCCTTACGCGCAGGCGAGTGCGACGATTTGTTAGCCTCTGCCGCGACTGCCGCCGCCTTTCGATCACCACTCGGCGGCACCGGCGTGATTACCAACTCTGGCGTTGGCTCCACGTCTGCCAACAGACGCCGCGTATTCGGCGACACCGGCGCGTGACGCACGTGACGGCGACTCAACACCCGCCGCACGCTTGCAGCCACTGGCGGCAAGACCCGAACTCGCAAGATGTGCCACGACCGCTCCAGAATCGGCTGCACCCGCCGACTCACGCGATCCAGAAACCCACCTGCCGCTCGCCCACGCGCTTCCCAAAGCCCGAGCCCGCCCCCACTCGACCGACGCCCCGAAGACACGGCCATGGCCGAGACGTGCCGCTCCAACTCGTCGACAGCACGAATGAACGCCGAAGCATCCGCATATCGCTCGTCGCGATTCTTCGCGAGCACCCGATCCAACATCACCTGCAGCTGCGGCTGGTCCTTCAACTCGGGCCGCCGCTCCACGAGCCGCGGCACCGGCGTGATCAAGTGATGACGCAGCAACTGTTGAATGTCGCCCTCGAACGGCCGCGTCCCCGTCACCATCTCGAACAACAACACGCCGACCGAGTACAGATCCGAACGCCCGTCGACCTGCCCACCCGTCGCGTGCTCCGGCGACATGTACGAAGGCGATCCGAACGTATGCCCAGATCGCGTGAGCTGCGCGCCGATCGGCAGATCGCTCCCCGGCATGAACTTCGCAAATCCGAAATCCAAAATCTTCACGTGCTCGGGCTGATGTGGCAGCGACTGCACGATCAGATTCGCCGGCTTCAAATCTCGATGCACGATCCCGCGCTCATGCGCGTAGGCGAGCGCGTACAGCAATTGCCGAGTCACCGCGAGCGCCCGCTCCACCGGCAGAAGCCCGCCCTCGTCGTTCAGCACGCCGCGCAAGGTCCGCCCTTCGACGAACTCCATGATCAAAAACGGATGCCCGCGCGCAACGCCGTAGTCTTGCAAGCGCACGATGTTCGGATGCGCGAGTGCGGCAAGCGCGAGCGCCTCGCGCTCGAACCGCGGCTTCAACTGGTGTTCACCCACGACCTCGCGCTGAAGAAACTTCACCGCGACGGTTCGCTGCACCTTGAACTGCGTCGCCCGAAAGATCAGGCCAACGCCGCCCTCGCCGATCGCGTCCTCGATCACGTAGCGACCGTCGAGCACCTCACCCGGCCCTGGAACTCCCGCGCTCGGCGATACGATGCCGGACGAAGCAGGCAGAGGTGGCACCCCGCCAGGGGGTGTAGGCGATGAGCTCATGTGCAACTCGAGAGCGAAGCCCCAGGTTAGCAGAAACCTCGGGGCCGCTTACAGCATCCCGAGAAATGAGCACGGAACTAACGCGGCGCGCCAGCGGCGCCGCTGCAACTCACTCCGACGGAGGCGCAGCGCTGCTGAGCGAACTCGACATCTCGATCAACGTGAGCCGCGCGGCTTCGAGCGACACGTCGCCAAGCGCATGAATGTGCTGCGCAACTCGCTCGACATCGGCACCGATCGCACCGGCCGCAATCGCGACCGAGCGCGCATGCAAGGCCATGTGACCGCGCTGAATACCTTCAGTCGCAAGCGCACGCAGCGCCGCGAGGTTACTCGCCATGCCGACGCTCGCCGCAACCATCGCGAGCTCTGTCGCCGAGCTCGGGTTCACGACGCGCAAACCCATCCGGGCACCCAGGTGCACGCGTGATGGCCCACCGACCGTACCGAGCGAGAGCGGAATCTCGAGGTTACCCACGAGGTCGTCACCATCCGCGCGCCACACGCACAGCGGACTGTATTTGCCGGTGCGCGCTGCATACGCGTGCGCGCCCGATTCCACCGCACGCCAATCGTTACCCGTCGCGATCACCACCGCGTCGAGCCCGTTCATCAAACCCTTGTTATGCGTCGTCGCGCGATACGGATCGCGCTCGGCAAAGCGCGACGCACGCACGATGCCATCGCGCACTTCGTCGCCGTCGAACTCCGCCGAGGCCAAGGCATACGACGGCACCGCGCACGTCACGCGCACTTTGCGCCGATCGCAGAGGTTGGAAAGAATGCGCAGGCCCATGCGGCCGCCCACGAGCTCTTGAATCCGATCCGCGACCGCTTCCGCGACGTTGTTCACGAGGTTCGCGCCCATCGCGTCGCGACAATCGACGTGTAGATGCACGACGAACAGGCCGTCGCCGAGGTCGCGCGGCTCTAAGCCACGCACGCCACCGCCGCGCTTCACGAGGCCGCGCACTGCGGAGTTACCGAGCGCGATCAGCTCGTTCGCACACTGCTTGATGCGCTGGCACGCGTAGGCGCCGTCGTGCACC
>DASRXR010000808.1:0-2106 GCA_035687405.1 Polyangiales bacterium
CTACGCGCAAACCGATAAGCCGCGACGTTCGTCAGCCGCGACGTCGACGGAAGCGAGTTCGACCGACGCCCCTTCGACTTCGAAGCCGAACTCACGACACATTCCTCACGCGACGAAGCGTCGCGTGTATCTACGCGACAAAGGCCAATGCCGTTTCCTGAGTCCAACCGGCGAGCGTTGTTGTGCGCGAAGTCGTCTCGAGTTTCATCACATCCAAGCATTTGGGCTCGGCGGACCTCCGACCGAGAAGAACATCGTCCTGTTCTGTCATGCTCACAACGCTTTGATGGCCGAGCGAGACTTCAGTCGCGAACACATCCAACGCTGCATCCAGGCCAGTCGCGCCGCGAGAACTCGGGGTTCAGAGACGAGGCCGAGCGCTCAAGCAGCACCTCAACGCACGCATGCGCGACCCACACACGCGACCGCTCCCGAACTGCCGCAGCTGAGTACGCCGCAGTACAAATCAACACGGTCCGGAATTGCCGAGCCGCGCGAGCGCAACACTGGCCTCAACCAACCGCGCGCAAGAAAACCGGAGTCAGAACACGGGCTGGATGACTAATCCAGCAGCTCCATGACAAACCACGCGCAGCCATGCCAGGCTCGGGAGGAGCGCCGACGCGTCTTGCGTTTGCCCAATAGGCTCACCGAGCGCACCGTTCAACGAGCAGTTCCGCTGCGGGAGCCTCTACGCGGTCGATACGCTGGAAGAACTGAACGGTCAGCCCGATCTTACGTCGCCGAAGCGGAGTGAGCGCGTCGTCGTCGAACTGCGAGATGTCGCTGCCGTGGATGACGATCGATCTTGAGCTCGGCGCGTCGAGCGCGCTCACGAGATTGAGCAGCGTCGACTTACCGGAGCCACTCAGGCCCATGATGCTGATGAACTCACCAGGGCGAACGGTGAGGTCGATGTTCTTGAGCGCTTCGACGCAACTCGGCCGATCGCTATGTGTCTTCGAAACGGCTTGCAACGTGATCATGCGGCCCGAATCTAAATGCGCATGGGCATGTTCCAAGTCGAGCTCCTCGGCGCCTTCGCCAACGTCAGGGCTTCAACGCGCGCTACGTGCTCGGCGTGCTCGGCGCGATCAGCGAGGACGAAGTTCGACTCGAGCTCGGCGGTCAGGCCTCGCGCAAGGAAGGTCTCGCCCTCCGAGTAGAGGCCTACCGCTCGGCCGAGCACAATGCTTGGACGCGCAGCTCTCTTCTTCATGAGCTGTGAGTGAAGGTGCTCCCGAGCCTGCGGCCGGCTAGTGCTGCACTACTCGCTCGCGGCCGCGTCGATTCCGTCAGCCGCAGCCGCATCCGGTGGCTCGCGTTCCTCACACTTGCCCTTCAGACAAATGAAGTCGTTACACAAGTGCTCGCACTCGCCACAATTTCTAAAGTCTCGCTGCAGATTGACGCACTCGTCGCCGCAACGCGTGAAGCCGGTCTCACACTTCGCACCGACGATCGCACTCTCGCAGCCGATAGCTGCAGCGATCAAGATTGACGCAAAAAAGAGCCTCATTTCTTTCCCTCTGCGGGTAGCGGCACCAGTCCGGATGGCGTCAGCCCCGACTTCGGTGGCGCTGGCTTCGGTGCGGCTGGCTTAGTTGCAGGCGGCTTACTCGCAGCTGGCTTACTTGCAGCTGGCTTCGCGGACGGCGGCGGTGAAAGCACCTCTTCCTTCGCCGGAGGTGCCGGCGCGGCTGGTTTTGGTGCAGCGAGCGGCGGCGGTGCCGGCGCCTCTTCCTTCTCCGGAAGCGCCGAAGCCTCGTCCTTCGCGGGCTCAGGTTTCGGTGGCTGTGGATCGACCGCCGTCTCCGCGGTCAGCACCACGAACTCCACGCGGCGGTTTCGCTGATTGGCTTCCTCGCTGTCACCGCTCACACGCGGCCGCGCCGAGCCGTAACCGACCGACTCGATCTTCTCTTGCGGCACACCCAAGCCAACCAAAAACTTCATCGCGTTTTTCGCGCGGCGTTTCGACAACTCCTGATTGAGCTTCGCCGGCCCACGCGCATCGGCGTGGCCTTCCACGCGAATCTTCACCCACTCGGGATGCTTCGCGTGGAAGGCCACGCCGATGCGCGTGGGCCGGCGAAGCTCAATCAG
>DASRXR010000809.1:0-8915 GCA_035687405.1 Polyangiales bacterium
TGAAGATTGGGTCGGTCGGTTGGAACTAGCTGGAATTCCTTGCGGTCCGATCTATCGCATGGACGAAGTCTTCGCCGATCCGCAGGTTCAGCACTTAGGTCTCGCAGCTCCGGTTGCGCATCCGGAGCGCGGCGACACGCACCTCGTGGCCTCACCGCTCAACTTCGATGGTTTGACGAAGACGATCCGCAGCACTGCCGCAATCGAGGCGCCGGAAGGCGGCGGGGGTAGTAAGACCGGCTGATCGAGCGAGTGTGTCCATCCGCATCGACGTCAACGTGAACGGCAACGGACCACCAACTCGTGGTACACGGGCGTCGGACCCATGACCCAAGCAGCATCCCCGGTTTCTCAACGCGGCGCACTCTCGCACCTGCGCGTTCTCGACATGAGCCGCGTCGTAGCGGGACCTTGGGCTGGGCAAACACTCGCCGACCTCGGAGCCGAAGTCATCAAGGTCGAACGACCTGGCGCGGGCGACGACACGCGCAGTTGGGGTCCACCCTTTCTGCCTGCTGCCGACGGCGGCGCGCCGCGCGATTCCGCGTATTATCTCTCGGCGAATCGCGGGAAAAAGTCGGTCGTGATCGACATCGCCAAGCCCGCCGGTCAAGCGTTGATCCGTCAGCTGAGTCGAAGTTGCGATGTGGTCATCGAGAACTACAAAGCGGGCGACCTCGAACGTTATGGCTTGGGCTACGAGGCGCTCAGCCGCGAAAACCCCGGGCTCATTTACTGCTCGATCACGGGTTTCGGTCAGACCGGCCCGATGCGCAACGTCGCCGGCTACGACTTCGTGATTCAGGCCATGGGCGGGCTGATGAGCCTCACCGGCGAACGCGATGACCTCCCCGGCGGAGGGCCGCAGAAGGTCGGCGTCCCGGTAGCGGATCTCGTCACCGGAATGTACGCCGCGGTGTCGATCCTCGCGGCGCTCGCGCATCGCACGCAGACGGGCCAGGGCCAGTACATCGACATGGCGTTGCTCGACGTGCAGGTCGCGATGGTCGCTGCGATGAGCATGAACTACTTCGTGTCGGGGCGAGCGCCCGGTCGCTATGGCAACGCCGCGGCCAACATCGTTCCGTACCAAACGTTCATCGCCGCCGACGGCGAGTTGGTATTGGCGATCGGAAACGACTCACAGTTCGCCAAGTTCTGCGAAGCGCTCGGTGTCGAATATGCAAGCGATCCACGGTTCGCGCGCAACGCAGATCGCGTCCGTCACCGCGACACCTTGGTACCGCTGTTGGCGGCCGAGCTGAAGCGACGAAGTGTCAGCGAGTGGGTCGACTTGTTGCAACCGCTCGGGGTACCGATCGGTCCGATCAACAGCTTGGGGCAAGTCTTCGATCACCCGCAGGTGATTGCGCGAGGCATGAAGGTCGACGTCTCGCATCCGTTGCGCGAACATTTGCCGCTCGTGGCGAGTCCGATGAAGTTGTCAGTCACGCCAACGGTGCCGGCGGTGGCACCGCCGATGCTCGGCCAGCACACTCGCGCGGTATTGCGCGAACAGTTAGACCTGAGCGATGCAGAGTTGGAGCAGCTAACGGCGGCGGGTGTGATTCAGTAGCAGCCTGCGGCCGGCAGGAACGCTGGCTTACGATTGCTGGTCGCGACTATTCCCGACCAGACTCTTGACGGCTGCGACGAGCTCGGGCGGCTCGATCGGCTTCGAGATATGGACCTGGTAACCCGCGAGCATTGCTCGGGTGCGATCTTCAGTCCGCGCGAACGCCGTCAGTGCGATCGCCGGCGTCCTGCCGCCCTCCGCGGCCGACCAGCTGCGCACGTCACGCATCAACTGGTATCCATCACGCTCTGGCATGCCGATGTCGCTGACGATGACATCCGGTCGCTCCGCCTTCACGATTAGGCAACCGGCAGTCGCAGAGTCTGCATTGAGCACGTCCGCACCAGCGTCACTCAGCACGGAACATACGAGCTCTCGGGCATCTAGCTCGTCGTCCACGACCAATACTTTGATCCCGGCGAGCGAAACCAGAGGCGCCCGTACATCCGATGTGCGATCCGTCGTCGGATGCTCCCGAGCTGATCCTGCGAGGATGTGCACCGCGCGAACCGGCAAGTCCACGATGAACGTCGCTCCTCGTCCCTCACCTTCGCTGTGAGCTTTGACGCTGCCGCCGTGCAGTTCGACCAACTGTTTGACGATCGACAACCCGAGGCCTAGGCCCCCGTATCTACGCGTGGTCGACGAATCGGCCTGACGAAACCGCTCGAAGAGGTGCGGCAAAAAATCGGCGCTTATGCCGATCCCCGAGTCGTGAACGGTGATCTCGACGTGTGAGTTGACTCGCTGCACGATCACATCAATTTTCCCGCCTCTGGGCGTGAACTTGACTGCATTCGTCAACAGATTCCACACGACTTGTTGCAAGCGATTCGGGTCCCCGAACAACGGACCGGCGTTCGGATCGATCGTCCTGCGAACTACGATGGATTTGGCGTCAGCCGAAGGCCGAATGGAGTCGAGCGCTGCCTCGATGATCGGGGCAAGCTCGATTCGCTGGACGTCCAAGCGAATTTTACCTGACACGATGCGATTCATATCGAGCAAGTCTTCGATCAGCTGCGCTTGCGCCCGCGCGTTGCGCGCAATCGCCTCCAGTCCGTGACGCGTTTTTTCTTCATCCAGTGAGTCGCGCGCCAGCAAGACTTCGGCCCAGCCGAGCACCGCGTTGAGCGGGGTCCGCAACTCGTGCGAAAGCGTCGCCAGAAACTCGTCCTTCATCAAGCTCACGCGTTCGCCCTCTGCACGTGCCAAGCGTTCGGCAGCGAGGAGTTGCGCGCGTTCGTCCGCAGAACGGCGCGCGGCTTCGTACATCTGCGCGTTGTCGATCGCGACCGCAGCCTGACCGGCGATTCCGACAATCAGACGTTCCGAGCGTTCAGTGAACACATCCGGTTCGCGATGCCCAAAGAACAGCCCACCGATGACTGCACCCGACCGTGCAATCACGGGCACCGCTAGATAGCTGCAGACGGGCAAGTGACCACGCGGCATGCCGTGGTGCGGAGCCCACTGCCCGTAGCGCGGATCCTTGCGGATATCTCCAATCCGAACCACACCCTCTCCATTGAATGTGGGCGCAAAAACGGGCGTCGCTCGTGGATGCCCGAACTTCTCGAATGCTTCGCGCGGCGCACCCGACAATGTGTATAGGGTGAAAACGTCGCCCGCTTGGTTACTGACGGTATAGAAAAAAGCTCCAAAGTCCGCACCGCTCAACGCCGTGCCCGCATCGGTGACCGCTTGAACGACGCTCTGCAGATCGAGCTTGGACGCGAGCACGGTGCCAGTCTTATTGAGTAGCTCGAGGAATCGCGTCTCTTCTTCGAGAGCTTCTTTGGTTTGGATCAAGTCCTGCTCCGCACGCTGGCGGGCCGCGAGAATCGACTGCACGTTTTGAAGCGCGGCGGAACGTAGCTGAGTGACTTCGTCATCCTCCGACGTCATCAGCCGACTCCGAGCCGCTCTGCAGCGAGCGCGGTGCCGCGAACGCGAGCCGTGATCTTCGCGAATGCGGTGTCACGTGTCGTCGAAGTGTCGTCGCTGAACGGGGAAAAGCCGCAGTCGTCCGTCGTACCGAGTTGGTCGAGCGGGATGTATTCCGCCGCTTCGAGGACGCGATCTCGAACCTCCTCTGGACTCTCGATTCGAGGATCGATCGGCGAGATCACCCCGATGAAAATCCGCTGGCCCGGCCGAAGGTGATCCCGAATGACACCGAGCACGCGCTTTCGGTCCGTTTCAGCGGCGAGCGCCACGTAGTAGTTCGTGAGGTTCAGCTGCAACAGACTCGGCAGTAACTCCGCATAGTCGACATCCGCGCTGTGCGTCGAGTCGCGATCGCCGCCTGGACACGTATGAACCCCGATGCGCTGGCGTTCTTCCGCAGAGAACCGGGAAAGTGCGAGATTGTTGAGGTCGATGAAACTTGAAAGCAGCATCCCGGTGGGATCGAGTTTCACCGCGAGCCGCCCTTCTGTGAAATCTATTTGAACCGCGTGGGCACCCTTTGCGAGGCAACGCCGCACTTCGCCTACGTGTTCCGCCAACAGATCTTCGATGAACTCTTCACGCGAGTAATCTCGGAGCGGTTCTACCGGGTACAACAAGCTGAGCGCCGATGGCGAGATCACGGCCTGCTTGACCGGCAACGTCGCGTACCGTTGCGCAGCTTCTAGGAATTGGTCTGCGCATTCTCTGTACCGAAACGGCGCCGCGATGAGGCGCGGCATTCTGCGGGAATGGCCTGCGGCGAATGGGATTCTGAAGCCATCGGCGTCCATGTTTGGCAGCCCGTGCACGCAGTAATCCAAGAAATTGTGATACTTGCGCTGCTCGCCGTCTGTGATGACCGGAGAACCGGTCGCTTCGAAGCGTGAGATTGTGTCGCGGACAGCTGCGTCGAACAGCGGCTCGAGCAGGACATCGTCGGTCACGCCGCCGCGTTGCGCGACCGCATCGATCAAGTTCTGGGGCCGCGGGATGCTACCGATCGGCTCTGTGGGAATCGTCATGCGTCTTTCCAGCTCCAGGCCACGAACGGGCGCCCAACGAAGGGAGTCTGGCAGATCACACGAGGGTCTTGGGCAATAGACGCGAAATATTCGTTTCGCGAATATCGCCCCGGAGATAGGCGAAGGTTCCGCATCCGCGAAACATCCGCCCACCAGCACGTTTGTCAGTTCGGCAGTTTGACGAGTCTCAAGACCCAACCACCTGCCTCGAAGACTTTCTGAGGCTCCGCAGGCTTGGTGATGTCGTAAACGATGGTCGACGCATAGCTGTCGATCGGGACCAGCATGTACGACTTCCCGTCGGCTGCAGCCGAGTACGCGGCGCCGGAGTTCCAATCGAGAGAATCGATCAGAGTCGCCTTGCCACTGGCAAAGTCGTACGCCCAGAAGCGCCAGTTGTTTCCGTACGTGATAGTCCCTGGGTCGTCGTCGCCACCGGCCGGCGCGTGACTGACGTCCAGCGCCGAGAGGATGCCCTTCCCGTTGCCCGTGTACCGCAACAGGCCGCCTTCCTGGCCCTCGACCACATCCTTGATGTTGAATGCGAGCGTAGCTTCATCCGCGCCCTTCGCGATCTTGGCCACGCACGTCGACGGCTGATCTAGCTCCGCGGCGCCACCGGGAGCGAAGATCCACGCGGAGAAGTATAGGTTTCCCGATTCGTCTTGTGTCACGTGGTCGAGACCGGGACATGGTGCCTCGATGACTTTGACCAGCTTATCGGTCTTCACGTCGTAGACGGCGATCGACGAGGTCTTTGAATACTTAAAGTACTCATCGTCGGTGTAATAGAACGGATGATAGAGCAGTCCATCGCGCACGACCGTACTGCGATCGGTGTAGCTGCCAAAGGGCTTGAGCCCGGCGGGTGCCGTGAGCTTCGGCATCGGCACCGTGCCCGTAATCTCCATCGTCTTCGGATTCCAAACCACATACTCGATCGTGCTGTTCACGAGGTACGCTTTCGTCGGGCTGAGGAAGATGTTCACCCAGAATCCGAAGTCTTTCAGCCCGTAGTTGGCAAAGCTGATCTTTGCATCTTCGACCAGCTCACCTTCTTCGAACTTGTACTTCGTCATGCCGAAGCTTTCGGAGTCCGTGATGAACACTGCGCCGTCATAGACCCAACCGTCTGCGCTTCCGTTGAACTCGCGCGCGTCGGAGTAGGAAATTTTCTGCGGCTCGATCGCGTCGATCACTTTGAAATACGTCAGCGCTTCTTCAGGTGTGCCCCCGGAGCTGACCAAAGCGTAGTGAGAATCTTTGCCGGACTCGTTCGCACTTGCGTCCAAGTCTTCGCCTGCGTCGCTCTCGCTGCCGGCGCCACCCGCACCGCCCTTGCCTGCGCTACCGCCCTTGCCTGCGCTACCGCTCTTGCCTGCGCTACCGCTCTTGCCTGCGCTGCCGTTCTTGCCGCCGCTGCTGCCCTTGCCTGCTGCGCCTGCATCGTCTGACGAATCGTCTGCGTCGTCGCCACACGCTGCAAGGCTTACAGCTACGGCAAGCACAGCGACGATTCCGACGCGGCTCGCCAACTTACTCGTACGACTGCCGTGGAGCGCGGCGTGAATTGGAACAGGACTCGGATCGAGTTTGAACATGTGATTCTTTCTTCTGAAAAGCGCGCTTCCAAACGACTGCCGCTCAGCGCTGCAGCGGCATCAGCCCTGAGAAGTAGCCCTTCATCTCGAACTTCGGCGTCGCCGTGTTCGCGTCCGGGTCGTACTCCACCACGGTCGTCTCGGTGCCGTCGGGACTCGCGCCGCTGTACAGCTTGTTGCCGATCGAGCTACCGGAGAAACCCACGACGGAGAACTCGGCACCCTTCACTTCTTCAGCTTTGGGTTCGTCGCCGAGGACGATGCGCCACATCTTGTAGATCCGCTGCTGCCAGTGCTCGAAGTTCACGATATCTGGTTCGCCCTCCAACTTGTCTTCGTAATACATCATGGCGAAGCCGATCCCCGAGTCGATGTCGCCTGGCTCGAGCTCCGTCATTGCATCGAGGCCGCCAGTCAACTCCGGAATTGTGAAGAAGAAATCCTCTTCGAAGTCGGTCCCGCCCGGCGCGATGCGCAGCAGACAGTTCGGAACCACCGGCTGTTTCTTCGACTCGGCGAATGCTTGCATCGACTGATTGCGACCGTTGCCCATCACGTACGCATAGCCTTTGTCGTCGAAGATCACGCGACCACCTGCACCGCAGCGGTCGTCTTCGGCCATGCTCACGACCTTCATCGCTTTCGGGTCGAGAACCGTCATCGACACCGTCTGCATGACGTCGGGCGCTTCCCAGTTCACCCATGTGCCCGGCATGTAGACGAGGCCCTCGTGCGCGGACGTCGTGAAAGCCTCGAGAGTGAAGCCTTTACGCTCCATGTCGCCGAGATCGATCGTGCCTTTGATCTGCATTGTCGTCGGGTTCCAGACCACCGCGACATAAGCTTCAGTGAGCACTGAGACCGCCGTGTCGTCATCGACGATCACGTTTGCGAAATCCATGTACGTGATGCCGAAGTTCGAGAAGCTGAGCCGGCCCGTTTCCTTGAAACCATCGCGCGTCGAATAGCGAACCCACTCGGGAGATTCGGCGAGCCCGTAAAAAAAATTGCGGCCGTGCGCGAGAAACACCGCGTTGCCCGAAGCTTCGATGCCGTCGGCGTTGGTGAACGGTCCAGCCAGATTGTCGATGATCTGCGCGTAGCTCACGCGCTCGCCATCCGCGTTGATCGTGACCGAACCGAGGACGTAGCGTTCAGAGTCGGAATCCGCAGAGTCCGAATCGTCGTCCGAATCCGGTTTGCTGCCTCGCGTGGGTTTCTCGGACTCGCCGGTGTCATCGGAGTCGCAGGCAACGCCCGAGGAGATCAGGATGAGTCCGCAGCACAGGGCTGCGTAAGTTGTTCGCGTTGCGAAGTGGAGAAGATTCGTGAGCATGCTGCGCGCGGCCTTGCTGCAAAGGTGATATTGATAATCGATATCAATATCTGCACACTGGTGGGCGTGCAAGCCCGAACGCGGTGCTCGGGCGGGTTGCGGGCAGAATTAACTGCAAATGCTTCGCATTTTCCAATCTAAACCGACGCCCCTTGACAAGGAGCTGCCGCCCCCGCGAAGCATCACGCGAATGATTAGTATATTCGACAACTGCCTCACCCGCACTGCGGCTCTGGCCTGCGGAGTGGCGCTGATGCTCGCCGGCTGCGATAGCGACGACGACAGCTCGAAGCCGCGCGGTCGTTCGAGCACACGAGGCGCTGCAGCCAATGGCGACACCGCCGTGGTCTACGCGCTGATGATTCGCGACCCGGACGGCATCAGCGACTACTTGATGGCCGGCGACGCTGTTCCAAGCGAGACGATCGACACGTCGAAGGGCATCGAGCTTCCCGGCGGCAACTACTACTTCGACGACACGGCCGTGTACTACTCCAACTTCGAGTCGAAGAAGCTGCAACGTTACGTGGTGAAGCCCGACCTATCGATCGAGCTAGCAGGCGAATTCAGCCTGGCGCAGTACGCCGGTGGAACGCCCGTGTTCTTCTCGGCGACACGCGCATACGTCATCGATGCCGACGATGGTTTGCTCATTCAATTCAATCCGTCCGCGATGGAGATCACGGGCGAGATCGAAGTTCCGGCGCTGCTCCGGGACGGATATAGCGGCAACGTCAGCCGAGTAAACAAGGTCGGCGATCGCATTCTCGGGACCGTGACCTACTGGTCGACCGACTTCGACAAAACCGCCGAGGATTCTACGGTCGCGATCGCAATCGACGCGGAAGCGGACGAACCCCTCACGATTTTGCGTGATGATCGCGCGTTCGGTGCGGATTCCTCGTTCGTCGCTGACAACGGAGACTTTTACGCAATCGCCGATGGATTCGCAGGCTACGCCTCGCTCGTTCTCGGCCAGAAGATTCAGCCGAGCTTGATTCGCGTGAGGCGCGATGCGAAGGAGATCGACTCCGACTATCTGTTGGATCTCGGCGAGCTTCTCGACACCAAGGCCGTCAACGGGTTGTGGCCACTCACCGGCTCGAAGTTCGTCTTGCAAGCTTGGGGCACGACCGACGAAGAAGTCGTGACGGCGGATGACTTGGATGTCGTACCGGCGTGGGAATGGTTCATCGTCGACGCCGAGACGCGTGAGACTCAGAAGGTTTCGAAGCTCGGGCGTTCGACGACGTCGTATTCGCTGTTGCGGTTCGAGGTCGACGATGAGTTGTACCTGCAGCAGTACGTCATCGAGGACAAGGACTACAACAAGGCGCACGTGGAGCTCTATCGACTGAGCGAGGACGCGTCGGTCGAGAAGGTCGTCGAGAGCACGCGAGGCGACGTGCGGATGATGACGCGCCTCA
>DASRXR010000810.1:0-9424 GCA_035687405.1 Polyangiales bacterium
ACGATGTCGAGCCGCCAGTCGGGATTGAACGGCAGCACCGGCAAGCGCGCGAGCAACGCAAATGCGCGCACCATATCGAACTGCGTCGTCTCGGCGAAGCGGCTATCACCGAGCACGATGCTCGGGCGGAACACGATCGAAGGCACGTCCGGCAAGAGCTCGTGCAACATGTGCTCGGCGAACTTCTTCGTGCGCGCGTACGGGTCGTAGTCGCTGCGATCCCAATCGATCGCCGCGTCTTCCTGCACCGTCTCACCCGAACGCATCCCCGCAACTGCGGTCGTCGACACGTCGCTGAAGCGCACCAAGCCGTGCGCGGCGTGTGCTTCACGCGCGAGCTTCAACACTTCGAGTGAGCCGCGCAGGTTCACGTTGAGACACGACTTCGCGGACTTGCGATTGAGCGACGCGGCGATGTGAACGATCGACTGGGTGTCGGCCACGAGCTGCGCGTAGGCGTCGTCGGACAAGCCGAGCCGCGGCAGCGTGATGTCGCCGAGGTAGAGATCGACACGCGTCTGCAGAAAGTTCTCGAACTCCGGCCAGGCGCAGTGCAGCTGCAGTGACGTCCACAACCTGCGCCGTGCCTGCTCCAGATCTTTCGCGCGCACGAGCAACGCAACGCGCTCGCGATGTTCGCGCAACAGCCCCGAAACCACGTACGAACCGAGATAGCCCGTCGAACCGGTGACGAAGATCGCCATCTACGCCTCCGACGCCGCGAGCCGATTGGACGTGAGATTCTCGTCTGCAGCTGCGGGCGGCGCGACCGCCGGCGCCAGCCGCACGGCGTGTTCGCACCGATAACGTTCGGGCCGGCGCCCTTCGATCAACGGGAACGCCCAGCGACGCAAACCCGGCATGTGGATCTCGAGCCAGTACTGGCGCCAGTCGAGCTTTTCGGGCTGGTAGCGAAACTCGGGCTCGAGCGGAGGATGCGCGTCGATCGCATAACTCTCGAACACGTAGAAGCTCTCGTACATGAACGGCAAGTACAGGTCGACGAGCTTTTCGATCTGCGCGAGGTCCGAATCCATCTCGTGCAACCGGCGCGCCATGCGCTCGACCTTCGCGCGAAGCTTGGCCGGTAACAGCTCCAGCGCTTCTTCGATCCCGTGCACGACTGCACGCGACGCGCGCACGCCGAGCGGGTTGTCCGGCTCGCGCAGCACCGCGTCCCAACGCGACTTCAACACGCGCTCGCCGCGAGTCTGATTGCGCTGGCGATAGTGCCGGCGATGCGAGAGCACGATCAGCTCGGCCGCACGCCCGACCGAGCAGCGATGCCGGTGCGACGTACCGACGTGATAGACCGGTCGCTCGCAACCTTGTGCGAGCGCTGCAGTCGCGATCGTCATCGCGCGACAGACTTGATCGACTGGGATCACGTCGAAGGGTGCATCCGGCCGCGCCGGCACCATTCTGAACCAGCTGCCCATGATGTACGCGAGCGGCGCGGTCCCGTTGAAGCTCTCGTTCCAGCCCGGGAATGGATACTCGAGCGAGCTCTCCACGATCGAGGGCCGCAAGATCGAAAACCGCAGCCGATCGCTGCGCTTCTCGAGCAGCGACTCCGCCATGCTCTTCGTGTACGTGTACGTGTTGGGCCAGCCGAGGTGACGTGCGCGCGACATGCCCTCGTCGACGAGCGCGTCCTTCAACGTCTCGCGTTGATGTTTGCGTGCGAGCGTCTCGAGCGTGCGATCGGTCGGAAGTGGCCGGCCTTGTGCGTGAAGGTCCGCCAGCACGTGCTCGCGCGCGGACGCCGAGAACGACGCGGCTTCGTGTTCCTGCACGACTTGGGCGACGCGCTCGCGTGCGATCGCGAGCTCTTGTTCCGCGTCGTAGTTGGCCGCATCCGGCGCATAATCAGGCGTGAGTACCTCGGGGATCTCCCCGTAACGCCGGCCCGCCACGTAACAGGTCGAGATGTGGAGCAACGATGCGTGATCGCAGTTCTCGACGAAATCTGCGACCTGCATCGTCGCATCCACGTTCGACGCGATCGCCTTGCGCAGATCCGGGTTGAAGTCGACGAGCCCGGCACAGTGCACGAACACGTCGAGGTCGCGCTTCAAGCGCCGTACGACGTCCGGCGCAAGGCCGAGATCGGGCGCGGCTAGATCGCCTTCGACGACTTCGAGCCGCGTCGCGAGGTACTGCGTCAAGCGCGCGCCGTACCGATCGTGCAGCGGCTTGAACGCGGCCGAGGTGTTCAACATCTTCTCGAACCGCTGCCGCGCAGGCACCAACGCCTTCGGCCGCAGGAACACGTACAGGCGTTCGATCTCGGGCAGCTCCGCAAGCACCATCGACAACCAGACCTTGCCGACGAAGCCGGAACCTCCGGTCAAAAACACGTGGCGGCCGGACAGCGCGCGCCGGATCGAGAGCGAGGCGGAAGCAGCTGAGTCAAACATGGTAGTCCAGCACGGGCCAACGGGCCTGCGTCGCAGCGCGTCGAAGCGTGAAGTCGGGATTGACTGCGCACGGCCTTCCGACGGCGGTCAGCATCAAGAGGTCCGGTCCGTGCGACGCGTACGCCGTCGAACCCGCGAGCGCGAGCTGATGCTCTTGCGCGTACTGCGAGAGCCACACGCCCGAATCGTGTCCGCCGACCACCGGATCGACCAAGCGGCCGGTCGCGAGTCCGTTGCGGAACTCGAGGTGATTGCAGACGTAGTCGTCGACGCAGCCGATCTCGGCAGCCAACGGCTGCAGGATCTGATCCAGGCTGTCGGCGACCAAGACGACGCGGTTACCTTCGCGACGTGCGCGCTTCAGGAGCTCGACTCCGTCGTTCAGGATCTGCTTGCGCAGGATCGTCGACCAGTACTCCTCGGAGAGCTCGGCGATGCGATCTTCCGAGAGGTTCCGCAGCGACAGGTATGCGAGCCGATTTGCGAGAACCCGGTCGGTCTGGCCGAGCCACTGATAGGCCGGCGCCGTCAGTGCGACGTGGCCGAGCCGCAACGCCCGCTCTCGCAGTCCGGGCGCGTTTGCCGCGAAGTACGCAGCCGCAGACCGAACCCCTTTTGCGAGTAAAACCCCCTCGACTCGCGCAAACACCGCCTTCTGGATGTCGGTCACCAGCACCGTCTCCCCTATCTCGCCACACGCGGTGCCCAGGGTAGACTGACACGTCAGTCTAGTCTACTGCGCTGTCTGAGAATCACACATCCGCGTCACCTGCACGCCACCGCGGAAATCCGCAATAAAGCGGGCAAGCGGCGGCGGAAGGAGTGACGCAACGAGTGCCTTGAATGGACGTTTGCTGTGTACGTCGCTTGCTCACTCGTTGGGTATTTTCGTATGGTCGAAGGCTACCCAAGTGAGTACTCGCTCACCATCACGGGAGTGCAACGGATGCGTTCAAAGAAGCTGATTGGGGCCGCGGGTGTCTTCGCCTGGCTCGCTGCGTGGTCGCTCGTGTCGGCTGTTCCGGCTGAAGCCGGCAGCATGAAAGCCTCGGTGTTCATCACGCAGGCGAAGATTCCGACTGGCCTCAGCGAGAAAGCGCTGATCGGGTTCGCCAAGACGAATCATCAGAAGCTGCTTCACGAGACGACGACCGATCCCGTCAAAGAGCGCAAATGGCTCGCGACGATGGTGATCAGCTTCTCGAAGCCGGTCGACGACATGGAGTTCAGCGTGCTGTTTTACGACGTGCACGATGGACCGCGCAGGTTCGTCGACGACATGAGCACGATGGTCAACAAGCGGAACGAGAAGACTTACGTGCAGAAGGTCACGCTCGATCGCCCGAAGTTCAAACCGAACCGGAACATGGAACTCGTCGTGACGGTGCGGCGCGAGGAAGTCGGTCGCTTGAAGTTCGGCGTGCTCGGCGAAGAGATCAAGCGGAGCGGCCAGGTGTCGTTCTCGGACGACGAGACCGGCGCGAAGAAGAAGTAGTCGTAAACGAGTTCGTGAACATGAAAACGCGCGCCACGGCATCGAGCCGGGCGCGCGTTTTGCGTTTGCATTGCTCGCCGAGTAAGCGAGCGAGCTCAAATCACTTGGGCACGGGTTTCATGCGGAACGCCGTCTTGTACTTCTCGCGGAACGCTTTGTGGCACGACTTGCACTGCGCCTTGGCGCCGGCGAGATCGCCTGCCTTCGCAGCATCGGCACCCGCCTTCGAGATGCCCGACCAGCCCGGGTTCTCGGTATCCCACTTGGGATCGGGGCTCCACTTGGCGACCTTCTCGAACAACGCAGCGAGCCCCTTGGTGTCGCCCTTCTGCGAAGCGGCATCCATGTTCTGCTCCATCCAGCCTTGCAGCGGACAGCTCGGCTGACCCTTCGCACCACATGTGCCGTCAGCTTGTGCAGTCGATCCAAGTCCAGCGTGCGCCAGCGCGAACAAACCCGCGCCCAGTACCATTGCCCACAGTGTTTGCTTCATTTTTGCCCTCTGTCACGGAAAGACATTCGACATCGACGGCCGCTCCTAGCCGTCATTCAAAACGGTTTGCGCATGCCCGCTACGGGACTCACTTCACGGCGTTCACGGAGGCGAGCCAGGCCAAGACTGCTTCCATGTCCTGGTTGTTCAGGCGCGCTGCGCTGAACGGCCGCATCTTGCCGGAGCCTTCGCGGATCTGCTGGCGGATCTTCGCCGGCGTGTGCGCGTGCTCGATCAAGCTCGGCCCGACGTCTTCGCCGCCGTCGGGATGACAATCGTCACAGAAGCTCGAGAAGACTTCCTTACCGTGTGCGACGTCCGTCGACGCGATCGGACCTTCGTACTCCGCCGACTCGCCGCCTGAGCTTTCTTCGCTGTCAGGTTTACTCGAGCCGCCGCCACAGCCGACGGCCGCAACGAATCCCACGCACATGCATAACTTCGCCCAATGCATTTGCACGATCGATCGTCCTCCTTGCGCAGGTGTAACCCTGCGAGGGCGCAATAAATCCGCTTTACCGGCGGAATGCAACAACCCGCACGGTCAACGAGCGGTCAACTAGCGGCACTTCTCGGTCTGCTACGGTCAGTACCGCAACACCTGAGGAAAGGTTCTGCACGCTGACGAGTCATCGTTGCGCGTGACATTTCCGCGCGTGGGCACACTGCCACACACCCCTTGTCGGGCCTGGTGCTGCCGCCTATAACGCTTTGGCTTAACTGCTCGAGGAAAACTGATGAACACTTCGAAGAGTGAGAACGTGGCTCGATTCGGCATGTGTGTGGTCGTCTGCTCGTTGCTGTTCAACTCTGCGTGTGGCGGCGGAACGCGGGCCGTGCGCGGGGACGACGAGCCGGGGCTCGACTACAGCGCGATGAGCACGGGCCTCGATAAGCGAGACCTGCAGAAGATGCTGAACGAGAACATGGAGACCATGCGCCACTCGGCAGTGGTTCAGCGCTGGTTGGCCGAAGACCGACCGCCTGTCGCCGTGATGCCGATCCGCAACGAGACGTCGGAGCACATCGACGGTCCGCTCCAGGCGTTGATCAGCGACGTCGAGACGAAGCTGATCGAGTGGGGTGCGGTCCGCGTGATCAGCCTCGAAAATCAGCAAGCGCTGCTCGAAGAGATCAGGAAGCAATCGGGCGCCGGGTTCGATCAGGCGCAGGTTGCGTCGTTCGGTCGTCAGGTCGGCGCGAAGTATCTCGTCACCGGCAAGGTCTACACGACGGACGAGCGTGTCGGTGACCAGCGTCGCGTGCAGTACTACATGTTCATCCAGGTCATCGGGGTCGAGACGGGCGAAGTGTTCTTCCAGAACAAGAACGCCGTCACCAAGGCGATCGTTCGCGATTGAGGCAGCGGCTCGGCGGCGTTCGCGCGCGCCGAGCAGAGGAGGCTGCGAACATGCTCAGCAGACGAGTCGACCAGTTGCGCAAACGTCGCAGCTGGCGGCGGCGGTCGTTCACACTGGTGTCGCTGGTCTGGGCCGGCCTGTTGTTTGGGGCAGGCGGATGCGCGAGCTACTCCGACCACACCAAGGTCGCGCGCAGCGCGCTCGATGCCGGGCGCGCGCGCGAAGCCGCCGACGAGTACAACAAACTACTCGGCGTGAAGAGCGACTCGGAGCTCCCACCCGACTTGAAGGGCGACAAAGTCGTTCAAGTGCTCGAGCGCTCTACGATCCTGCAGCAGCTCGAGAGCTATCCGTTGTCGAGTCGCGATCTCGAAGTGAGCGACAAGAACATCGAGATGCTGGACTTCTCGCACAGCACGATGGACGACGTGTCGAAGTTCATCTTCACGGACGACGCCGGCCCGTATCAGTCGCCGCCGTACGAGAAGCTGATGATCAACACGGTCAACATGCTGAACTACCTCGTGCGCGGGGACTTGAACGGCGCGAAGATCGAAGCGCGGCGCTACGCCGTGATGAATCAGTACCTGTCGGAGAACGAGACGCAGGGCAAGACGATGACGGGGCCCGGCAGCTATCTCGCCGGGTTCGTATTCGAGAAGAGCAAGCAGCCGGGCGAAGCGCTCCGCTACTACGACGAGGCGCTCGCATACGGGAGCTACGCGAGTTTGCGTGAGCCGGTGCGGAGGCTGTCGAAGCTCGACGCGTATCGCACGCCGCGGCTGACCGAAATGATCGGCAAGGGCGAGTCCGAGACGGCGGCGGTGCCTGACGACAGCGCTGAGATCTTGATCGTCGTGAACTACGGCCGTGTGCCGGCGAAGATCGCGCAGCGCGTGCCGGTCGGCCTCGCGCTGACGATCGCGTCAGGGTCGATCAGTCCGGATAGTCGCGCGCGGGCGAATGCGCTCGCGGCGCAAGGCCTCGTGACGTGGGTAAACTTTCCCACGATCGAGTCGCCGAAGATCACCTACGGGCTGCCGAGTGGCTCGGTCGATCGAAGGCCGGTGGCGCTCGACAATGTCGTCGCGATCGACGTCGAGACTGCGAAAGCCTGGAAGGAAAACCTCGGCGTGATCGTCGCGTCGGCGATCACGCGCATGATCGCACGTGTGGTTGCGGGTGAAGCGACGCGCAAGGTTGCGGGCGGCGGGGTCGGTGGCTTGCTGCTGAGTCTCGGAACGCAAGCGACGATGACTGCGGTCGATACGCCGGACACTCGGAGTTGGTCGACGTTGCCGGCGCGAATCGCGATCACGCGGGTGCGAGTGCCGGCGGGTAAACATACGGTCGAGCTCGAGGCGCGGGGCGCGCGCAAGCGGCAAGAGGTGGACCTCAAGCCGAATGACTGGGCCGTCGTGAACATGACGATTCTGCGGTAGGGCGTTCACGTCGCCGTCGACGACCACGTAACGTCAACGTCAACGAACGCTGACGTGGTCGTCGACGGCGACGGCGACGGCGACGGCGACGGCGACGGCGACGGCGACGACCTCCCGACCCCGCGTTTGCAGCGCCCGGCCCTTGGGATATGGTCCCCCCTCGATGTCCAAACCCGTCGTCACTCCTGCCAAAGGCAGCCGCGATTTCCTGCCGCGCGATGTACGTCAACGCAACTACGTCGTTGGCGTCATCCGCGAGGTGTTTCAAAGCCACGGGTTCGCACCGCTCGAGACGCCCGCATTCGAACGCCTCGACACGCTGCTCGGCAAGTACGGCGAAGAAGGCGATCAGCTGCTGTTCAAGATCTTGCTGCGCGGCGAGCCGCTCGTAGCCGGCATCCGTCGTGCAGCCGAATATCTCAACGAGCCCGGAGCCGTCGTGCAAGGCCGCAGCGGCGAAACCGCACCCGGTGCTGAACCGCTGCTCGCGGACCTGGGTCTACGCTACGACCTCACGGTTCCACTCGCACGCGTCTACGCCGCCAATCAAGGCAAACTGCCTGCGGTGTTCAAGCGCTATCAGATCCAACCGGTCTGGCGCGCGGACACGCCGGGCAAAGGTCGGTTCCGCGAGTTCTATCAGTGCGACGTCGACGTCTGCGGTTCGAGCTCGCACATCGTCGAAGGCGAAGTGCTCGGCGCAGCCGCGCAGTGCTTGCGACGACTCGGGTTCGAAGACTTCGAGCTGCGGATCAATCACCGCGGCTTGTTACGCGCGATCGTGGAGCACTGCGGTATCCCGCCGCAACTCGAAGGCGATGCGATCGTCGCCGTCGACAAGCTCGACAAGATCGGACCAGACGGCGTCGCGAAGGAACTCGGCGGGCGCGGCGTGCCCGCGGAAGCGTCAGCAAAACTTCTCGAGCTGATGCGCGACGCGGGCTCACTCCCGTCGATCAAACAGGCGCTCGCGCAAAGTGAGCGTGGTCAGCAAGCGATCAGCGAGCTCGAGAGTGTCCTCGATCTCGCGAGCATCACGGCCGCGAATGGCCACCTGGTGTTCGACGTCTCGCTCGCACGCGGACTCGGCTACTACACCGGCTGCATCTTCGAGATCCAAGTCGCGGACCTCGCAGGTTCACTCGGCGGAGGTGGCCGCTACGACGGGCTGATAGGCATGTTCCTCGGCCGCGAAGTGCCCGCGTGTGGCTTGTCGCTCGGGCTCGAGCGCATCCTCGTCGTGATGGAAGAACGCAAGATGTATCCCGAGTCGCTGGACCGACCAGACGCGGTGCTCGCGCCAGTCGAGGAGCGCAACTTGCGCGCGACGCTCGAGCTTGCACAAGGACTTCGCAGCGCAGGGCTGCGGATCGATCTGCAGCCCCGCGCGTACAAGCCCGGAAAGCTGCGCCAATACGCAGACGAGCAAGCGATTCCCGGCGCGGTCTGGCTCGAGCCCGACGCGACCGATCGCGCGAGCGCATGGCGCAAGTCCGACGGCGCAACGCGATCGGGCTTGAACGCGGCCGAGCTAGCTGCATTTTTTCGCGAGGCGTCGCAGCACTAAGCTGCAGAGAAGGGGCGGCGATGGCCGAGGCGACGACTGGGTTTTTGGAAGAGATCCGCTGGCGCGGCATGTTCCACCAAGCGACTGCAACCGATCCGCTCGTACAGCACTTGCGGACGCCGGGCCGCGTCGCGTACTGCGGCTTCGATCCGACGCGCGACAGTCTGACGATCGGCAACTTCGTCGCGATCACGTTGCTGCGGCATTGGCAGAAAGCCGGCCACAAGCCGTTGATCTTGATGGGCGGCGGCACCGGCCAGATCGGCGACCCGTCGGGCAAAGACGCCGAGCGCACGTTGATGACGCGCGAGCAGATCGACGCAAACGTCGAAGGCCAGCGCCGGATCATGGAGAAGCTGATCGATCTCGATCCGAAGCGCGAGAACGCCGCGCGGATCGTGAACAACGCGGACTGGCTCGACAAGCTCGGCTTCATCGAAGTGCTGCGTGACATCGGCAAACACTTTTCCGTGAACGCCATGATCCAGCGCGACTCGGTTCGAGACCGCTTGCACAACCGCGAGCAGGGCATCAGCTACACCGAGTTCAGTTACATGCTGCTGCAGGCCTACGACTTCCTGCACTTGCATCGCGAGTTTGGCTGCAGTGTGCAGATGGCTGGGTCCGATCAGTACGGCAACATCGT
>DASRXR010000811.1:0-4428 GCA_035687405.1 Polyangiales bacterium
CGTTTCGATCGCCTGACGCTGGCGATGAAGCTCTCCCTCGCGCGCGGTCAGACTCTCCGCCATTCGAATCAGCGCGTTCTCTTGCTCTGCGAGATCGCGTTCGCGTTGCACGAGTTGGTTTGCACGCGACTCGAGCTCGAGCGAGCGAACGTTGTCCGGTTGCGACGGCGGCCGTTCCGTAGCCGTGACGAGCTCGGGCACACTGTCGATGAAGCTCGCGAGCGCAGCCACGCCGAGTACGGTCGTCATCTCTCGCACGTACGCAGGGATGGCGTGGAGCGTGTCATCCGCGATTTCCGCCATCAGCTTCGACCACTCTTTGAGCTCGAGATGGGCGAGCGCACTCGGGATGACGAGCGCGAACTTGCGGGCGTCGGGGTCGTGATAAACGAACGACAGCGCGAGCTCACGGCCATCCTCGAGCTGGTGCAGCGAACCGGTCAGTGCGCGCGCTTTGAGGTCGGGATGGGTCTGCGCATTGATCGCGCGGCAGATCGCGACGGAGCGCAACGAGCCATCTGACTCGACGAGGTGTACGCATTCGTAGCGCGTTTGACCCGGGAGGCCGGCGTACGGCTCGTCAGGGTCGCGCACCGGAATCGCATCGTGGGCAGTGGGCGCTTCGTGCTGGTCCATACTGAAGAGCGGGAGCGCGCGCCGCCGGCTGACGGCCGCCTTGCATGATAGCTAAATTCCTGCTCCAACGCGCGTATGCCGGAGTTCGAACTGGAAGCAGCTCCTGCGCCGATCGAGGACCTCGCACAAGCCTGCGTTCGCTTCGTAAAGGAGGCGCTGTCGCTGGACCTCGATCGCTCACCCGAGACGCTGCCGATTCTGGATCACTACGCACGGACACGTGCAGGTGCAGGCCAGGCACGCGAAGAGGTGCGCGATCTCCTCACGCCAGCGCTGGGTGCGTACTTTGGCGAGGTCGTCCGGCGTTCGATCCCGGGAATTCGCTGGCGCGTGCCCGCGGATGCGGAGGACTACGCTGCGTATCGGCTGGAGTTCGAACTGATTTTTCTGCACTTCAATCCGCTCGGAATCGCGCGTGAAGTGATGGAGCAGGACGAGATCGAAGAATCGGGCGCGAGCTTTCAGGTGCTCGACGAGGCGCGTGAAGCGTTGCATGCGGCTCTCGAGACCAGCGGTGGCGTGTCACTCGACGACTATTATTCGTTCACGATCCGCTACGAGACGCTGGAGCTCGTGATCTCGGTGTTGAGTGAGCTCGAGCGAGCAACCCAAACCTCGCCGCGGCGTTTCGGTCCGGAAGTGTATCGAGCGGCCTCGGGTGAAACGCTGGGCAAGGGCGATTCGAGCTGAAGCTCGTGCTTGGGCGTGAGGCGCGGCAAGTGTTGGTCGGCGCGATTCACGTGAATCGTGTGCCGGGAGTGCGCGCTTCAACGCGTAGGCGCGGCATCGGGTGCATCGCCCGCGCGCGTTGCTTCGGGTGGCGCGGGCTCAGCTGGTGCGAGCCCGACTAAAAACTGGCCCGGGATCACCATCGGGTTTGGCGTGAGCGCGTTTTGCGCGTACGCGCGGACTGCACCGACGCGATAGTAGCCCGGCGTAAAACCGCTGAACTCCGTTGCCGCTCTGGGCTGCAGCCACGCGAGCGGCACACCTTGAACGACGAGCAACATGCGCGTGGAGCCGCGGTTTTCCGCGCGCAACACGCCACTGCCGGGTGGGCCGGCGTCGATCGGCGCGAGGGCGGCAGCCTGGTTGCTGTTGTTGTTGTTGGCTGCCGGACGAATGACGATCGGCGCGAGGCGTTCGATGTCACGGGTCTCGAGGAGATGGCGTAGTCGGAAGTTCGAGAGCGGCTTGGGTAGACCGACCGAGTCTGCACGAAGTTGGGCGCGCGGCATCGTCATCGGCACGATCGCCGTGAGGTCGAAGCTCCAAACTCCAAACTTGAACTTCTGGATAATGGTTCCGTTCTCGCACGAGTTCTCGAGGGCTTGCCGCGGTTGCGCTGTCCACTCCGCAATGAGTGCACAGACGAGCTCACTGGGTCCTTCGGCGCTCGGTCCGGGATCGGGGCGCAGCACGACGGGTTGGCGCGGGAACTGTTCACCTTCGTCGCCGTTGAACCAGCTCGCGAGGTGCCCCGGTGCGAGTGGGCGGCCGCCGGCGCCGTCGAACAGATAGACGCCCGGAACATCGGCGCGCATTCGGAGCTCGCTGCCATCGTCGACAGGCCAACTCGGTCCGACGAAGCGGCCACGGAGTCGATCGACCGCAACGTCGAGGTGCAGCTCGCTCGGGGATGGCAATACGTCACGCGAATGCGGTGCGCGAAGGCCCTGCGGGAGATCGATCGTCGCGCGATACACGAGCCGGCGAACGGTGACGGGGTCAAGGGAGTCGAACTGGCGATCCGAGACGGTGGCAGGAGTGACTCGGTTTGCAGCACCGAGCTTCCAGCCTTGAGAGAGTGACTTGCCGACTTCGGTGGCCCAGCTCGGCGCGCGTTCGTCCTCGGCTGCTTCGGGCTGCGAGGTGGCAGCGGGCGAGAGGCTGCGTTGCACAGGCGGCCGAGAGTTGTCACCGCATGCCGCAACGAGCAGCAGCGGGAGAAGACCGAGCGAGACGGGTAGTGCACGAGCTCGACCGCGTGCGCGTGCGCGTGGATTCGCCGCGACGCCACTCGACTCACCGCAACAAATCCCCGCGCGCATGTGCGACTCAACAATCGCACAGCCGCATGTCGCTCGAACGCGAATTCGGTGTCGATGTCGGCGAGTGCTCGCGAAGGCGATCACGCCCGCGTCGCGCCGACGATCCGAACCCGCGCCAGCGCCGAGAATCGATCGATCGCGTCTCGCTCGAGCCGCACTCACGCGCGACGCGCGATGATCATGCTGCGCTGAATCGCATCAGCGCAGCACAAACCCAAACTACGCCGGCTCGTCTTGCAACGCGCTCAACGCCGGATCACTCGACGCCGCCGACCTCAACAACTCCGACAACTCGGAGCGCTCGAGATCCGTCAGCTGCCTCGGCAGGCTTCCGACCGTCCCCTCCACGAGCCGCTCCACCGCTTGACTCATGGTGAGCTGGCCCGCTTCGACCGCCCTCGCCAAATCAACGAGGTTGACCTGCTGCACTTCACCGGCACCCGCAGTCGAGCTCGCTGCACCGATTTGATCTGCATCGGTAGTCGCGCCCGCCGCGTGCCCCTGCGACACACTGCGCAAGTCAGCAGTGCCTTCCACATCCGCTGTTTGCTGCAGCGATTCCGAAGCGTCTACACTGCTGGAAGGGCCTGCATCGAGCCCTGAGGTGTGGGGCAGTGTCGTTACTGACCCGGTAGGCGGTTTGATCGAAGTCATGAGGACGGGCCTCCAGGCTTCACAGCCAGAATGGGGGTGGACTCTAATCTCAGTCAACAATGCCCCGCAACTGCGCTAGCGCTCATGAAAAGCCTGAGAATCGGAGCTTGTCTGAGTATTCGGCGGCCCGTAAATCGGGTTGTCTGCTTGACGGTGGGAAACACAATTCCCTATGTATTTAGGTACAATGGTAAGGGTCTCTAAGTGACTGATCAGGCCAGAAAGCTGCCTCCGGACGAAAGCAATTGTCTGAGCACAGGCGACATGGCCCGCCTTAGCAACACTACCCTGCGCACTGTGCGCTTCTACGAGCAGGAAGGTTTGATCTGCTCAATGGCCCGCCAAGGCGGTAGCCATCGCAAGTTCGCCCCGAGCGAGCTTCGTAAGCTGCAGATCATCAGCGACCTGCGCGAGTCCGGTTTGTCGCTGCAGGACATCAAAACGCTCATCGGGCTCAAAGGCCGCTGCAGCTCCGCACAATCGGCGGCAGGGCAGATGACCGAGAACCTGTGTCGGCGGATCCGAGAGCTTCAAGAACGCATCGATACGCTGGTTCGCGTGCGCGACGAGCTGGTCTCCACCGTCGAGACCATTCAGCACTGCCGGGATTGTCACGAACCCAAGTTCCCTGCAGGCTGCGCGGAGTGCGAAGTGACGAATCAGCCCGATTCGTCGCGCGCAACGCAGCTCTTGTGGAAGAACTGAGACGATACGCCGCCTCGGTGGCGTCCATCGCGAGCGAGAGCGGCGCGGAAACTCCGCGCGAAGAGCCTCCGGTGCGCGCTTCGGGAACCGATCCTGCGGTGAATGCCGCAGTCGAAATCACCCCTGGCGCCCGCGCAAAGCCGACTGGCGCAAATCGAGGCGAAGGCGCCGCTATTCAACGCCCGCACGCGATCGCCCCGGATCTCCCCGCAGCCGCACGTGCGATCGAGGCATTCCTAAGCGCGCTCGGCCACAGCCCCGAGGGCGACCCGGAGCTCGCCTCGACGGGTCGGCTCGTCGCTGCGGCATTTCACGACGAGCTTCTCGCAGGCTACCGGATGGACCCGGCCCAAATCCTGGCCGAAAGCATGCCGACGCAAAG
>DASRXR010000812.1:0-5863 GCA_035687405.1 Polyangiales bacterium
CGTCACGTACACAGCCTGCCCGAAAGAGTATCCAGTCGTGTGGTGTGCAATCACAGCAAACGGGGGAGGGCACGGTGCGGGCTCGAACAAAGCGTTCTGGCCCTTCTGGCGTGCACTCCCCGTTCGCTAATTTGTCAGTTCACTCGGGCCCGAGCTGGCACGCCTCCGGGTCCTCACTGCACTCGATGCACAGGCCTTCTACGCACGCGCCCGGCGCACTCGCGACCGTGCAGCTCACGCCATCCGAGACCGGCTCGTGGCTCACGCCCGAGATCGAGTCACATGCATCCGCGGTGCAGACGTTCGCGTCATCGACACTCAACGGATTGCTGCCGGCAGTGCAAGCGAGCCCCTCTGCCTGCATCTTCATCGTCAGGCTACCTGCGTTGTCGCCGTAGTAGCTGTCGAAGTTGCTGATGAACACGTACTGCGCTCCAGCCGGGATCTGAACGACGACCTCGTTGTTGTCGACCCGGAAGTCTTCAGCGATATCCGTCGTCTGGTTGTCGAAGAACGTGTTGGCGCTGAAACTCGAAGGCCCATTGCTTTGAATGGCACCCGTCACGCGATGCAGCTCGGTGCGCGGCAGCAGATTCGAGTCGCTGCTGAAGATCACGCTCGCTTTCGGAATCATCGGCGAGTCGTACGTGCCCACGGTGTAGATATGAAGCTGCAGGCCAGGCCGGAGCCCGACATCCGCGAGCTTGATGATCGTCGGCGGTCGAACGTCGTCGCCGTTGTCTGCACGGTAGAATGTGGTATGCGCTTCGACCGTGAACTCGCGGACTGGATAGAGCTCGCACGTGTCGTCGCCGTTGCACACGTCGCCGTCCGAGCAGCTCGCGCCGGCGGGAACGATCGTATGAGTCACATTTCCAGTTGCGGGGTCGCACGCATCCGCGGTGCAAGGATCGTCATCGGCGACGTCCGGTCGCGGCGCGCCTTCGCACATACCCGCCGCAGTGCAAACGTCGTTTTCACTGCAGAGGTTTGCGTCATCACAGCTCGCGCCGACGTCCGCAACGTGGCTCATGCCCGTGCTGGGGTCACACGCATCGACCGTGCAGGGATTGCCGTCGTCGGGGTCGACCGGGGTGCCCGCGCTGCAGCTACCCGAAGCAGTGCAGGCGTCTCCGCTCGTGCACGCGTCGCCGTCGTCACACGCCGTGTTCAACGCCGGCTCGAAGGTGCAAGCACCAGACGGGTTGCACTGGTCGACCGTGCACGGGTTGTCATCGTTGCACACGATCGCAACGTGGTGACAGCCGCGAACATCGCAGCTATCGACGGTACAGGGGTCTCCGTCGTCACATGATTGGTTGACGATCTGACCGCCGACGCACACGAGTGCGACGCGACCGAACACGCAGCGCGCGGCGACGTCTTCGTCGAACCGACCATCGCAATCATCGTCGAGTGCATCGCACGTCGCGTCGCGAGGAACGCACACGGGCGCCGCCGCGTCGGCTTCTCCGCCGCCACCGCTATCGACGGAACTCCCCGCGTCCCCCTCGAGGGCAAGCACTTGAGCTTGAACCGCCGAGTCCGGACCAGACTCATTCGAACAACTGAGAAGACTCAGGGAAACCAACGCGAGCGATAACACGCTCGACCCTGCGCCCGTGACTTGGAACATCTTTTACTCCGGCTGCGTTCGGACTGAAGAACGCTGCAACGTTGATACTAAAGTGCCTCAATTCGCCTACGCACGTCAACTAGTGTTGGCTATGTGTTTGCATTTATGACTCAGATAGCAGCGTCGAGCTCACTGCTAACAGGACACTTACAGCAGGTTGCACGCATATGAATACGACCTGAATCGACTAGGCCTTGGAGCTATGGCTGGGCGGCTTTTTTTGCCTGGTTTTTGGCCGAGATGAGAAGCGAAGTTCAATCGAACATGAGCCCAGCTTCGATCCGAAGCAAAGGGTTTCGCTGACAACTAACAGTAAGTTGTGTCACCTCACTGGTTTGAACGGCCATCAAAAATAGCCGTCACGCGCGTTGGTCGCACTCGTTCGCACATGCGTGTATCCCGGTTTACTCGCGACCACGTTTGCGCTGCTCGTGCCGCTGGCGATTCGACTCCGAAGGGCCTCGCGCGCGCGGTAATCTGTGGCCTTCACGTGTCGCTGATAGCCGCTTGCACTCCCAGACCCAGCGCGGCTGTTCTGAGCCCAGAGGCGTCTCGCCGCCGTCTCTCCACGACCTCGCTCGTGTACGCGTTCGCTGGGGTGATGTTCGCGGCGATTCCTTTCTTCGCCGTCGACTACGTACCAGCGATGGATCTGCCGCAGCACATCGCGCAGATCCGGCTGTTGCGTGAGCTCTGGGGACTCGACCCGGCGACGATCGACACGACGCAGCTCGTCGCACGTCCGTTCGGTGCAAACACGCTGTGTTATTGGCCGCTCCTGGCGCTGAGCACGCTGATGCCTGCGCTCGACACGGCTCGGCTCGGCCTCTTCGCCTGGATCGCGTGCGCCGTGGTGTCGCTGCACGCGCTCGCGTGGCGACGCAATCGGCCGCCGGCGCACGCGCTACTCGCGGGCATGTTGTTGTTCGGGATCCCGCTGTACTGGGGGTTCCTGAACTTCGTCTGCGGAATTGGGCCGTTCCTGTGGTTTTGCGAGCGCGCGCTTCGCGACCGAACCGTGGCTCGAAACCGAGTGGACGTCGCGATCGACGCCGCTCTCCTGCTCGTCCTCTACCTCGCCCACGTCCTGTGGTTTGGCTGTGCCGCAGTACTCGTGTGCGTCGTCGCGACTCGCGGTGTGATCAAGCATCGCAACGTTCGCGACGCTGCACTGTGGCTCGTGTGCTTCGCGCCCCTCGCGATCGTGATCGCGGTGTGGCTGGGTGGGTTGAGCCAGGAACGTGCCGCCTCCGGAGTGGAGCTCTCTGCAAAGTATCTCGCTCCGATCAGCGAGCGACTGTCGCTTCGCTGGTTTGCCGCCACGTTGTTCGGCGGGCTGAAAGGGCCGTTCGAGCCGATCGCGATCCTCTGCATGATCGGATACGCCCTGACCGTGTTGCTGATGTCCCGTCGCGCGCAGCAGGGCGGAGTCGATCGAGGCCTGGCCGCGATCGGCTTCGGATTTCTCGTGTTCGCTTTCATCGCCCCAGACAAGTATTTGAACACGCTCGCGTTCAACGATCGCTTTTTGGGCTGCGGCGTCATGTTCGTCTTATTGGCGCTTCCCGCGATCGAGCACCGCGCTCTCACGATCTTTGCGATGGTGGTGGCGTTCGGTTTTTCGCTCGTGACGACCGCAGCGTGGGTCGTGTTCGATCAAGACGACTTGAGAGGTTTACCCGAGTCACTCGCCACGCTCGAAACGATCGAAAAGATCGACAAGCCACGCCGTCTCCTCGAGCTCGACTATCGCAAGCACTCGGACATCGTTCGCGAACGGCCGTTCATGCACCTCGCGGCCTACGCGCAAGCGGAACACGGGGGCGAGCTGTCCTTCAGCTTTGCCGAACATCGAAGTAGCATCGTGGCGTATCGCGGTGTTCACAGCGTGCCGTGGCCGAGCGGACTGGAGTTGTCGCCCGAGTTGGCACAACCACGAGACATTCAAGCGTTCGATTGTGTGCTCGTAAACGGCACCCCCGCCCAACACTCGGAGTTCACGGCACGCTTTGCGCTTCGAAGCGCGAGCCACGAAGGCTACTTTCGGCTGTACTGGCGCTCGGAGTCTTACCGCGCGAAGTAGCTGCCGCCGATGATCTCGCGAATCGCCGCCCCCGTGTAAAACGAATCGGAGACCCAGCTCGGATCGACGTCCACGGACAACACGAGGCGGCCGGCGCCCCCGATCGCGCGCAGCGTGTGCGGGCCGCGCGTGAGCACGATCGTTTCGTGGTCGTGCAGAGTCAGACTGTCGACCTGCAGCTGTGAGCGGCGCGCTTGGTCGAGCGCCTGCCAGCGATACTTTCCCGGAGCGAACACATCGTAGGTCAGCGTTCCCGCGTCCGGCAACGTGCGGCCGACGACGTAGACCGGACCGAAGTAGAGTTGATAGTTCTCTTCCCAGAAGCGGCGAATCGGCTCCGGGAAGAAGCCGATCATGTGGGACTGGATGAGGAAGTAGACCGGCTTGTTCCGAAGCCGCTCCACGAACGCGGGAATCTTGTTCGCATTCGGCCCATAAAATCCCTGCTCGATGTGATGCCGAAAGTAGACCTGAAACGGATCGGGGTCGCGGCGACAGGCGAGGGCCCCCTCGAGTTGAATGCCATGCCGGTCAGGACCGATCTCGTGCGCGATGAACCCGAGCGCGTCGCGCTGTATACGTTGTGTGTCATCGAGTAACTGAACCGCGTAGACCGCAGTCGGGACGACGAGACACGCCGTCCACGCGCCGATGGCAACCCGGCGCACTCGCGGCGGCGCGACCCGCGCGATCTCCTCGGCGGAGCAGCCCAGTGCCAGCGCCGGAAAGAGTCCGAGCGTCATCCAAAAGTACGGAAACATCCCCGTGTGAAAGGCTGCGACGACGACCGCGAGCCCCAGCAGGCTCCAGCTCGAGGCGAGATGGCCGCGAGGCTTGCGTTCGCGCAGCGCGAGCACGGTCGCTGCGATGAGCGCCGCGATCAGCAACAGGTGGGGTACGAGCGCCGCAAGCATGCCTCGATAGAGCGCCAGGCCAAACGTCTCTCGATAGCTGGCGAAGATCTCGAGCGCTCTGCTGAACCGCAGTTGCGCGGGTGGCTTGAAGAAGAGTGGGACGAGCAGGCGGTACGCGACGATGACTGCCAGGAGGGCACCCCCGCAGAGCGCGGCCTCCGCGAGCAAGCGTCGCAGTTTCGGCTGCGGGTTGCGGTACTCGTGTGCGACGCGCAGGCAGCCGCCCAATACCGCCACGTACAAGACCTTTTGCGTGAACAGAAAGCCGAGGCCGAAGAGCACTCCGGCGATCCCGGCGTTCCGGTGTCGGCGCGGCGCCCCCAGCCACGCGACCGCGCCCCAAATGCCCCAAGCGATGCCAAACGGATCAGTCCGGACCTGGAGCGACCACCGCTGAAACGGCAGCGCGAAGATCAGCAGCGCGACGGCGAGCCATGCCCCCTGGGATGGACGTTCGCGGTCCGATCGCGCGCGCCGCGCCAGCACGTACAACCCGAAGATGGCGAGGAACGTCGCGACTGCCGTGAGCAGGCGCGCTTCTCTCAGCGCGGTGACCGAGTCCTCGCAACCGCGTACGAATGGCGCGAGGACGATCTCGATCGCCCCCGGTCGGCCCGCGCCTTGGAGCGCGCCCGTTGCGACCATGCGCTCGACGCGAGAGAGCAGGGCGAACTCGTCCCAGTTGATGTTCTCCGTGAAGATCGACGCGACGTGAAGACAGCTCCAAGCTGCGGTGCTCCACGCGAAGAGACGTGTCGGCCAGCCGTCAGTGGTCGTGTTTTGGGTGGTGCTTGGGGTCGTGTTTTGGGTCGTGCCTTCGCTCATGGCCCAGAGCTCGGGGGGGCCAAGAGATAGACTTGATAGACCACGTTCGGTGCTCGCAGCGCCGTGAGCGACCAGCCCAGGTTTCGCAGCCCGGTCGTCAACTTGAAGGTTTGGTCCCAACCCGCGAACACGACCAAATGCCGCGCTTTGCGCTCGACAGCCAGGCGCGCGATGACCGAAGCCCGCGCATTCGGATCGCACAGCACCGCGGTCACCGTGTGATGAAGCGCAGCCGCGCCCGGGTCCTTTAGTCCGACGACATCGATCAGTACGTTCGGTACGGCCGTCGAGATGTACCCAATGTCATGGACGAGGATCCGCTCGGACGGAGCCAGCTTCTCGCGGATGAACGCTGCGACCGGCTCGAGCTCTTGCTCCGTCTGGTTCAGGTCGCCCAGGTAGAAC
>DASRXR010000813.1:0-4107 GCA_035687405.1 Polyangiales bacterium
ACGGCGCACCGCCGGACCGACGACATGATCGAAGTAGCTGACCGTTTCATCGAGCACGGTCTGCGCCGCACGCGACTTCGGCAAGAGTGGCTTATCGCCGCCGACAGCTTCCAAGTGCATTGCGATCGCGTGGCTTCCACCGATCGCTTTACCTTGCTCTACCAAGACCGGAACCGTCGGACTTCCAGTGCGACGGCGATTCATGAACGCGTGCGGTCCCGGCAACTGATTGTGAATGCGATAGGTCACGCCCTTGTGGTCGAGCACCCATCGCACCTTCTCGCAGTAGTGCGAGAGCGGAAACTGATACAACACGCGTTCCATCGGACTACCGTACACCGAATTGCTCTGCCACGTCGTGACCGAAGGAGCTTCACTCGGACCGCGACCGCAGCTGTGCACGGCGACGCGTCAGCAACGTCTCGATGGTTCGGCAAGCTCGCGATTTCTGGCGTCGATCGCTAGACTCCGAACCCCGCCCCCGTCGCGCTCGGAGATGACTCGAATGACTTGGCGTTCGCTCGAACTACCCACCGCTCTGCTGCTCGCAACCGTCTTCACTCCGCTCCGCACGCACGCCCAACAAACGCCACCGAACTTGAAGGTCGACGGAGTGCCCGCGCTCACAGCCGCGACGCTCGAACGCACCGCCCCATACGAGAACACGCGCGCCGCAGAGCTCCTCGACTTCGCCGCGAAAGGCCGCTCGATCCTGATCGCAACTCGCTTCGGCGACGTCGCCCAAGTTCACGAGGTCGGCGGACCCGGGCTCGATCGGCGCCAGCTGACGTTCTTTCGCGAACCAATCCTCGAAGCCGCAGTCGATCCGACTCGCGCCGATGAAGGCTTCTACTTCCTGATGGACACGGGCGGGAACGAAGCGTTTCAAATCTACTGGCTCGACCGTCGCCGCGGACAGCGGCAACTGCTCTCAGACGGCAAATCGCGCAACGAAACTCTGCTCGTCTCGAACGCCGGCGGCCAACTCGCATTTGCGAGCACTCGTCGCAACGGGAAAGACTTCGACATCTACACGCTGTCCGGTGGCCAGGCCGCAACGACTAAGCTCATCGCCAGCGTCACCGGCAAGTACGCGCCAACGAGTTGGTCGCGCGACGACAAGTTCCTCCTGCTGCAGAACTTTGTGTCCGTCAACGAATCCCACCTCTACACGTTGGAGGTCGCAACCGGAAAGCTGACGGAGCTAAACCCTGCGCCCACCAAACAGATCGCGTACACGGCGCCCGTCTGGTCGCAAGCAAAAGGCCGCCCCGCCGGCGTGTACTTCGCCTCGGACGAGGACCGGGAGTTTCTCACGCTCACCTATCTCGAACTCGCGAGCGGCAAAAAGACGCTACTGACGCCGCAGCTGCAGTGGGACGTCTCGGCGATCGCAGTCTCACCCAAAGGCGATTGGCTCGCGTACACGGCAAACGAAGGCGGCACGGACCAGCTTTATCTAGCGCCCACGCAAGCGGGACCCACTTGGAAACAGGCGACTAAAATCCCCGTGCCCATCGGCGTGATCGGACGACTCACGTTCGATCACACCGGCACGCGCCTCGGCTTTTCGATGAGCACGGCGGACTCCACAGCGGACGTGTACGTGCTCGACGTCGCCACTCGAAAGCTGCAACGCTGGACCGAAAGCGAAACGGGCGGACTCGATCGCACGCGGTTCGTCGCACCTCAACTCGTGCAGTACAAATCGTTCGACGGAAGAATGATCCCGGCGTGGCTCTACAAACCGAAGCAGCCGGCCCGCGCGAAGACACCAGTGGTCATCAACATTCACGGGGGTCCCGAGTCGCAAAGCAAAGCGAGCTTCAGCGCTCAGACGCAGTACTGGGTGAACGAGCTGGGGGTTGCCGTGCTCGTGCCGAACGTGCGTGGTTCGTCCGGCTACGGCAAGAGCTATCTACTTCTCGACAACGGAAAGCGCCGCGAGGACTCGGTCGCAGACATCGGCGCGTTACTCGATTGGATCGGCACCCAACCCGAACTCGATAGCTCACGGATCGGCGTCATCGGTGGCTCTTACGGAGGCTACATGGTGCTCGCAGCACTGACGCACTACAGCGATCGATTGCGCTGCGGAGTCGACGTGGTCGGGATCTCGAACTTCGTCAGCTTTCTCGAACGCACCGAAGCCTATCGTCGCGACTTGCGCCGGCAAGAGTACGGCGATGAACGTGATCCAGACATGCGCGCGCACCTGCTCTCGATCGCGCCACTGACTCAAGCGAGCAAAATCAAGCGACCGCTGTTCGTCGCACAGGGACTCAACGATCCGCGGGTCCCAGCGAACGAGTCCGAGCAGATAGTCAGCACCGTGCGAAAACAGCAAATTCCAGTCTGGTACGTGCTCGCAAGCGACGAAGGGCACGGTTTCCAGAAAAAGCCGAACCGCGACTATCTGCTTCGCGCTACGAGCCAGTTTTTCGAGCAGCACTTGCTGCCGTGAGCGGCACTCAGGCGCTTTGTTTCGGTTCGTGATCCGCGAGAACGTTGTCCAACATGTTTCGGCGATCGGCCGCTAGCGCTGTGATCGCGGCGTGACCGCGACGCATTTTCCAGCCACTCCCACTCGTAGCGATCGGTACACCCGCTGGAAACCCGAATGAAACCCGGGTCCTCCACGCTTTGACAGTGGCGCCGGTGCATCTGCGTTGGAGCTGCTGAACGTCCGTCCGCGCGCGCTCGAGCGCTGAAGCGCCGCGCGATCTGGCCGAGACAAAGCGCGGATGTCTACGAACAAAGTCAGAAGTGTCTGTCCGTACTGTGGAGTGGGTTGCGGCATCGTCATGGAGACGGCCGGAAACCGCATCGTCAAAGTCACGGGAGACAAGACGCATCCGACGAACAAGGGTCGGTTGTGCACGAAGGGCAACACTTGCGGCCAAGCAGTCGCCGCACCTGGCCGACTCGAGCACGCCTATTTGAGAACGAATCGGTCGGACGAGCCGGTGCGCGCAAAACTCGATCACGCGATTCGCGAGACGGCGCGGCGTTTGCGCGCGATTCGAGATGCGCACGGACCGGATTCGATCGCGCTCTACGTGTCCGGCCAAATGTCGCTCGAGTCGCAGTACCTCGCGAACAAGCTCGCCAAAGGTTTCCTCGGTACGAACAACATCGAATCGAACTCGCGCTTGTGCATGGCGAGCGCAGGTAGCGGCTACAAACTTTCGCTCGGCTCGGACGGGCCACCCGGCTCGTACGAAGACTTCGATACCGCCGATGTGTTCTTCGTGATCGGCGCGAACATGGCCGACTGCCATCCGATCTTGTTCTTGCGCATGATGGATCGCGTCAAAGCAGGCGCGAAGCTGATCGTCGTCGACCCACGCCGCAACACCACCGCCGATAAAGCGAATCTGTTTTTGCAGATCAAGCCGGGTACTGACCTCGCGCTGCTCAACGGGTTGTTGCACCTGATCGTCCAGAACGGGCACACGGACGCTCAATTCATCGCAGACTTCACCGAAGGCTGGGACGCAATGCCGGCGTTCCTCGCGGAGTACACGCCTGCACACGTCTCGGAGATCACAGGCATTCCGGAAGCGGATCTGCGCAAAGCAGCCGAATGGATCGGAACCGCGTCCAACTGGATGAGCTGTTGGACGATGGGGCTCAACCAGAGCACGCACGGCACCTGGCACACGAACGCAATCTGCAACTTGCACCTTGCGACCGGCGCAATCTGTCGCACCGGCAGCGGGCCGTTTTCGCTCACGGGCCAGCCGAACGCGATGGGCGGTCGCGAGATGGGTTACATGGGGCCGGGTCTTCCGGGCCAGCGGTCGGTGCTCGTCGACGAGGATCGCGCATTCGTCGAAGAGTTGTGGAACGTCGCGCCCGGCACGCTCCGCGCTGAAGCTACGAGCGGCACGGTCGCGATGTTCGAAGCCATGCGAGACGGCAAGATCAAAGCTTGCTGGATCATCTGCACGAATCCCGTCGCGACGGTTCCGAATCGCCAGACGGCGATCGACGGATTGCTCGCCGCGGAGCTCGTGATCACACAAGACGTGTATCGCGAGACGGAGACGAATCGCTACGCCGACATCGTGCTGCCGGGAGCGCTCTGGGCCGAAGCCGAAGGCG
>DASRXR010000814.1:0-3224 GCA_035687405.1 Polyangiales bacterium
ACCGGCGTCGGTTGAGCGTTGCCGCCCGGCGGCATGGCCGGTGCCCCTGCCGCACCTGGGTCGGTGCTCGGGTTCGGCTCGGTCGGCTCCGGCTCGTCCTCGGATGGAGAGGCCGGTTTGGCCGGTGTTTCCGGGGACATCGAGGCCGGAACGCGGACCGGCTTGTCGCCATCGACACCGGACTTCGTATCGTGCGAGCCGGAGCAGCCGACCCCCAAACCGAGCAAAACAACCGCCCCCAAACAGATACCAACGAACGAGCCTCGCATAGCCGCCTCCCGTAACCACCGGTCCAAGTCAACGTCCTATTAATGGCTGCTCCGGCCGCTGGGGAACAGCCCTAACGTTGCAAAATGCAAGGTGCGCGCACTCTGGGACACAGGGGCCATCGCCACACGCGCCAGCTGTGGCAGTAACAGTGAGCCGCGCTGCGCGGCTCTCAATCTGCCGCGACGCCAGAGTGTCCCCGCATACCTATCCTCTAGAGAGGAGCATCGGCCGCGCACCGCGACTCGACGTTCGGTGTGACGCCTGCAGCTGATGGCTGCGGGGCGGCCTCGGGCAGCCCCGGCGCCCGTTATAAGAATGGACTCTCATAACGAGATACCATTATCATCCGCGACCGCAGATTGCGGGCCGCGCAGCGCGGCTCGCTGTTATGGAGTTGGCATGTCCGCTCGTACCTGGATCGGCGTACTGGCTATCGTCGTCGTCGCCTGCACGGGCGACCCACCTCCACCCGTAGTGCAAGCAGTCACGCTCGCTGCAGTCGACGACGCGCGCTACTGGGCTCCGGACGAAGGCCGCACGTTTCCCGCGCGGCTCGACTACGCGAACGATGCCGGCGTTCTGACTACGCTGAACCTCGCTGGCCCGACCGAGACCAAAGGGCACGCGTTCTTCACGCCGCTCGGCAACAACTCGCGCGCCTGCATCACGTGTCACCAGCCTGCGGACGGGATGGGGCTCTCGGCGGCGACTGCAAACGCCGTCTGGCAAGTGCGCGGCGCGTCAGACCCGTTGTTCGAAGCGATCGATGGCTCGAACTGCCCCGACTTGCCCCAAGCCGACGCCGCTTCACATTCGCTGTTGCTGCGCCACGGCTTGATCAGAATCGAACGACCTTGGCCGCCGATAGCTGCCGACGGTAGTCGAGTCGAGCCCGAGTTCACGATCGACGTCGTGCGCGATCCGACGCGCTGCAACCGCGACCCGAGCTTCGTGTCGGTGTATCGGCGCCCGCGCCCAGCGGCCAATCTCAAGTATGCGACTGCGATCGGCTTCGCGTTCGATCCGAAGAACGGCATGCCGCTGCAGACCGATCCGGTGACCGGGAAGCCCGGTAGCGGCAACTTGCTCGCGGACGTGCGCGCGCTGTCGCTCGAAGGCCAAGCGATCGACGCGCTGATCACACATCTGCAGCTGCACGGCCAGCCGGATCCGCAGCAGCTGCGCGAGATCGTCGACTTCGAAAATCAACTCTACACGGCGCAAAGCTCGCACGAGGGTGCGGGCAACTTGAATGAAGCCGGTGCGCAGGGCGGTCCGGAGTTTCTCTCGCAAGCAGCCGCGGGCGTGTTGCAATCGAGCGCAAACCCGATCTGGAGCGAGTTCTTCCCCTGGAAGATGCTGCAGCCGCCAGCGGCAGGGACGACCGATCCAGGATTTGAGCTGAGGCAATCGGTTGCGCGCGGCGCCGCGTTGTTTTCGACCAAACAGTTTCTCGTCTCCGATTCGGCGGGCCTCACCGATACCGGTTTCGGCAACCCCGTTCGGAACAGCTGCGCGTTTTGTCACAACATGCACCGCGTGGGCTTGGACGTCGCGCCGGGCCAAGTCGATCTCGGAACGACGAACCAACCGTTCGCAAGTTTGCCCGTGTCGCGCACGACCGCAGAGCTGCCGCTGTTTCGCCTGACCTGCGCGCGCGATGCAGCGCCTCACCCGCACCTCGGTCGCATCGTCTACACGTCTGATCCGGGTTATGCGCTCACGACTGGGCGTTGCATCGACATTGGAAAGATCACCGCGCAGTCGCTGCGAGGACTCGCTGGGCGCGCGCCGTACTTTGCGAACGGAGCAGCCCGAACGTTGCGTGAAGTGATCGACTTCTACGACCGCCGCTATTCGATCGAGCTCACCGATCAGGAGAAGACGGACCTGACACATCTGCTGGAGGTGTTGTGATGTTCCGCGTGTCGACGAAACAGCGTGCAGCCCGTTGGCTCGCGTGCACGATGCTCGCGGGTTGCGCAGAAGCTTCCGCGCAGCAGGCGGGAGCTCCGCCGCCGCCCGACTCCACCCAAAGCTTCGTCACATGTCCGGTCTACCGCGACACCGACATGGGTCGTAAGTCGGGTTGCTGGCTCGCAGACGATTCTGCAACCGCGACGCGGTACGACGTAACGTGGGCGCCGATCAAGCCGCAAGTCGGTAAGCCGTTGCTCGTGGAGGGCGTCGTCACGAGTGAGGCGGATACGTGTGGCGGCGTCGTGCTCAAGCCCGTGCGCGTCTCCGTGCTTCCGGGCAGCTGTGCTCGCAGCATCGTGCCGCCGGAATCATTCCCAGGCCGGCCGTCGCCTCCACCCGGCGAGGTCCTCAAGCCCGCGAGCGAGCCACGAACGCTTCCACCTCCGCCCTATGAGAAGCGCGAATTCCAGATCTACTTCGAGTTCGGCCGCGACTTCTTGATCTATCAACACGCCGAGGTCGTGCTCGAAAAGATTCAGCTCTACGTGCAGGCGAGCCAGGCTCGAAGCGTCTTGGTGCAAGGCTTTTCAGCGAGCGATCTCGTCATCCGTTCGGGTCGCTTTCTGACCGAACCCATCGCCGTCGCAAAGGCGCGCGCGTCGGTCGTTGCGCTGGCGCTGCACCGGCTCGGCGTCCCGGACGGCGTCGTCACGACCGAATGGCATGGCTCGCCTTCGACCACGGATCTCGAAGGCGGCAAGCTTCCGGAATCTTCGAAGCGTCGCGTCACGATCACGGTCACGCCGTGATCGTGCGCGAGCCCGACCCCGCGCCGATCACTCTTCGATGATCGGCAGCGTGATCGCCGACGGATGCGCCGCGTCGCGATGGATCTTCACGGTCGGTGCCGGTGATAACTTGGGCGTCACCGTATCCGCGAACGTGATCACGATCCGGATGCGATGACCTTCCTTGAACAAGACCGATAGCGGCAGCAGATCGAATCGCAACTGCACGGGCTCGTTCGGGACGAG
>DASRXR010000815.1:0-22668 GCA_035687405.1 Polyangiales bacterium
CAGCGTGTGAACGTTGCCGAGTGCGCGCGCGTATTCGTCCGCGAGGAAAAATGCCCACGAGGCTTCGAAGAGTGCGTCGAGCCAGTATTCGCTCTCGGGCTCGATCTTCGTCCAGGCTTCCACGGCGTTGCCGAGGAGCACGCCATCGACCTTGCGCTCGCCATCCGCCGTCGTGCGGTTCGCAGCGGTGTAGTAAACGCGAGCGAGCGAGATCCAGCCGAGGTCACGCATGCGATCGGCGTCGTCCAGATTCTCGACTTCACCGTCATCGATCGCCGTGATGATGTCGCGGAATGCGGTCGCGGCGGGCTGCGCCTTGCGCATGCGCACGTACGAGATGCCCTCGAAGAAGCGCGCCTTCACGTACCACTTGTTCGCCTTGTCGACCTTCTGGAAGAGCTCGATCGCTTTGTCGAACTCGCCCTGGTTGTACTTCGAGCGGCCCATCAAATAGAGCAGCTGGTTGTACAAGTCGGCGTTGTCGGCGTTGTTGAACTGCTCGAGCTGATCGACACCGAACCGGCCGATCTTGTCGATGATGCCTGCGGGCTCCGGCAGCTGCGAGCCGAGCTGCGCGAGCCACTGCAGCGTCTGGTCGAAGAAGAGGTGATTGCGACCCTGCTCCGAGACCTCGTCGAACACTGCGAGCGCCGACTGGTAGTAGTGGAGGTGGTAGAGGCACTTGCCGAGAAAGAACTGCGCCTTCTGCACGTTGGCAGGCGCGTCCGGCGTCTCGCCTTCGACCACACGTTGAAACTGAACCGCGGCTTCTTGGTAACGCTCCTGCGTGTACATCCGCAGAGCGTTCGCTAGAGCTTCGGAAGGCGGCCCTTCAGCTGGCGGACCCTGTGGTGGAGCTTGACCACTTTCCTCCAAACCGAATTGCATGTCTTGCGCGTGCGAGGTCGTCGCACCGGCGACTACCAAGGTCACGAACACGACTACAGTCCGCGACACTGTTCGGTTAATGCACATCCGAAAATCTCCGTTGTCGTCCGACGACCGTTGGGTGAGTCCCACTGAAGCGCTCGAAAGTAGCCCTGCTAAGACCCGCACTAGGTTTCACCCAAGCCACCCGAATTTGCGCAGAGCCGGGAAAAGTTACTGCAAATTCGAAGGGTTACAAGCGGGACGGGGCGCCATCATAAGAAGCCAAAAATCGCGTTGTCAAGCGAAAACGCCGCGCTGTGCAACGTTCGGGCAGAGTGTACGCATCTACGTCCACACGCCAAGTGGCACCGAATTGAGTGCGTTCGAGGCCCGGCGACCCGCGCTTCGAAGCGAAGTCGTTGTGCAAAATCTCGTCTGAGTGGCGGTGTTTAGCCGACACACCCGCTGTGTCGACAGATTCACACGGCGCGATCTCGAACCCCATGTCGTGTCCGATCGGGAAGCTGCGATTCTGATCGCAACCAGCCCCAAGTGAGGACACAATGCCGAGATCGGTGACCGGCTTCAAGTTCCCCGCAACGAGCAAAAAGCCTGTGCAAGTTTCGAGCAGACGGGTTAGCTAAACCTTGACAACGCGAGCGACGGCGAATTATGTGTGCATGCCGGTCGACACATGATGGCCGCTGTTACCTCGCGGCTGTGCAGTACTGTCACAACGGGCCGGGCTCGCGCGCGAAGAAGGATCTAGGCTGATGCAGGCAACATCGCTACTAGCCGCAACGGCGGCCGTCCTCACACTGGGACTGATCGGTTGTTCGACTCCCGCGGTCGGAGCGCCGTGTTTGCCGGAGCAAGTGCCCGGCGACGGCTTCGATCAGAGCGAGGCCTACATCGAGACCAGCTCAGTCCAGTGCGAGACACGGGTCTGCATGGTGTACCAGCTCGCGGGTGCGCCTCCGGGCACTGCCGGCTGCAAACCTCAGGGTGAGTGCCGCACCTGCACCGGTAACGACCCGAAGTGCGTCGCGATTCCGTGTTGCGCTGCGCAGGAAGACATCGAGAAGCGCGTCTACTGCACCTGCCGGTGCGACGTCGATGTCGGCAAGTTTGCAGAGTGCAGCTGCCCGAGCGGCTTCACCTGTGCGCAGGTGCTCGAGCAGGGCAACGCCGGCGTGCGCGGCAAGTACTGCGTCCGCGACGGTACTGTAAACCTCGACTGATCGCGTCGCAGCTTCGAGCTGCCACGCAACACTCGACCAACTGGGCCGATGGACTCCACGTGAGTCGATCGGCCCTTTTCAATTCTCGGCCCGAGCTCGGCCGCCGTGCCGAAGCACTCGTCGCCGCGTACCTCGAGCGCACGGGCTTTGCTGTGCTCGAGCGCAACGCGCGGCTCGGGCACCTCGAACTCGATTTGATCGCCAGGCGCGCAGCACTGCTCGTGTTCTGCGAAGTCCGCGCCCGCAGCAACGACCGCTTCATCTCACCGGCGCACACGATCACGCCGGTGAAGATCCAGCGCGTGCGCCAAGCGGCGGCGATCTGGCTGAGGAACGCGGACCTCGGATACGTCGAGGTTCGCTTCGATGCGGCGTGTGTGGTGTTCGACCGGCCGGAAGGCAGGCTGACCTATTACGAGGCCGCCTTCAGGTGAGTCAGTCGAGCGCGGCGCGCATGCGGTCGCGCACCGACTCGACGTCGGCGATCGCTTCCCTTGGAACGCCTGCCCCCTTGGCCCGCTCGATCGCGGCTTCCAAGAGCGCGATCTCCTGCTCCTGCGCCGCGCGTAAGCTCAGGATCATTTCCTGAAAAGCTTCAAAGATATCCTGCAGCTCGTCGCCTTTTCTCAGGCGTCCTCGAATCACGAGCCGGCCGTCTCGGACCTCGCGCAGCAGCATCTTCAACCGAAACGCCGGACCCACGAGCCGGTGCGTCACGACGATCCCGGTCATCGCCAGCGCCAGCGCGAGCAACAAGACCGCGCCGGCGATGCTCAGGGCGACCCGCCGATCTGCCTGCTCGCTGTAGCGCTCGAGATCCCGCACGAACTCCTCGGTGATCGAGCTGCCCTGCGCCGCCATCCGATTCATCGACAGCATCTCGGTTTGGCCCTGCGAATATTTGTACGCAAGGATCCCGAGCACGCTCGCGACGACGACAGTCACACCGACCACCATCGCCGTGTACTTCAGCTGAAAGCTCGGAACGAGGAGGTAGTTCCGTAAGCGACGCTTCGGATGCATCCCCGGGCCGCCCGACAGGGGACGCCCCGAGAGCTGTTCGGCCTCCGTCGTCATAGCGGACTCTCCGCAGCCGTCAGCTTCAAGATTCGTGACACATTGCAAGCGCTGATTACGAACATGGCCATGCCCTCTTTCGCGTCATCGTGCGCCTCACCGTGCCAACGCCTGGGGCAGCTGCCGCAGTGCTCCACTCAAAGCGCCCTCCAGCGCCTGCGTGGATGCATCCGCACCACTCCCACTCACTGTTGCTGCGCCCTGCATGATGGCTCGCATATCGCGCCCTGGATAGGTCGCGACGATGACAGAGACCGAAACTCGCGTACCCGCCGCACCCTTTTTCTCGACGCTCACGATCGCGCTGTCGAGGGAGAAGCCCTTCATGTTCTTGGACTTCAAGATGCGGTCGGCGGCGTGATTGTCTTCACCGTCTGGTGCGATCACGACGCCACGAATCTGCCCTACCCGCTGCTTGATGAAGCTCCGCGCATCCGCGAGCGCCTTGCGATCGATCGTCGTAATTCGCGTCGCCGGGGCCGTAACCGCCACGTAGTAAAGCGCCGGGCCGGGAGCTTGCTCCGGCTCGGCCGCGTTGGAACGCGCGCTCGCGTAGACGCTGTTGTTCGACGGCGCGGTCTCGAGCTTGGCGATCGCAACTTGGGCCGCCGAGCGCACCGGCTCCTCCGGATCCTTCTGGAGCTTTCGCAAGGCCGCGACCGATGCCGTGGTTCCAATGCGTCCAAGCGAATTTGCGGCTGCGGCGCGGACGGCCGGATGCGCATCGACCAGCGCCGTCGTCAGCGCGCTGATCGCATCGCTCGAGCTCGTGACTGCTCCGAGCGAAATCGCGGCTTGCGCCCGAACTCGAAACTGAGATGAACCCTGCAGCAACTTGATTAAGTACGTGTTGCGGGGGTCATCGGCTCGAACTCTTTGCGCATGCAGGCATAGCGTGCACGCCAAGAGAACTTGGCACCATTGGACCCAAGGTCCCGCTCGCCAGCCGCGCGTCACTCGCTTCGCCTCCAGAGCGGACGCATCGCACGGGGTCGTCCGACGTCCAACACCGCGTTCCGTCACCCAACAACAGTCTCTCAGACTTGCGAAATGCGTCGCAATGGAGGAAACGTAGGCGATGCGGCCGCCCACCGCCGCCGTCGTTTCACTCTTGGCTGGCTGGTTCAGCGTGTCGTACTCCTGCGCCGCTGGCGCGCAGCCGTCAGCTGCTGCGCCCGCGCCAGCTGCACCACTCGCACCACTCGCAAGTGGCGCACCTGCCGCCGCACGTGCGAGCGCACAGCCGACGCTGCATGTGCGCGCGAGCACACGACTCGAGCTTCACGCGCAGCCGAGCGCGAGCATCGTCCGCATCGAAGGCACGCTCGTCGATGATCTCGATCAACCGCTCGACGGCCGCTACGTCCTTTTGACGCTCGACGCGGCGGACGACGCTTCACCGAGCGACACCGCGTCGCGTACGTTGCGCACCGACCGCGCCGGAAGGTTCGTGCAAGCGCTCACGCGCGGCACCGGCCGCTACACGCTCCACGCGAGCTTTGCCGGCGACTCGCAGTACGAAGCCACGATCTTCAGCCAGACGTTCGACGTGACGCGCGCGGACGTGCAGCTCCAGCTGAGCCTGCCGCGCGGCCACGTGATCACGCTGGACGACCCGACGACCGAGTTCGAGCTGCGGGCGAGCTCTGCTGCGGGCGCGGCGCGGCTCGCGGTCGACCTGCGCGACGAGAGCGGCCGCGAGCTCGCGCGGGGTACGACGGACGAGCAGGGTGTGTGGCGCGGCGCGCTGCCGAACGCAGATCTGGGTGCGCCTGGTCCGGGGCAATGGATGGCGAGCAGCGCCGTCGACCCCGAACGCGCCGCCGGCCGCGTGCGCCTTTCGATCCTGCGGCAGCGCGCGACCGAGCTGAAGCTGACGGCGGCGACGTTCGATCCCGAGCACGAGGGCGTGCGCGTTGCTGGGACGCTCTCCACACGCGCGGGCGCGTTGCCGAAAGCGGCAGTCGGATTGTTCGTCGACAGCGAGCACGCGCAGACGTTGATCACCGATGCGAGCGGGCAATTCGATCACGTGCTCGCCTTCCCGCGCGGCGCAGAGGAAGTCGTGCGCCACGTGTCCGCGCGTTTCGATCCCGACAACCCGGGCTTGGTTCCGAGTCGTTCGACCGAGCGCGCGATCACGATCCCGGCTCGGCCCGGGCCGAGTTTGTGGTGGATCGCCCTGCCGAGTGTTTTGTCGCTCGCGTTCTCCTGGCTCTTCGTGCGGCGCAATGCCTGGTTCGGTGCGCGGCCGCCCGCGCCGGTCAATCGCGCGGGGGTCCAACTCGGCGCGGCGCGTCGGATGCTTCCGTCGCAACTCAACCTCGACGGCTCGATCGAAGACGCGGATACCGCCGCTCCGATCGCGCAGGCAGCCCTTCGCGTCGTGAGGAGCGACGGTCGAGAGGTCACCGCGACCGTGAAGCCGGACGGCAGCTTCTCGATCCCGCAGCTCGAGCCGGGCGCCTATCGCGTCGAATCCCGCGCCCCCGGTTATGCGCTCGAAGCCTCCGAGCTCCGGATCCCGCACGCCGGCGAAGGCAGCGGTCTTCGAGTCAGGCTCCGGAGCCTGCGCACACTCGCGCTCGAGGCACACCGCCCGCTACTCCGGCGAGTGTTTCCAACGCGTGAGCTGCAGCACACGGCGACCGTCCGCGAGACGCTCCGGAGCGCCCCGACCGACTGGTCGGGCCCCACGCTCGAGCGCGTCAGTGAGTTGGTCGAGCACACTGCCTACGCCCCGGGTGAGCCAACGGTCGAACATGTGCACGCGATCGAAGTGCACGCCGAAGAGTTGTTACAGCGCCGAGATCCGTGAGATCACGCGGTCGCCCCGCATATGGGGCTCCCACGCCTAGGAGCGTAGGGGTAGCGCGCAAGATTCCCACATCTTCGTTGACGTTCGCGCCTGGCCATTTCTATAGTGGGCGGCCGGTGCGCGCCTTTGTGTAAAGGCTTTCTCGTCCTAGCTCATGGACACATCAATCATCATCGCTGTTGTGGCTGTAGTTCTCGTTGGACTGGTGTTGTTCCTAGTCCAGCGGCGTGCGCCACAGCTACCGAAGCAGCCGGCTCAGCCGGAGCCTTCGCCAACTGCGTTGCCAGGCGCTGCAGAAACAGCACGCGAGGCGCGGAAGCTAGAAGCGCCGAGTGCTCCGCCCGCTGCGGCGGAAGCTGCTCCGGCCGAAGAGGCGCCCCGCGATCGCGATCGCGATCGCGAGGAAGCGGAAGTCGCGGGCGAAGTCATCGAACGGGCAGCGGCACTCGCCGAGGTCGCTCACGCGCGCGACATCGCAGCGCTGCGCAAAGGTCTCGCGAACACGCGCGGTGGTTTGGTCGCGCGGCTCGCGAAGTTGTTCGGCTCGCGCCCGACGGTCGATCAGACGCTCCTCGACGAAATCGAGGAGGTGTTGATCACCTCCGACGTCGGTGTGAAGACCAGCGAGCGGATGCTCGCAAAGCTTCGCGAGCAGATGGTCTCGGGACAGCTCTCCGATACGGACAGTGTTTGGAAGTCGCTGCGCGCACTCGGAGTCGAAGTGCTCGACGTTCCGGCGAAGCCCATCGAGCTTTCGAACAGGCCGTCATTGATGTTGGTCGTCGGCGTCAACGGCGCTGGTAAGACGACGACGATCGGAAAGCTCGCAGCGCGATACGTCGCAAGTGGACGTAAGGTCTTGCTTGCTGCCGGTGACACGTTCCGAGCTGCTGCTGTTTTTCAGCTCGAAGTTTGGGCTAAGCGTGTGAACTGTCCTGTCGTCACCGGAAAGGAAGGTTCCGATCCCGGTGCAGTCATCTTCGAAGCAGTGAAGAGGGCGCAGGCAGAAGGTTTTGATTTAGTGATCGCTGATACGGCTGGTCGACTTCACACGAAAGTGCCTCTGATGGAGGAACTGAAGAAGGTCGATCGCACCGTGCAAAAGGCGCTCGGTGGCCGTGGTGCTGACGAAATTTTGCTTGTACTTGACGCCACAACAGGGCAGAACGCTGTGCAACAAATGCACATGTTCCGTGAAGCGCTGCAGGTCAGTGGCGTCGTGCTGACGAAACTCGACGGGACTGCGAAGGGTGGAATGATCCTCGGGATCGTCGATGAACATCGCGTCCCCGTGAGGTTCATCGGCCTGGGTGAGCGCATCGAAGACCTGCGGGAGTTCGACGCAAGGAGCTTCGTCGAAGCGCTGTTCGCGAAGCCGGACGGGGAGATTCTTGCGGCATGAGCGCAGCTCGCAAGTGCGGCGTGCAAGGGGAGCACGGCCGATGGGCCGCACTCTGCGCGTCGGCGTCTTTTGCGAGCCGCGTGGGTCCGCGCGTTCGAGTTTTGTCCTCTTTCACGACTGACTGCTTTCACTTACGGGCGGTCGCAACGCTCTTCTAGGCGCGAAAGCAAATCGGATTTTAGGTGCAACGATGAACCTGAGTCTCCGCGATGACACGATCTTCGGAAACGGCCGCGCTGCTTTGTTGGCAGCCGTGGCCGCGTGGATCGGACTGACAGTGTTCGGCAGCGCGCAAGCGCAAGACATGTCGTTCGATCTGAATGAAGCCGAGACGGCACCTGCTCCGGACAAAGAAGCGCCTCCGCCTGAAGGCGGGGAAGCGGGCGGCGAAGCCGGTGGCGATGTAAAGGCCTCGGGTTCGGCGAGCGGCGGGGACATCCTCTCGGAGCTCACGGCGGAAGGCGGCAAGGAAGAAACAACTGCCGACGAGCGCCTGCCTCGCGAGAAGGAAGTGATCGAGAAGATCTACGCGGTGCAGCGCATGTACGTGCTCCGCACCGGTCGTTTCGAGCTCGCGCCTGCGTACTCGCAAACGTTCAACGATCAGTATGTGTCGCACCCGGCGCTCGCCGCGGGCCTCAACTACTGGATCACGAACGTGCTCGCAGTCGGCGCGAACTTCCTCTGGTACCAGGGCCTCGAGACCGACTCGGATCTGAACTTCACGATCCGTCGTTCGACTCGCTTGGCGGTGCCGGTGACGGAGTATCAGCTCGGCGCGCACCTGAACTTCACGTACGTGCCCATCTACGGCAAGTTCGAGATGTTCAACGACTCGATCTTCCAGTGGGATGCCTACTTGGTCGGTGGCGTCGGCGTGCTTCGCACGCGTCCCGTGCCGGTGATCGACCCGGCAGTTCGTACATTCGACTTTGGCTGGCGCGTCGCTTTCAACGCGGGCATCGGTCTGCGCGTGTTCGTCACGCGCTGGCTCACCGTCTTCGGCGAGCTCCGCGACTACCTGTACATGGAGAAGCTCGAGAACCTCGAGGTGGCCCTCGGCAAAAACCGTGAAGACGAGACCACGTGGATCGACAGCAACTCCACCCTGACGAACAACGTCACGGTGTCGCTGGGCTTCACGATGTTCTTCCCATTCACCTTCGAATACAGCTACCCGAAGTGATCGTGCACCCAGTACGAACGATGGATGTGAAAGCGATGAGCACCACAAAGCGTTTTGCAATCAGCTGGATGACGATCGCCTCGCTGCTCGCGACCCTGGGGATCACGCAGGCCACGCGCGCACAGGAAGTTCAAGTCGAAGGGCCTCTCGCTGGCGCACCTGCTGTCATCGGTTTGCGTATCTATCGTCAGATGCGCTTCCAGGTTCAGCTGCACGCGACGATGACTCTCGAAGACGAGTTCTCTCGCGCGATCCTGCCCGGTGGACAGTTGATGTTCCACCCGACCGACTGGCTCGGCATCGGCGTGTGGGGTGGCTTTGCCGCAGGGAACATCGATTCGGCGTTGACCGACGAGGTCGCCGCCAAGGGCCAGACGAACAGCGTCAACGTGCTCAGCTTGCCGAATCGGCAGAACTTCACGAAGCAGATCGGCCGGATCAAGTGGATGGCAGCGCCGGAAGTTCAGTTCATTCCCTTGCGCGGTAAGCTCGGCATCTTCGAGAAGTTGTTCGTCGATACCGACTTCTACGTGTTCGGCGGTGTTGGTTTTGCCGGCGTGGAAGAACGCCAGGACGTCACGGCCGCCACCTCGAACGACTGCCGCGGTCGGGCTGACTTGGCCGCGCAGATCGAGTGCTTCGAGCCGACGCAGGGTCTTCGTTCGTCGCGCGTCGCAATCGCGCCGACGTTCGGTGCAGGTCTGTCGCTGTACCTCGCGGACTTCCTCGCGATGACGCTCGAATGGCGCGCCCTCCCGTTCAACTGGAACACCTCGGGGACTGATGAAGCCGGCGACCCGCGCGGCGACTTCCCGGATAGCCAAGTGAACTCGGGCGATCACCTCTCGCACTTCAATCACATGTTCACGCTCGGCTTCGCGTTCTACCTACCGACCACGCCGAAGATCTCGTCAGTCGACAGCGACTGACGCGACTGACGCGACTGACGCGAAAGCAGAAAGGCGCGGGCGATATCGTCCGCGCCTTTTCGCATTTAAGCGGCCGCCAGCTGGCGCCGCCCTCGCCTCACTTCTTCTTCGGCACGCCGGCGTTGTCCAGCGTGTAGTTGGCCGTGAGCCGAGCCTTCACTGGCTCGTCCTGCGGCTTCACGCTGATCTTTGCGATGGCGAGCGCTTCGAAGATCCGGTTGCGCACGCGCACGCTGTCTTCGGCGCAGAGGCACGTGATGATCGCCTGACTCTGATTCGCGATCGCATCTTGGCCCGACAATGCGGCCACTGTGTTGAAGCGAACGGTCTCGTTCATGTCGCCCAAAAAGCGAACGACCGCCGCTTCGATCCGCGGATCCTTGCGCTCTGCCAGCGTGCTCAAGATCTGGTTCTTGCGTTCCGGGTCGCGCTCATACTCGACGTCCATCTTCTCGAGCACCGCGAGCAGGTGAGCGACGACGAGATCCGGCGGCGCGATCTTGTCCAGGATCTTGATCGCCCACGAGATCGAACCCGACCGCTGCATGAACGCGACGACCGGCTCGATCCCGACCGCGCCGGACTCGATGATGCCGCTGAACACCGCGTCCTTCTCTTCTTGATCCGTGATGCTCGGCTCGACGTAGAACGTGAAGCGCGGCAACAGCGCCTCGACCGCTTCTTTGCTCCGCATGTTCGAGAGCTGCTGGATCGACTCCCAACGGTCGTACGCCTGCGCACGCTTGTTCGCGACGCGCTCCGCGTGCTTCCGAAGGCCGGCCGAGTCGGACTTCTTCCCAAAAATACCTAGAAAGGCCATGCGCCTTACGTCCTTGCGCTCACGCTGCTGGTTCGAGCCGCTGCTCCGTAGCTTTTCGGCTTCACACGCGAACCGACAACTAGCTTACCGAATCAACACGGGCCGCAGCACGACCTGATTGTCGAGCGTATGTACCTGGAAGCGGACCATCCGGCAACCGTGCTTCTGGACCAGCGCTTCGGCGCGACCGGTCAAACGCTGCCAAAACCGATCCTTCGGAATGTTGCTGACGTTCTCGCCGAGTGACTCTTTCGCCTGCACGTACTCTTTGTACAAACGGTCTTGGTACGTCTCTTCGGTTTCGCGTGCGAGCTCACCCGCGAGCTTCGGGTCGTCGACCACGTCTTCCGCGCCGCCGCTCGACGCTGGCGTCGCCGCAACGGCGTTGTTCAGGTTCGAAGTCGAGTTGCCGCGCGTCGTGTCGGAAAACGCCGCGTCTTTCCAGTGACCTTCCGAGGGCGGAACCGAGATCTTGCCGTCTTCGTCTTCACTCGCTTCTTCGGTTCCGGTGAACACGTTCAGGAGCTGATTGATGCGAAATGCAAGACCTCCAAGCTCGGCGCTATCGGTCTCGAGCCGCAGATCGGTGCGGCCGTTGATCACTTGCAGGACACCTTCTTCGATCTGTTCGATCGGCCGCATGATCGACGTACCGATCGCGAATCCGTAGACCACGACGAGCAGCCCACCGATCACGAGCATCACCAGAATCACGTTCGCGACGTTCGCGATTTGAGTCGCCTCGGTGCGATTGCCGAGCACTGCGAACGCGATCGGCACGGACTGCGCGAGTGGCAAGCGCGCCGTCACGCCGGTGTACTCCTCGCCATCGAGCGAAGCTCGCCACGGCTGGCTCGCGCCGGGCGCAGCAAGCAACGCTTTTGTAGTCGGGCCTTGGACGTTGCCGAACAACGCGGCTCGCAAGTCGCGCGAAGCGGCCCCGTCCAGCGAGGAGCTGTAGATCTTGCCGTCGACGATGAACGCCACGTCGCGATTGAGCAGCTTCGCTTCGTTCGCCGCGAACCCGTTCGACAAGTCGTAGCCGACGATCAACGCGCCGAGCAGCGATCCGGCGTCGCCCCGAATCGGGGCCACTGCGGTTTGCAACACTTTGTTCTGCTCGGTCTCGAGCCAAACGTCGTGCTGCGAGTCGCCGGTCTTCAACGTCCGGGCGAGCGCAGGGATGGCTTGCGCGAGCGGCGTTCCGAACAGCACGTTTCGTGCGCCGTTACGCGCCACGGCCACGCCGGTCTCATCCACCACGACGACGATCTCGGGTGAACCGCGACCGCCGCGTGCGGGGTCGGCAAACCAGGCGAAGGTCGCTTCGGCCGCTTCGTACGCGCGCGTGCGACGGCTATCTAGATCGAGACCTCCGAAGATGTCCCGCATCTGCCGGGTGACGGCGCGTTCCGCGACCCGCGCTTCGAACTCGAGCGTGGACAGGCGGTACGAGCGATCGAAAAGGATGCGGTTGTTGTCGATGCTCGCATCGACCTCGTTCACGCGCAGGTTGCGAACTTGGCTCGATACCGTGAAGTAGGCGGCCAACCCGAGCAGCACGACTACGGCCAGATTTCCCGCAACGATCTTCAGCCGCATGAGGGGCGTCTCCTAAATCGGACTTTCGACGGCGTGGCGGGCGGTCGACTCGTTCTAGAGAGCCGAACCGCTGATCCGGGCCGTGCAGTTTGCGTCGATTTTTCGTCGGGTCGCCCGCGAAAAACGCAGGCAGAGTGGTGCCTATGTCGAGGCTTTTCGCGGGCGAGCCGGGGGAAAAGCGGCGTGAAATGCGCGGTTCGGATTAGCGGTTCGGCTCTCTGGTCAGGTCACCGCACACGGGCGTCGCCGCCGGGCACGCAACCGACCTGCTGAAGAATACAGGCGTAGCAATATCTCGCGGCCAAAAAAGGGGGTCAAGTTCCCCAGACATTCCGCGGCTCAACGCTTCGCGCGCTCCTGATCCTGCGCGCGGGTCGGCCTGGCCGTCGCGGCCTCCGCTGGTGGCGGCGCTTCGACGAAGTACAAGATCGCAGCCGCGAGCGCGCACACTGCCGTACCGGCGAGCGCGACGTCCGCGCGCCGGGCCCAATCTCGAGCGTCTGCCACGCGGTCATCCGAGAGTCGCTCCGCGGCGACGCCGCCCAAGATGCCCGTGGCGAGCGCGCCCGCGCCTGCGACGCCCAAGGTCACCCAAGTCCAACTTCGCGCCTGTGATCGAGTGCTCGGCGCCTCGGTGAGCGGATCGAGCCGGGGATGTGCGGCGGTCAGCATGCCGGGCTCGATCGAAACTTCGGCTCGAAACGGGACGAAGCCAGCGCGCGTGACCTCGAGCCGGTGGAGGCCTGCCGGCAAGATCACGGGCTGCAAGCGAAGCGAATCGCGCAGGGTTTTCCCGTCGAGTGTCACGAGCGAGCTGGTGGAAGCCACGGGAGTGAGATGAATGCGCAGGCTGCCGGTGCCGCTCGTGGGTTCCATCGGGCGCTGGCCGGTCGCGATTCGTTGCTGGATCATGCGAAGGCGAGCGCGGACGGCTTCGGCATCGGGCGCATCGACGCGGTCGCGCAGGTAGCGCTCGAACGCTTCTCGCGCTTGTTGATCCTCGCCGAGCTCTTCGCGTGCGCGGCCGATGTTGAACCAGACGTCTGCGCTAGGTGCGATGGTGGTCGCGAGCTCGAACTCTCGAATCGCGTCGCGAAAGGCGCGTACTTCGAAGAACTGCATGCCGAGCAGGAAGTGCATGCGCGCTCTCGCGACGTTCGCTTCGGTCTCGGACTGCGCGGGCTGCGCTTGTAAGGGGGCGGGACGGCCGCGACCGCGGGGAGAGGTCTGCGCGTGCGCGATGAGCGGTACTGCGAGTGTGAGCGCGAGCACTGCTAGCTGGGTTGTCCGAGCGTTCGCCATCCCGCGTTTCCCCATCTCAGAACTGCGTACAATTCGCGACCGAGGGGTCAGCAAGCTACCATAGCGGTGCTCTGACCGAGCGGTTTTGACAGGAACCTCCGATCAAAACCACTCTGTCAGAGCACACGAGCCCCCCGGCATGATTTGGCGAATCCTATGCGAAAGCCCCGACCTCGCAGTTCAGTGCCTCACTGCGAGTCGGCAGCTTCAGCTCTCGATCGAGACTCAGGTCGAAGCTGATCCGTGCAAGCGTGCGCTTGCGCATGACGCCAGCGAGCCGGTTGCGATCGCGCTGGTCAATGCGCCCGAGCTCGGAATGCTCGTCGAGCTTGCGAGTGCGAGTCGCGGTCGGGCGCAGCCGCTCGTGCTCGCGCTACCAGTGCCTTCCGAACGCCGCGCGCGTGTGATCGATGTCGCATCGGAGCTCGGGATGTATGCGGTGGCAGAAGTACGCCCGTTGCTCGGGTTGCTCGCTCTGATCGAGCACGGCGGCACGGAGGCGTACGCGGCTTCGGTGCGCGGCTTGAGCCCGACCGACCGGGCGCGTTTGAAGCCGGTCCTGTCGAACGTAAAGGCGAGTGCGGCTGCGGGCCATTTGTCGAGTGTGTCGGATGCGCGGATCGGTTGGTCGGCGACGCCGGATGCGACCCCGCAAAGCCTTGGTGAGCCGTGGGAAGCAGCGGAAGCGTTGGTGGCGCTGCGCCGCCGTGAGCGGCAGCGAAGTGAAGTCCAGTCGAGTGTCGACGACGTGGATGCTCGAGCTGTGCTCGACATCATCTTTGGGCCGAAGCGAGCGTTGAGTGATCCGGCGAGTAAGCAGGCGTTGGCGCCGTACGGCATCCCGTTGCCGGTCGAAGAGCTCTGTAGCAGCCCGTCGCGGGCGGCTGCGGAGGCGGTGAGGATCGGATATCCGGTGCGGATCTCGCTGGCGTCGCCGGAGTTGCGGGTTTGGGATCACCCTGATCTCTGTGTCGACATGGTCGACAATGCGCCGCGAGTGCGTGACACCTTTCGGCAGCTGATGGCGGCAGCGCATTCGCGGTTGGGCAATCCGCCGGGTGCGGACGATCGGCGGGTGTTGGGTGTGATGGTCACGGCGACGAGTGAGGCGAGTGCGTTGCTCGGTGTGCGTGTGACTCCGTTGCCGCAAGCGAGGGTAGCGGCAGAAATTGGTTTTGCGGATCCGCACGGGAGAGCAGCAGCGGATACGACGGTGACGATTTTACCGGCAGAGGTCGGTGCGATCGAGCGAGCGTTGCAGCGTCTGGCAGGAAACGCGTTGTTGTTGTCGGCGGCGCCGGCGTTGCGGAAGGCGAGAGTCGAGGCGATTGCGGATGTGTTGTTGCGTCTGGCGTCCTTCGTGAATGATCGTCGGCGTGAGGTAGAGGCGGTGGAAGTGCGGCCATTGGCGGTATTGCTCGACGGAAGTGTCGAGGTACGAGAGGCCTGCATAGCGGTAAGCGACTATTTCGAGAGAAGTCTGGTCGATCCAGGTTTCGAATCGCCGAGCCGTCGGGTCTGAGTGGCGTCTACCGGCGATATCTCGAGCTTCGTGTTTGTGCGTGAGCTCGCTTGGTCTCTGAGTCGCGCCGGGCGCGCTTGCGACTTCGCGGGCGGTTGACCTCGGTCTTTGCGTCGCTCCACACAGGCTTACGGCTTCGCGGGCGTTCCCGCGAAGCCTAACCTCAGTCGAAACTAGCGATGCCCCCGGCAAACATTGCCGCTGCTAGCGGCAGCTGCGCACCACTTGAGGCGAGCGATGCACCCGAAGTGCGGGTGTTCCCGCGAAGCCTAGCCTCAATCAAAACTAGCCATGCGCTCGGCAGGCGTTGTCGCTGCTACCGGCAGCTGCACACCACTTGAAGCGAGCGATGCACTCGACGCGCGGGTGTTCCCGCGAAGCCTAGCGTCAATCGAAACTAGCCATGCGCTCGGCAAGCGTTGCTCAGACTCGATGCTAAGAATGTGGCCGCATGCAAGCTGTGAGCCGGCGAACCGGGACCCAAGGGTCGACGTCGCACAGCGCGCGCGAAGCCGGTAAGCGTCAAGGAGTTTGAGCAGCGCACCAGGTCTCTCGCCTTCCGCGTCTGAGTGCCGGCACTAGTTCCAAACGATAGCTTGGCGTCTCACCATCGCCCACCGCGTGCTGCCCTCGCTCCAAGTATGAGGAGCAGCGTCGGCCGGCCGCATTCCTTATCTGACAGAAGCGCGATCTCTTGCATCCCGTCAACAACGCGCGGCCGCAGCTCCGAGCAGCAACGCCCGCAGGGTGCATCGCTAGCTTCGACTGACGCTAAGCTTCGCGGGTCGGGCTGGAATCGTCGTGACCGGGACCGTCGCCGCGTGACAACCGAGCTCGGCACGGGTCCATCTGCGTCCGAGACTCGCGCCTGCCGCTCTCAGCGGCACCTGCCGGGGCGCATCGCTAGCTTCGACTGACGTTAGGCTTCGCGGGCCGGGAGGGCATCGTTGTGACCGGACCGTCCCGGCGTGCCAACCGGGCTCGGCACGGATCGATTTGCGACTGAGACGCGCGCCTGCCGCTCTCAGCGGCACCTGCCGGGTGCATCGTTAGCTTCGACTGACGTTAGGCTTCGTGGGGTGGGCGGGGATCGTTGTGACCGGACCGTCGCGGCGTGCCAACCGCTGGTAGCGCTGAGTTCGGTTGGCACGTCGCGAGAGCCAGGTTGCTGCACCGTAGAGAAAGCGACTGGGGCCGGTGCATCTGCAACCTGGCGTGTCCAGTCGCAATGATCCCCGCCCGCCCCGCGAAGCCGTAAGCACGCCGGCAGCAACCCAAAGACCGAGTCACGCAACACGCCCGCGAAGCCGTAAGCACGCCGGCAGCAACCCAAAGACCGAGTCACACATCCCGCGTCAACTGCTGCGCCATTCGGAACGCCGCACGCATCCCATCCACTTCGATCTTGCCGCTAGCAGCTGCATCATAAGCCACCCCGTGATCCACACTAGTACGCACGAACGGCAACCCCCATGTCGTGTTCACCGCATCACCCCAATCGAGCAACTTCGATGCAATCGTCGCCTGATCGTGAAACATCGCCACCACCGCATCCAGCAAACCACTCGCCGCATTCCGAAACGCAGTCTCCGCACCGAGCGGCCCCTCCAACACGACTCGCCCATCGACGTAAGGCGCAAACCCCCGCGCTGCAGCGATCGCCGGCGCAATCAAACGCGGCTCCTCGTCGCCAAACATTCCATCTTCACCCGCATGCGGATTCAAACCCGCAACCGCCACGCGCAATTGCCGACTCGCCCGCTCGTCCGCAACTCGCACCAGCGCAGCACCGAGATGAAGCACCGTCCTCAATACTCGCGCCGGAGTGATCTCCGACGGCACGTTGGCGATCGCCACATGCGTCGTAACCAAACCCACGCGCAAACGCGGACCCAGAAACAGCATCGTCACTTCGTCATCGGCCAAACCACAGGCACGCGCGAGATGCTCGGTGTGCCCCACGAAGTCGTGACCAGCGTGGTGAACCGCCGACTTGCTCATCGGCGCCGTCACGAGACCACGCACCCGGCCCCCGCGCGCAGCGGCGATCACCGCATCGAGCGCCTTCAGCTGCGCCGCACCCCCGGACCCGGTCGCGCGATGCTCGAGCGCTTCGGCCGACCACACCCCTACGTCGGCGATCCCAATCTTCCCGAACGGCGGCGCCACTAGCTCCGCGCCGCGTTCGAACACGAAACACGCATCCGCATCGGCGAGCGCCCTCGCCCGCCGCGCGAGCCAACCCGCGTCTCCAAACAAAATAGCTGGGTCGCTGTGGCGCGCTTCGAGCGCCACAGCCAAGGCGATCTCCGGGCCGACACCACCGGGGTCGCCCGTAGAGATCGCCAAGGGCAGATTCATGGGGCTTTCATTTTGTAGCCCACACCACGCACGGTTTCGATCGGATCAGCCACCGGACCCAACTTCATCCGCAGGCGACGCACGTGAATGTCCACCGTGCGGCTCCCACCGTAGTAGTTGACTCCCCAGACGCGGTTCAACAGCTGCTCACGGCTGAACACCCGCCCGCGGTTCTGGCTCAGGAACTTGAGCAGGGCGAACTCCTGGTGCGTGAGGTCGACCACTCGACCATCCACCGTGACTTCGTGCCCCGCCAAGTCGATGCACATCGCGCCGATCTTGATCCGCTCTTTTCCGGCGAACTCACTCCGTCGCCACTCCGCGCGGCGAATGCGCATGTAGAGCTCGGCCGGAACGTACGGCACGAGTACGAAATCATCGAAACCATCATTTCCATCGAGCCGCTGCGCCTGGCCGACCGTCGCGGCCACCAAGCACGGCACTTCCGCGAGCGCCGCAACCGCTCGAATACGCATTAACGCCGCACGCCCGGCGTCGAACTGGTCGAGGGCTTCGACCAAAATTGCTGCGGGTGGCTGCTCCAGGAACGCTGGCTCGTCTAAGTCGTCCCACAAATCGTGGGCCTTGACCCGACAACCCAATTCCTTGAGCACCGACAGTCCGCCATCCTCGCGCTGAAGAATCGCGCTAGATCCGATCACAAGCACCCACATGGACACTCACTCTCTTGTTGCGTGTCTTGCATGTATCCGGCGCGGCGACCAGCACAACTGGCGGACCGTGCAGGTATTTGTAGGAATGCTAGAGTGCTAATGTTTCTAAATGGTTACCGATTGCTTTCCTTGACCGCCCAAACTCCGGGTTGATACAAACGGAGTAGTGTCGCCAGGATCCCAATAACAGGCCGCCTGATCGCGCTAAGTGTGCGATGCGCCTAGCACCCTCGGGGTTTCCCACGTGACCGCCAAGAAGTGGAAACTGGTGATAAATCCGCTCAGCGGAAACACGCCACTCCACCAGTTCGAGCTCGAAGCGGCCAACTGGATGGGCGCACTCCGCGGCGGCCGCAAGGAAATGGGCGAAGACGGTGGGCTTCCAAGCGGCGCGAGCTGCGCGGTAACGCCGGAAGGCGTGGTCACGATTCTCGATGGCGAACGGCGCAGGCGCTTTGTTTTGACGCCAATTCTCGTCGAAACACCGGCCCCTGTAGCGGCGCCGCCGATGCGCGCATTGCCGGACGTGAGTCCGCGCGAAGTCAAACCCGCAAAGTTTCGAACCATTGCGTACGCGCCATCACCAGTCGCACCACCGAACGCGACTGCCCCTGCAACCAGCACGCAACAACCTGCGGTTGCGAACGTGCAACACGCAGCATCCGCGCCTCACGCGCCGCAATCTGCAACAACGACTCACGCGCAACCGGCCGCAGTAGCGACGAGCGCAACGCACACGTCGACTGCAGCGCAAGCGAAACAAGTTTCGAACCCGCCTAGCGCGAAACAAAGCGCGCCGAGCGCCGTGAAACAATCGCCGACGACCAGCTACACGAAGCTGCCACCAGTCGCAAACGACGCGAAACAGTCGTTGCCGCCGTCAGCTGCAAGCGAGTCGCGCATCGGCAACACGAGCATCTCTCCGGCGCGGCGCTCGGGGTCCAGTCAGAGCGCGAGTGCAGCGACCGTGCAGCAACACGAGCATTCATCCGCATCTGCTGTGCAAGACGCGACTCGGACCGATCGCGCCGACCGGAATTCTGCGTCGGCATCCACTACATCATCGAGCGCGCTGGACGCGACCGGAGCTCGATCGAAGATGCAGCTGGAACTGATGTTGTCCCGCGACGTGGAGCCGGGACCCGAAAACCCACTCACGTACCGAGAACGCGCATACCTGATTCCCAAAGGAATGACGGTGAGGGAAGCGGAAGCCGCGTTACGGTTTGCGCTCTCGCACTTGCAAAAAGAGTTCGAAAACGCACCACGCGGGCGCTTCGTAAACCTGGCGGCATTCGATCACGACTGGATCGATCGCCCGCAGCGGCCACCGCTCGTTGCACTCGAATGGCGGGATTGGCGAGGCGAGCCACTCGTCGACTATCCGGCAGCAGAGCAAAGCTCGTTGCCGCCGAGCGCACCCGAAGGTGATGACCGACTCGCAGTCGTGTTCGAGTCTCTCGACGAGCTCTTGCAGCTGCGCACGGCCGCCGAAGGTTTGGAGTTCAGCGTTCGTTTGCTCGCACATGCCGTAGGCGCCGAGGCCTTGAGCGGATGCCTTTACGACATCAACACGGACGAGCTGCGGTTCGTCGCAGTGCTCGGCAAGGGCGCGTCGGCGGCGCAAGGACGCGCCGTCTCACGCAGCACTGGCTTGTTTGGAAAGGCGGCCGCGCTCGAGCACGCGGCGCTCGTGATACCGGACCTGACGATGGAAGCCGGCTACGACGCCGAGCTCGAAGGGCGCCCCGGGCTCCTCGCAACGAACATGCTGCTGCGGCCGCTCACCTACGACGGTGAGCTGCTCGGCATGTTGCAGCTGATCAATCGCGCGACCGGGGGCTTCTCGGCTGCGGACGTGCACCTCGTGAACTACCTCGCGGAACGGCTCGCGGAGTTCTTGCGCGATGCACGCGCGCGCATCCGACACTGACGCTCTCAGCGGCGCGTCACTTCGCGGCGAGCAGTCCCTGAATCTGCTTCTCGAACACGGCCGCGTCATCCGCGCGGAAGCCACCGTGGACGTACTTCACGATGCCTTTGCGATCGACGATGTACGACGACGGCATGCGCGGCGGTGAGTACTTGCTCGTCACCGTGTGGTTCGCGTCGTGCACGATCGGGAACGTCACGCCGAGCTTCTTCAAGAACTCGGGAAGGTTCGCCGCGTCTTTGTCGACGCTCACGCCGACGATCACGAGGCCCTGCGACGCGTACTTCTTGTAGAGCTTCTGCAACACCGGCAGCTCTTCCTTGCACGGCGCACACCACGTCGCCCAGAAGTCGACCACCACCACCTTGCCCGCGAGCGACGCCAGCTTGACCGGTTTACCCGACAAGTCGTTCAGCCCGATCTCCGGCATCTTTGCGCCCGCATCGAGCGCTTGAGCGCTCGCAGCCAAGAGCGTCAACACCACTCCGAGGGCAGCACACCGTCCCAAGGACAAGACGGATTTCATCGACTTCTTCGGCATCGGCACGAACCTCCAGGCTCAGACGCGATCTTGCGTCGAGCATTCAATGGCCGTCAGAGCTCTAATTCTTCCTTCAAATACGCAGGCAGGCTTCGAATGCCCTCACGAAACGGACGGCCGTTGACGAAGAACGAGGGAGTCGCCTCGATTCCGAGCTTCTGTCCCAGCTCGCGATCCGATTGAACGCGCTTGTCCGCTGCGTCGGACGTCATGTCGGAATCGAACTTCGACACGTCGAGCCCGAGCTGCTTCGCGTACTTGTCGAGATCGGCGTCTTCGAGCGCCCGCTGATTCTCGAACAACGCATCGTGCATCTCCCAGAACTTTCCCTGAGTGCGGGCGGCCTCGGCTGCTTTCGCGGCCGGAAGCGCGCGCGTGTGATTGCTCAGCGGGAAGTACCGATAGACGAGCCGCACGCTGCCATCGAACTCTTTGAGCACGCGAACGAGCTCCGGATGCGCAGCACCACAATGCGGACACTGGAAGTCGCTGAACTCGACGATCGTGACCTTCGCCATCGGCGCACCGCGCGATGGCGCATCCGTGGTCGGGATCTCGAGTTTGGTCGAACCGAAGCGGGTCTTGTAGTGATCGACGATCGTCGATCGGTCGTACCCCTCCATGACCAACCGCGCGAGGTAGCGCGCCGCAGTCACGCACGCTCCGCACTTCGTCCCTTCGCTGGCGCATTTCGCGACGCTTCGCGGATCGCCGCAGGGTGAGAGCTGGTCGTTGATGAGGTCGGCCCAGAGCCGTTGCTCGGCCTCGGTCATGTCCGTCGTCGGCACTTGGGCGAGCGACATGATCTGAGGGCCGCCGCTCCGCGCTGCTTCGCTTGCACCAGACGCTGTCGGCGCAGAAGCACTCTTACCGTTGCCACTGCCGGTGCAGCCGACGCCGAGCGAGATGATGCAAGCGCAACTCAGGAACGCCCAAGCCACGCTCACAGGGAAACTTCGCGCGGGCGCCCGTGAGTCCGAGATCTCTACGAAACGCCGCATGCGCACTCGTGGGTCTGAAACTAGAACCGCAGAAATCATCGAGCGCGGCATGCTAGCAGCCCACATGTCGGAAGGAAACGGTAACACCCGCACCCGAGCCGGAGCGCGCCGCATGCTGCGCGGGCGCCGACCGAGAGCCACGAGACCTCAAGATTCGCTGTAAGTGCTGAGTTGCTCGCGAATGGTTTCTTCAGTGATGCCCACTCGGATGTGATCTTTGAGGCAGTCAGCGATCGTGATCATCAGGTCGTCCACGCCCTTGTCGTCGATCAACTTTGCCAGCAGCGAGCGCGCCTCACGTGTGTCGTCGTCTCGAAGCAACTCCCTGACTTTCTCCATGGACAGGTCACCCCCGAAGTCGATGTACGCGTTCTCCAACAAGTAGCGAACGAGCTCCCTCACGCGAAACCTCCGTGGTTAGTGGGACCTACCGGGGTTCGTTGTAGACCCCGGCAATCAGCTGGTGCAAGGACAAATCAGTCCTTTGGGTCACGCAGCTTAGCGCGTGTTTACGCGCAGATCCTCGTTTTGACACACGATCCCAAAGAGGCTGCACACACCCCAACACAGGGACGAAATCGCTCACTTTCGATCGCCCTGCGTGGCAAGCGTGCACGCCTCCGCTTCGTCGGCTCGGTTTCGACCGCCCCGCTTGCAGCTGATGGCGGCGAAAAAAACGCGAACCCCCAGTCGCGTGAGCGACTAGGGGTTCGTGGTCGGAGAGGACCGTAAGCCGAGTCCTGTTCTCGCGCCCGTCACCGGAACGCGAGTGGCGATCATTCATCTAGGATGCACGTTACCGTGCACCTCGAGCGACGCTACCCGGAGGCTCGGGCGGACAGCCCTCGAACGCCTCCCTATTTCGTCTTGCTCCGAATGGGGTTTGCCATGCGACCAACGTTACCGCCGGCCCGGTGAGCTCTTACCTCGCCTTTTCACCCTTACCGCTTGGCTGGGCTCGTGAGAGCCGAGCTTGAAGCGGCGGTATATTTTCTGCGGCACTTTCCTTGGGGTCACCCCCACCAGCCGTTGACTGGCATTCTGTCCTATGGAGCTCGGACTTTCCTCCCGCTACGTGAGCCGGCGACCGCCTAGACCTCTCCGACGGCGCACTGATAAGCCTTACCGGCCTGCGCTGCAAGTCGCCGGCCGTGCGCTCGTTTTTTGATCGGCTCGCGCGGGATCGATAGCGTGTGCCGATGACGTTGCAGGCGTATTTGCGGACCGTTGCCGGGTTCGTGGGCTGCGCGGGGTGGCTGGTGGCCGCTGCGCACGCGGATCCCGCCAGCGGCGCTCCGCCACCATCCACGGCCGCGCCAGCCGCGCCTGCCGCGCCGCAAGCCTCGACCACGCGTCCACTCGTGCGAGCGCTGGCGCGCGAGGTTCGCG
>DASRXR010000816.1:0-3695 GCA_035687405.1 Polyangiales bacterium
AGTGGAGAGTCGTCCGAGTTCGCCGGCTCAGCTTGCCCCTTACACAGCCACTGGATCGGCATGTGCAACCGCGCGGTGCGATCCTGCGGGATCTGCAGCGTCGCTTCGCGATACGTGCGCCAAGAGAGTCCTTCCTCCGTGGCTTTACTTCCCGCGACTTTTACCCTGACCGGATCGTTCGTGTCCGAATAAGAGACCAGATTGAGCGCCGCCGGCATCTCGGCTTCGCTTCCAGGACGGCCGACGCTGTAGGTCTGGTCGTGCTGAACGGTTCCTCGAACCTCGACGCGAATGTGCAGCTCATCGACTTGGTCGGGCAGCGCCATGTCGGTATCGATCGTGACGATGAGTTGCCCAGGGCGATCGATCTCACGCGCACAGCCCGTGAAATAGAACACACCCGCGCAACACCACAGCCACACTTCGCGCCGCACGATCCAACCCGGCGACGACGAAGCAAGTACAATCATCTGCTCGCGTATAGCGCAAACGTCTAGGCGAGCAATCGACGATTGTTAGTTTGTTAGGCGTCGAGGCTGCAATCGCAACGTGCTGTGAAGCCCGTCACAAGTGATAGCGACCTCGATTTATGTTTCAGTCAGTGCTGAGCTCAAGTTCCAGGTGGAAAACCGCCCGGAGGTCCGCCGTCGAATCTTGGCGGTGGCATCATTCCGAATCCACCGTCCGGCGGAGGCCCACCACCACCGGGTCCGCCCATCATTCCGCCGGCACCTTGGATCGAGCACAACGATCCGACGTGGACGTTCGAATCACGAGCGTCTTCCGCTCCTCGATCTGAGCGTGCTTTCTGCAGCGCCTCAGTCGGGAATTGAAGCGCAAACATCTTGCATAAGTCTGAAGCCCGCGCCGGCTGAGACTTTGGTCGCATGGGCTCGACGCCCGGCCCCTCGAGCGCAATGATGCCCTTCTCGGGCGTGCACCTAGCGCTCGCGCCGATGGAGGAGTGACATGAAAGACGTCGCCGTCGTTTCGTATGGCCGGACGGGCATCGCGAAAGCAAACCGCGGAGCCCTCAACAGCACCCATGGCATCCCGATGCTTTCGCACGTGCTCAAAAACGTGGTCGCGAAAGCTAAAATAGATGCGGAAGAGATCGAAGACGTGATCATCGGCTGCGGCCTGCCCGAAGGGGCGACCGGCCACAACATCGCGCGCACCGCTTCGCTCGATGCGGGCTTTCCGAAGACGGTGCCCGGTATCACGATCAACCGCTACTGTGGCTCGGGCGTGAACGCCATCTCGTTTGCGGCGAATCGCATTGCGGTCGGTGAAGCGTCCATCATCGTCGCGGGCGGCGTCGAAAGTATCAGCCTCACGCAGAGCAACCTGAATCTCAAATACTTCTTCTACGAGCCACTTCAGCAGCGCATGCCTGAAGTCTGGTGGACGATGAACCAGACCGCGGACTACGTCGCGCGCAAGTACGACATCACGCGCGAGCAGCAAGACGCGTACGCATTGCAGAGCCAGCAGCGTGTGGGCGCAGCGATCGCACGCGGTGTGTTCGCGGAAGAGATCATCCCGTTCAAGACGACGATGAAGGTGACCGACAAAGCGACGAACGAGAGCAAAATGGTCGAAGTCACGCTCGACAAGGACGAAGGTCCACGGCCGGACAGCACTCTCGAAGGGCTCGCGAAGTTGAAGCCGGTCGCAGCGGATGGCTTCATCACGGCGGGCAATGCGTCGCAGCTCTCCGACGGCGCTGCAGGTGTCGTGTTGATGGATGCCGACCTCGCGTCGAAGCGCGGCATCCCGATTTTGGGCTTGTTTCGTGGGATGCAGCTCGCGGCGGTCGCGCCCGAAGAAATGTCGATCGCGATCGCACCGGCGATTCGCAAGGTCATGAAACATCACAACGTCGCCGCGAGCAGCGTGGACTTGTGGGAGCTGCACGAAGCGTACGCCGTGACCACGCTCTACAACCAGCGCGAGCTCCAAACTCCGTGGGAGATCACGAACGTGAACGGTGGCGCGGTTCCACTGGGGCACCCGTACGGGATGTCCGGCGTGCGCTACGTCGGAAGCACGATTCTCGAGCTCGGCCGGCGCAACAAGAAGCGCGCGATCATCGGCGTGTGTACGGCCGGTGGAATGGGCACTGCAGCGCTGCTCGAGCGGCCCTGACCTGAGTTGGTCGCGTTGCTCGCATTTGGCGGGCGTGGCGCCACACGATTGTCACTTCGAACGCGTTATGGTCCCTGGCTCGTCGACTTGTTTGAGAGGCCACTCGGACCATGACGCGATTCGCGCTTTGCTCGCTCGTCTTCGTTGTTAGTCTCACCGCTGTTAGTTGTTCGAAGCCACCGGTCTCGCCGCCGCTAGTCGCTCCGACCCGGACGATCGAAGCGCCTGCCCCGCAAGCCACGGCCGCGACTCCCGACACCAAGCGCCGCGTGATCATGTTCGTGTGGGACGGCCTGCGGCCGGATTCGGTCGACCCTGCGGTGACGCCCCAGCTCGCGCGCCTTCGTGATCAGCGCGGTGCCAACTTTCGCAACCATCACTCGGTGTATCCGACGTTCACGATGATGAACGCCGCCGCCTTCGCAACTGGAACGCGCTCCGGTGCGCACGGCTTCTACGGCAACTACGAGTATCAACCCGGGCCGACGGGCAAGAATGCGAAAGGTGTCGAGGTCGACTACTCGCAGCCGTTCTTCAGCGAAGACCACGCGATCTTGCAGACGCTCGATCAGTATTATCGTGCGTCGGGATCGTCGTTGCTTCGCGTCGAGACGCTGTTCGATATCGCGCATGCGGCTGGATTGAAGACTGCCGCGATCGGAAAGATCGGGCCCGCGTTTCTGATGGACTATCGCCAGACAGGCGAAACTGGTGTCGTCCTCGATGAAAACGTCGTGCTGCCGAAGTCGTTTGGCTTGGCGTTGCAAGCGGCCGGGATTCCGCTGCCGAAGAACACCGTCCATCAAACGTATTCGGACGGGCCGTTGCAGCTCGCAGCGGACAACGGCGATCCGACCGCGGTGACCGATCCCGCACTCGTCACGCTCGCGGATGGCGTCACACCCGATCCGCGCGCTGCCAGCGGTTCGCCGCACAAATCGCGCAATGCGTATTTGATGCGCGTGTTCATCGAGTACGTCCTACCGAAGCTCGACCCGGAGCTATCGGTGATTTGGCTCCGCAATCCGGACAGCACGCAGCACACTTACGGCCCTGGCACACCGAACGTCCGCGATGCGCTCGCGCACCAAGACTTGCTGCTCGGGCAGCTGCTAGCGGCACTGGACGAGCTCGGCCGCACGAAAAATACCGACCTGATCGTCGTGTCCGATCACGGCCACAGCACAATCGCGTCCGACGCCGAAGTCTTTCCGCTGCGTGACCTCGAGGGCGATCCCGATGGGCACGCCAAAGTTGGAGCCGTTCGCACGCCCGGCTACGTCGCTTCGGGCGACGTGCGGAGCGCGGAGTGGCTGCGTCGCGCCGGGCTCGCGCACGTCTACGACGGCGTTGCATGCGTGTTCAATCCAGTGCTGGCAGGCCTGAACGCAAAAGGTGAGGTGCTCCACCCCACGCACGACGAGCCGACGTGTGCACCGAAGCCGACGGCGTCTACGCGCAGCTACAAGGTGCCGTCGGGCAAACTTCCGAGCGACGCGATCGTCATCGCAGCCAATGGCGGCTCCGAATACTTCTACATCCCGAGT
>DASRXR010000817.1:0-3551 GCA_035687405.1 Polyangiales bacterium
TGCGGTGAAACGTGCGGCGAAAGCTCGCGGTGTGATCGGGATGGCAGCTGCGGCACGTATCGGAGCCGGCAAAGGCGGTATGCGCGAGTGTCTGCGGCGTCTGCACCTCGCGCGCGACTGCAGCGTAGCCGTACGCGACGAGTGCGGAGCTCGCGACCAACGCTGCGCCGATGCCGATGTAGTACTGCCGACGCACCACGAGCGGAGCATAGCGGGTTGTGGCGCAAGGCTATAGCTGTGCGAGGCGCTCCGCGACCCGCGAAAGCTCGGGAAGACTGAGGCTCTTCATCGTGATCGACGCTTGCGTCAGCGCTTCGCGAGCGCCGTCGATTGCGCCTCGCTCCGCCAAGTGAAACCCGAGCTCCGCTTGCGTTCGCGCGAGTTCGTGAAGGCTCCCGCACTCCTCGAAGATTCGGATCGACTCGCGAAAGCTCGTCTCGGCGGCGGCGGGCACGTCCGCGGCTTCCGGCAGCTCAGCCGCGTCGCGTGCCCGCAGCCGCGCCAAGCTGCGGTGTGCGAGCGCGATCGCTTGCCGGGTGCCGTTCTCTCGCGCGAGCTCGAGCGCCGCCGACAGCTGTTGATCGGCTTCGGGATCGCTGCGCGCGAGTGCGACGAGCCCGAGGTTTCGCTGGATTTCGGACAAGCCGCGCTGATCGCGCAAGACGGTCGCGACGCGGCGTGCCTCGATCAGCAGCTCGTGGGCCGTCTCGGCGTTTCCGCCGGCGAGGTGGGCTTCCGCCAAGTGACAGAGTAGATGACTCTGCAGCCGCTGGCTGCCGAGCTCGCGGGCGCTGTCGAGCGCTTGGGTGTAGATCCGCAGGGCGTCGCGAGTCCGCCCTTGAAAAAACGCCAGCTTGCCGAGCCCGAGCCGCGATTGGACTGCGCCTTCGTGATCGCCGATCGACGAACGCAGCGTGAGCGCCGCTTCCAGCTGCGACTTCGCTTCGGCGAAATTCCCGCGATCGAGCTCGATGAACCCGAGCGTGTTGCGCGACACCGCTTGGCCGCGCGTGTCGGGACCGCGGCTTCGAATTGCGAGCGCTTCTTGCGCCGATGTCAGTGCGCGCTCCAAGTGCCCGAGTAAGCGATGCACCTGCGCCAGGTCGTCTTGCGTGCTCGCGACACCGCGACCGTCGTCCGCTGCGCGAAACAACGCCAGGGCCTGCTCGAAGTGGGCGAGCGCCGGCGCGTGTTCGCCGCGCTGGCGATGGATGCGCGCGATCCGGCTGAGCGCGGCGGCGCCGGTGCCACGTGCGCCGACCCGAAACGCGAGCCGCACGATCTCCGCGAAGGCGTCGTGCGCTTCATCGTAACGGCCGAGCGTCGTGAGCAGCGAGCCGTGTTCGTGCAAGACGCGAATCCGCAGCTGCACTTCGTCCGCAGCCACGAGCGGCAGTGCGCGCTCGACGTGCCGCACCGCCATCGAGGTACGGAGCCGTGCCCGTTCCTCTTCCGCCGCCTTGAGATAGGCTTCCGCCGCGCGAATCGGCCGGCCTGCGCGTTCGAGGTGCCGCGCCAATGCGCCCGACAAACCCTCCGCGGGCAGGCCCGTCGCGAGTGTCATCCAGTGCGCGACCGTCGCGTGCCAGCGCTCGCGCGTCGGTTCGGGGAGCTCGCCGTACACGACTGCGCGCGCACCCGCAAATTGAAATGTGTACTCCGACAAGCCCGGCACAGCCGAGACACCGAGCCGTACGACAAATCGCTTCGCTTCGAGCACGCGCAGAGCAACCGACAGCTGCGTCTCGTCCGTGGTGTCCTTCCAGACCGACAGCGGTTCGTTCGGCTCGCTACGCGCGTGCTCGGAGCGCACGAGGGCGAGTAGGGCGCCGTCCCAAAACAACTCACCGACGACCGACGCGTGCTGGATCACTGCGAGCTCGACCGGTGTGAGCCCGGCGAGACGCGCGCGGATCGCGTCACCCATCGTCAGCGGCAGCTCGCCTCGCTCGAGTTTGTTCAAGTCGACTTCGAGCCCGGTGGGCGTCGACTTGAACAAGCCGCGTTCTTCGAGTGCACGGACGAGCTCGGTCAACGCCGACGGATTGCCGCGCGAGCGATGCCGCAACGCGGACACGAACGGCTCGGGCGTCTCGCGTAAGCTCGGCAGCAAGCTCCGCACGAGCTCCGCGATGTCTGCATCTCCGAGCGGTTGGAGTTCCGCCACCGACGTTTGTGCATGCGCGAGGAAGTCGTGGTAGCGGTCTTCCAGACTCGAGTCACCGGTGATCACGAACGCGATTCGTGCGCGCGTCTGGATCAAAATCTCGAACACCTGCCAGGCATCGCTCTCGGCGCGATGCATGTCGTCGAGCAGCACGAGTAACTTACCGGAGCCGCAATCGCTCTCGAGGAGTGTGCGGAGCGCGATCGCGGCACGCTCGCGCAATTCGTGCGGCGAGCCGGCAAGTCGCTCGAGCAACTCGCTGCCGGGAAAAGGCACGCCGGCGACGTGTCCGAGCAGATGTGCGGCCTCCATGCTCGCTTCGGCGCCGACGTCGCCGAGTGCGCGCTCCGACGTTCGAAGGATCTCTTCGCGAACGGTGCTCGGCGAGGACGCGGGCGTGATGCCGAATCGTTCGAGCAAGAGCCACGAAAACGGCGCGTACGGCCCCTCCTCGTGGTTGCGGCACGCGGCGTAAAACACGCGCACGTTGGCATAGTGCTGGGCGGCAAACTCACTCGCGCGTTCGAGCACGCGCGTTCGCCCCGCGCCCGCAGTCCCGGCGATCAAGCTGACTGTCGCGCGCCCGCGCGTGAACGTCTCTTCGATGTTCACGCGCACCGCATCGAGCACCGGGTTTTGCCCGAGGAGCGGACGCGCATCCGTGTGCGTCGGCGAACGCATCAACTCGAGCGAATCCGCGCCGGCGCGCTCGTTCCGCGACAGCGCCGAGTCTTCGAACTGTGGCCAGGGCCCGCGGCGAGTCGTGCGCGTGTCCAGCATGTCGGTGAGCAAATCGCGGCCCAGAAACCGCGGACCGAGAAGCTGGCCGCAGCGGGCGCAGCCGATCCAACGCCGCGGGTTCTCGAACCCACATTCCAAGCAAGTACTCACGGAAGTCCCCTCCCGCGGCGTGTAGGGGAGTTTACGACATCAGTCAATCCGACCAAAAGCTGACTCGAGCCCCACGTGCCAAGCGCTCACGAACGGAGCCGGCATCGCATTTCGAGACGCTATTTGGATCAGAACCCGTCGGTGGCCGTGCAGCGCTGCGCAGTTTCGCGACGCAACTTCGCCTGCCTCGCCTCGAAGACTGGCGCCGGGAGCCGCGCTGGCAGCGCGACCGTCCCCGGGGGGGCGCCATCGCGCGGCTGATGGAAGTACTGGAGATCCGACACGATGTCGTAGAGCTCTTCCCCGCGCTCGAGCAGCTTGCAGTTGCGCGCCCAGAGCTCGGCCCAGATCAACTGAAACGCGTCCACGCTCCACGCGTACGTGTCGTGCAGTAATACGATGCCGCCGTGATCGCCGTTTTCGCGCTCGCGCCGTTCGAGCACTTTGCGGAACGTGTCGAGCACCTCGTTTGCGCTCTTCACTTGAAAGTCAC
>DASRXR010000818.1:0-3094 GCA_035687405.1 Polyangiales bacterium
GGGCCGGCCCGGCTGGCACCTCGAATGCTCCGCGATGGCCATGGACCTGCTCGGCGAAACGCTCGACCTGCATTGCGGGGGAATCGACCTGATCTTCCCGCATCACGAGGACGAGATCGCGCAGAGCGAGGCTGCCACTGGCGTGCCATTTTCGCGCGTCTGGTGCCACGGCGCGTTTCTGCTCACCGACGGCGCGAAGATGGCCAAGCGCGTGGGCAACGTGGCGTCGGTGCAGGTGCTGCGCGAAGAGAAGTTCTCGGCAGCGGCGCTGCGGCATTTTGTGTTCAACACGCATTATCGGAAGGAGCTCAACCTGAGCGACGAGGCGCTGGAGGCGTCGCGTCAGGCGGTGCGGCGCATTGGTGACTTCGCGGACCGTCTGAATGCGGAATCAACGCTGACGTTGGGTGGAACTCCGGAATTGGCGCAGGCGGCGGACGACGCCGTGGCCGCGGCGGAGGCGGCGCTGTTCGACGATCTGAATGGTCCGGAGGCGTTGGCGGCGGTGTTCGATTTCGTGCGTCGGGCGAATGCCGAGCTGGACCGTAAGGGCGGCGATCGGGAGTCGGTCGAGCGGGCGCGAGCGGCGTTTGCGCGGATCAATGGAGTGTTGGACATCGTCCCCGATCGAGAGAGCGCCGACGCTGCGCTGGAGAGCTGGATCGAGGAGCTTCTCGCCCTTCGCCGCGAGGCGAGGATCCGACGGGATTTTGCCGAATCGGACAGGATTCGCGACGAGTTGAAGGGCCGCGGGGTGGTGATCGAGGACGCCGGTGGGGAGACCCGATGGAAGCTCGTATAGTGGCGTCGTAAGTCGCGCAACCTCGGCCGCTTGACTGACCCTGATTGGCTGACTATCCTACGAGTCTCGCGCAGAAAAGGCCGTCTGCTGACGTAGCTCAATTGGCAGAGCACCTGATTTGTAATCAGGCGGTTGCGAGTTCGATTCTCGCCGTCAGCTCTGCTGGTGCTGTCAGGAGCGCGAATACGGCGCCGACGCGCGGGATTTTGGGTGGGGTTCCTGAGTGGCCAAAAGGATCAGACTGTAAATCTGACGGCGCAAGCCTTCGAAGGTTCGAATCCTTCCCCCACCATGCGCCGCAGAGTGAGTGCGTTTGCGGATCTGTACCGGGGCGGTACTTCGCGGGAGTAGCTCAGCTGGTAGAGCGCAAGCCTTCCAAGCTTGATGTCGCGGGTTCGAGCCCCGTCTCCCGCTCTGGGTTGTGGATGTGTTGTGAGATAGTTGCGGGAACAAAGTTCTGCGTTTGTGGTATCTGGTCGGCTCGGACGCGTAGCTCAGTTGGTAGAGCACACCCTTGGTAAGGGTGAGGTCATCGGTTCAATCCCGATCGCGTCCTCTGGTTGATGTGTCGTGGACGAGTGATGACGACGCATCGGCAGAGTGGGCGTGGCGCCGCAGTGGATATGGCGTGCATGCAGATGTGTAGTTCCGGCCGCTGGGGATGTTCGATCCTCGGGGGCTGGTGGCTGTCCAACCCTTTTGCGTTTCGGTATTAGTCATGGGAAAGGCAAAGTTCGAGCGCACGAAGCCGCATGTGAACGTCGGCACGATTGGCCACGTTGACCATGGCAAGACGACGTTGACGGCGGCGATCACGGCAATCCAGGCAGTGAAGGGATTGGCGTCGGCGGTAGCGTTCGACCAGATCGACAAGGCGCCGGAAGAGAAGGCGCGCGGCATCACGATCGCGACGGCCCACGTGGAATACGAGTCGACGCTGCGCCACTACGCGCACGTCGACTGCCCGGGCCACGCGGACTACGTGAAGAACATGATCACGGGTGCGGCGCAGATGGACGGCGCGATCCTCGTGGTGTCGGCCGCGGACGGCCCGATGCCGCAGACGCGCGAGCACATCCTGCTCGCCCGCCAGGTGAACGTGCCGTACGTGCTGGTGTTCATGAACAAGGTGGACATGGTCGACGATCCGGAACTGCTGGAGCTGGTCGAGCTCGAGGTCCGTGAGCTCCTCTCCGCGTACAAGTTCCCGGGCGACGACACGCCGATCATCAAGGGCTCGGCGCTCAAGGCGCTGGAGTCGAAGGATCCGAACAGCGAGTGGGGCCTGAAGATCGGCGAGCTGATGGATGCGCTGGATTCGTACATCCCGCAGCCGAAGCGCGACATCGAGAAGCCGTTCCTGATGCCGGTCGAGGACGTGTTCTCGATCACGGGGCGTGGCACGGTGGCGACGGGCCGTATCGAGCGCGGTCGGATCAAGGTGCAGGAAGAGGTGGCGTTGATCGGCTTCAACTCGGACAAGAAGACCATCGTCACGGGTGTCGAGATGTTCCGCAAGCTGCTGGACTCGGGCGACGCGGGCGACAACGTCGGCCTGCTGCTGCGTGGTGTGGACAAGGATGACATCCAGCGTGGAATGGTGTTGGCGAAGCCGGGGAGCATCACGCCGCACACGAAGTTCACGGCCGAGGTGTACGTGTTGACGAAGGAAGAGGGCGGCCGTCATACGCCGTTCTTCAAGGGATATCGTCCGCAGTTCTACTTCCGCACGACGGACGTGACGGGATCGGTGGAGCTGCCGGAAGGGATGGAGATGGTGATGCCGGGCGACAACGTGCAGATGACGATCGAGCTGATCACGCCGATCGCGATGGACGAAGGGCTCCGGTTCGCCATCCGTGAAGGCGGCCGCACCGTCGGTGCCGGCGTCGTCGCGAAGATCCTCGCTTAACTCTTTCTCGGAATTTCCAATGGCTGGTAGAATCCGCATCCGTCTCAAGGCGTTCGATCACGCGGTGATCGACCAGGCCGCTGCAGACATCGTTCGTACGGCGGAGAAGACGGGCGCTCAGGTATCGGGCCCCATTCCGCTTCCGACGAAGACGCAGCGGTGGACGGTGCTCCGCTCACCGCACGTCGACAAGAAGTCGCGCGAGCAGTTCGAGCTGAAGACGCACAAGCGTGTGATCGACATCCTCGATAGCCGCGCCCAGACGGTGGACGCGCTGACGAAGCTCGATCTGCCCGCTGGCGTGGACGTCGAGATCAAGGTTCAGTAAAAGCAGGAAGAGCAAGAAAATGCGGAAGAGCAGGTCCCTCGACTTCGCTCGG
>DASRXR010000819.1:0-4620 GCA_035687405.1 Polyangiales bacterium
GACTCTGTTCGTCGGCCCCGATTGCGAGCTGTGCAAGCCGCCGTCGATGTGGGCCGTCAAGAAAAAGATGCTGGATTGAGTAGCGCGACGATGAAGACCCCGTTCGATGCCATCGAATACAACCCGTTCGCACCGGGGTTCCGAGAAGATCCGTATCCGCAGCTGCATCGCTTGCGTAGCCTCGACCCAATCCATTGGTCGTCGAGTTGGAGCTCTTGGGTGTTGACTGGATACAACGACATCCGATTCGTTTTGTCAGACTCACGTTTTCAGATCGGGCTGGAGTTATTGGAGCGCAGCAATCCGTTTCTCCGGCACGAGATGCAGCAGCCGTGGAATCGCATCATTCGGGATCAGATTCTCTCCGGTGATCCCCCGGCTCACCCGAGGATCCGCGGCATCATGGCGAAGGGGTTCACGCCTGCGCGCCTCGAACAATTGCGGCCTGTCATTCAGCGTTGCACCGATCAGTGCATCGACCGTGGTCTCGAAGCCGGCAACATCGATCTCATCTCCGGATTTGCGCATCGACTGCCATTTTTGGTGATCTGCGAGATGCTCGGCGTCCCCGAAGCAGACCGACCCGAGCTCGATACGTATACGCCGGGATTGGTGCGCAGCACCGACGTGACACCGATGGGGCCAGACGAGCTGTACCAGTGCAATCAATCGACGATGGGGTTCCGCGACTACTTTCTGAAACACGCGGCGAAGCGAGAGGGTCGTGCGCCCGAGAACGTCTTCGACGAGATGCTCGCCGCGCACAAACAGGAGAAGCTCAGCTGGGATGAGTTCATCGCAAACGTTCTTCTGCTGTTCATCGCCGGCCATGACACCGTCATCAATCTCTTCGGCAACGGCCTGCTGGCGTTGTACCGGAATCCGGATCAGCTTGCGCAGCTCATCGCCGACCCGGCGTTGATCCGCCCGGCGATCGAGGAGCTTCTCCGCTACGAAACCTCGGTCACCGTTGGAAGGCGGACTGCGATCGAAGAAGTGCCGCTGCGGGACAAGATCATTCGCAAGGGGCAATACCTGCTTTTGATTCTCAACGCAGGCAATCGTGATCCGGAGGTCTATGACGATCCAGACCGGCTGGATGTGCGGCGAAAAAACGTCAAGCCGCTCTCGTTCGGGGGCGGCATCCACCATTGCCTCGGCGCGCAGCTCGCGCGGCTCGAAGGGCAAGTTGGTTTCTCGACTCTGTTTGCGCGCGTTCCGGATCTCGAGCTCGACACGCTCGAGCCGACCTGGACGCAAAACACAGTCATTCGCGGTCTCGAATCATTGACCGCGCGCTGCCGGCGAGGCGCGAGCAAGTTCACGCCAGCCCCAGTCGTGGATGCACAAACGCACCACGCGGCCGTTCAATGGCTCAAGTACGACGCGCGAACGATGTTCTTCACGTACGCGCTCCAGTATTTGAACTGGGAGCGCATCGAAGGCGACATTCTCGAGTTCGGAGTGGCGATCGGCAAGAGTTTGGCGCTCCTCGCGCGCCTGCACCAAGAGAGCCTGCACACCTGGCGATATTCGGACGATGCGTGTCACGAGCGGCGCTTTGTTGGGTTCGACAGCTTCGAAGGCTTGCCCGACGACAGTAACGAACACCCCCGCTGGGGGGCAGGTTCATTTGCAAGCAACTATGCGTACGGGCACCCGTCGCTTGCGTACGACGAGCGCGTCTCGCCGGAAGCGCTGCATCGATTGTTCGAGATCTGCCGGCTACCGCGGCCACAATTCGAAGTCGGTTGGTTCGACCAGACGATCGCCGCGTCGATTCCGCGCAAGTACAAGAAAGCAGCGCTCGTGCACATCGACAGTGATCTCTATACGTCGGCCAGATGTGCACTCGAAGGCGTCGCGCCAATTCTCACGGATGGAGCGCTCCTGTGCTTCGATGATTGGTTCATGTATCGCGGCGACCCGAATCAGGGCGAAGCGAGGGCGCTTGCAGACTTCCTGCAGGAGCATCCCGAATGGATGGCCATTCCCTATCAAACGTACTCGGTGTTTTGTAACTCGTTCATCATGCGCAGGCGCTCGGCGAAGAGTCTCAGCTCAAGGCCGATTGACTATGGACACGAGCAAATTTGAGCTCACGCCCTTCCCTATCCGCGTCATCGCACCCGCTTCGGCATAGTGCCCGCCAGCTGTAGGTGCGCGCCCATCCGCGGTGCTCCAGTGCAGCCGATTTAAGTCAAATCAATTCATATGATTTGACGATTTCGGAGGCATTTGCTCGTGCCGCAGCCAACAGCGGAGCGGCGCAAGGGCAACGCTGATCGTTGACCGAATCGGGTACAAGCGGACGCTCCGCGGCGCGCGCCTTGCCCTGCCTGGTTCACATGGTAGAACGCATGGCTTGATTAAATCACATGGAAGCGTGCTATTTCATCAGACACGCGCAGCTCGACCGGACTCGCTCCGGAGGCTCGCGACGCTGGCAGGAGAGTCCGTGCGAATTCGAGTTTTGTTCGTGGCGTGCGCTGCGCTGGTCGGCGTGGCCTGTAGTAACGACCCCATGACACCGTCGAACATCGGCGCCGCTGGCATGCCCGCCGGAGTTGGAACGGGTGCAGCGGGTGCGGGGCTCGGAACTGCAGCCGTCAGCGGCAGTAGTGGAGCGGGAGGCGGGACGACCGCGGGTACGGCAGGCGTCACAGCGTCGGGTACAGCCGGGACATCGACCGCCGGGTCAGGCGCAGCTGGCGGCGGCGGCTCGCGGGCAGGTGCGGGCGGCAGTGCACCAGGTGCAGCAGGCAACACGGCCTCTGAAGCGGGCACAGGCGGTGCAGCAGGTGCGGGCGTCGCGGGCACAGGTGCCGCTGGCAGCGGCGATTGCGCGAGCGACAACCTACTCGCGATCCCCGACGATGTGGGCGTACGCGGGCCGTGGGACGTCGGCGTTCGTACGCTGCAGATCGGCACGCGGCTCACGACTGAGATCTTTTATCCCGCCGAGCCTGGAAGCACCGCGGGAAAGCCCGAAGCGAAATACGACTTACGTCAGTGGCTACCTGCGGAGGACCGCGACAAGGTGCCTGCGGACCGTTCGCCGCTGGTCGGGCCGCTGGGTGGACACTTGTATCGCGACGTGCCGATCGACGCGGGGCACGGCCCGTATCCCGTGATCATCTTCATCCACGGAACTGCGTCGACGCGCTTCGCCTCGGGCACGCTCAACACGCACTGGGCGAGTCGCGGATTTGTGGTCGTCGCGGCCGACTATCCGTTCCTCGGCCTCGCCGACAAGTTGAACGAAGCGTGTGGTCGGCCCTATCCCGAGCAGGACGTCCCTGGCGACGTGAATGCGCAGCTCGCTGCTTTGAACGCCGCGAGCGGTGAGCTCGCGTTCTTGAAAGGGCGCATCGACATGAAGCGGCTCGGAATTTCCGGGCACAGCCAAGGTGGTTGTGTCTCCGCCGAGCTCACGAGTTTGCCTGGCGTGCAGATCTCGATTCCGCTCTCGGGCAGCATGCCCAACGCGACTGCTTCGCTGAAGTCACTCATGTACATCAGCGGCATCTCGGACCAAGTGATCGGCTACGACTCGTCGCTGATCGGCAATGTGGTCTGTTCGCCTGGCGCGACGTCGAGCAAAGGCGCGTACACCGATTCCGTTGCAATGGGCCCTAAACGCCTGATCGGGATCACGGGTGGTGGTCACCTCGTACCGACCGACTTGTGTCAGGACAACGAACAAGGCCGCAATGCGATCGAAGAAGCACAATTCGATGGCGTGTGCGGTATCGACAATGCGGTGTTCATCGGCCTTCCGGCGTTGTTCGACTGCGGCACGATCGAGTTGAAGGCCGGGCTCGACGCCGTGATCTACCCGAGCACAGCCGCGCTCGAAGAGGCACTTCACTGCAAGGATCGCAAACAAGCCTTCGACGACATGCGAACGAAGCTGCCGCAGATCGGCGAGTTCGAGCACACGCCGTGAAACTCTGCGTGGCTACGCCTTGGGGGCATGCGGCCGAAGATACTTTCCGCCGACTCATCGGCGTATGTACAATGAACACACGCCGCCAGTGTGCTCCATCCGCGCGCAACGCCACCCATGTTGACCTTCGCGCAGGTACCAACTGGGTCTCGCGATAAAAAAGTTGGAATCCAGCTAACGGCACTCGTATGTGTTGTCGCGGCGGCAACTCACGCAATTTGGGCGATCGTCAGCACGCCGAGCGCGCCCATCTACGATCAAGCGGTCTTGCTACGAGGCGTAGTGCCTTGGCCAATGCCGAGCGACGGGCTGACTGCACGACTGTGGGTACAGCTCTGGCGAGGCTCATGGGCGCTCGATCCGAGCATGCTCAATACGGTCGTGCGCTGTGCGAGTGCAGTCGCGTACCTGGCAACGGCTGCCTGGCTTGCCACGCTCGTGTTGTCCCACAGAAGCTCGGTCGCCCTTGCGATCCTTGGCATCAGTGCAGCTGGATTCCCCACACTGTGGTTGTCCAGCGAGCTCTTCGTCGGAGCTAGCCTTTGCGTCGCGATCGGCGTCATAGGCACGCGCCAGTCGACGTGGATACGCGGAGTGGCTCTCGCGGTCCTCGCCGGCAGCAAGCCCGACCTCATGCTGGTCGCAATCGCGCTGCTCATTTTCGTCGGACG
>DASRXR010000820.1:0-7119 GCA_035687405.1 Polyangiales bacterium
AATCGCGGATACGGCCGCGCTCGACGACGGCTTGGTTCGCTTCCGACTCGAAGTGGAATCGGAGTCCATCGCGGAGGCCGTGTCCTCGGCGGTTGCCGCTGCCGGCTGCAAGCTCCGCGAGCTTCATCGCGAGCAGACGTCGCTCGAAGACGTCTTCGCCACACTCACGACGGCCGATCACGCAGAGGAGAGCACTATCGAGCCGCTCGCAGCTGCGGGATCCGCCGCCCCATCCACGGAAGCGCAGCCGGGTTCTCCGGGAGACCGCGCATGAACGCAATTTATACCATCGCCAAACGCGAGATCTTTTCATTCTTCGTCTCGCCGATCGCGTACGTCGTACTCACGGTTTGGTTGTTGTTCTTCGGCGTCGTGTTTTACGTGCTTGCGCTGGTGTTCGCGCAGCAGCCCGGCGCGCAGACGAACCTGCTCACGGCGTTTTTCGGCGGCACGACGTTGTTTTACCTACCGCTGCTCGTGTTCGCGCCCGTGATCACGATGCGCTTGCTCGCCGAGGAACGTTCCTCCGGCACGATCGAAGCGCTGCTCACGGCACCCGTCAGCGAAGTTTCGGTGGTGCTCGGCAAGTATCTCGCCGCGCTCACGTTTTGGATGGTGCTGTGGCTGCCGACGTTGAGCTACGTCTGGCTCGTCGCGCGCACGACTGAGAACGCGGTCGATTGGGGCGCGATCGGTGCGACCTACCTCGGGCTGTTCTTGGTCGGGACGTTCTACATGGGCGTGGGCTTGTTCATGAGCGCGGCTGCACGCAATCAGATCGTCGCAGCGATGCTGACGTTCCTCGTGCTCGGTGGCCTGTTCGTGCTCGGCCTCGTCGGGTACGCGAACGTCGGCGACGAATGGCGCTCCATCTTTGAGTACCTCGGCCTGTGGACGCAGATGAGTGCGTTCGCGAAGGGCATCGTGGATACGCGGTACGTGGTCTACGACCTGTCGATCGCGGTGTTGTCCGTGACGCTCTCGGTGCGAGTGCTGCAAGCGGATCGAGGCGTGTGATGAACACCGAAGCCAAACCGCTGCGTCCGAAGCCGGCGACGGATCGCGACCGTCTGCTCCAGAATGTCGCGATCAACGCGTCGACCTTGTTCCTGATCGCGATCGTCGGGATGGCGAACTACCTCGCGTTTCGGCACTACTCGCGATTCGATTGGACTTCGCAAGGCGTGTTCACGCTGTCGCCGAAGTCGGCGAACGTGCTGCATGCGCTCGACAAGGACGTCGACATTTACGTGTTCATGTCGCAAGGCGAGCAGAGCTACGACACGACCGACGAGCTGCTCACGCGTTACAAAGCTGCATCGCCGCACGTTCACGTGCACCACGTCGATCCGGATCGGCAGGCGAGCGAGTTCAAGATCCTGGCGCAACGGTATGGCGTCGCGGCGGGCGTGATCGAAAGCGGTGAAGCACGCGCGGACGTCGCGGCTGTCGTCGCGATCGGCCCCAAGAACTGGCACATCAGTCGCGACGACTTGGTGTCGACGGACTTCGGCGTGCCGGGTGCGGACGATGGCGAGCAAGAGTCGGTGAGCCTGAAAGCCGAACAGGCGATGACGGGCGCGATCGTTCAGGTCACCTCGGGTCGTCCGACCAAGCTGTGCATCACGCGCGGCCACGGTGAGTGGAGCGTCGAAGATTCGGCAGAGCGTTCGCTTGCGAGCCTGAAGACGGGTTTGAAGCACGACAACATCGAATGGCAGGTGTTCGAGACGTTCGGGCAGAAGTCGGTGCCGAAGGACTGCGACGCGGTATTCGTGCCCGGTCCCGTTCGGGCGTTCAGCGAGCCTGAGGCGCAGCTGTTGATCGATTACGTGCGCGGCGGTGGCAACTTGCTGCTTGCGCTCGATCCGGTGCTCGAACACGACGAAGTCAGCGAGACGGGCTTCGAAGCGCCGCTGCGTGATCTCGGGATTCGACTCGATCGCGCCCTCGTGATCGAGCTGAACAAAGAGCGTTTACTGACTCCGAACGCGGCCGAGTTTGCGGTCACGGAGTTCGGTGACCACGAGACGACGCGGCCGCTCCAGCACGCCGCGCGCGTGTTCATGGTGCTCGCGCGCAGTGTCGCGCCGGCAGGTAACGATCCGAACGTCGAGATCCTGATGCGCACGAGCGACGAAGCGTTCGGCGAGACGGCGGTCGCGGACGTGAAAGAAGGAAGCGAGCCGAAGGCTGGGCCGGGCGACATCCCCGGGCCGGTGTCGGTCGCGGTTGCGATGCAGGTCGGCAAGAGCGCGGACGACAAGAAGCACACCGGCGGCCGATTGATCGTGGTCGGTGACAGCGATTTCTTGCAGGGTCCGTTGCTCGAATCGCCGGAGCTCGCGAACTTTCACCTCGCGAGCTCGTGGATCGGTTGGTTGACCGAGCGGCCGGCGCTGATCGAGATTCCGCCGAAGAAGGTCAAGACTGGGAACATCGCGTTCACGCAGGACGACCTGTGGGCGCTGCTGTTCCGAGTCGCCGTGCTGGTACCTGGTGCGGCGTTCATCCTCGGTTTCGCCGTGTGGATGAATCGGCGTTCCTGAACGAGGAGAGGAAGACGCATGGGACGCACGAGCATCATCCTCGGCGGCGTAGCGTTTGTTCTGCTCGCCTTCATTCTGTTTTTCGAGCGCGGCAGCGTGAGTACGACCGAGCGCGATCAGCGCAAGGGCCAGGTGCTCGACTCGTTCGTGCGCGACCGAGTTTCGCGGATCGAGATTCAGCGCAAGGGCGTGACGACTGTGCTCGTGCGCAACGAAGTGAAGACCGACGACGAGATTCTCGAGGCCGCGCAGTTTCGCGTGGAGAAGCCGTATGCGGCGGTGGCGGATCACGATGCGGTCGAGAGTTTGCTCGGCGCGCTCGAGTTCATCATGCCGAAGCGGTCGCTCGGTGAGGCGTCGGCGAAGGACCTGGCGCAGTTCGGGCTCGACAAGCCGCGTTATCGCGTGACGTTCATGGCCGGACGCGATCAGCGTTCGTTCAGCATCGGTGGGCCGAGTAGTGATGGCTCGGGTGCGTACTTGCAGGCGGAGAAGCGTGCCTATGTCGTCGGGAAAGACTTGGTCGAAGCTCTCGATCACGATCCCGACTACTTTCATACGAAGGCGCTCCACCATGGCGTGAGCGCGTACACGGTCGAGAAGTTGCAGCTGCGCGATGCGCAGGGAGCGCACGCGATCGAAAAGCGAGGCGATCTGTATTGGTTGCAGGGCCCGGAGCCGGTGCTGGCGTCGCAGCCAGCGTTGACCGAGATCGTAAACGGGCTCGATGCGCTCCGGGCATCGCGTTTCGTGGTGGAGAAGCCGGCGAACCTGGAGTCGTACGGATTGACCGCGCCGAGTTTCTTCATCGCGGTCGATTCGAAGACGTTCAGCTCGAGCTCGAACCTGAAGAACGTGGGCAAGTCCGAGCACCTGGAGTTGCGAGTTGGTGGTCCGTGTGCGGCCAAGGCGGGTGAGTCGTACGTGCGAGCGGGCGAGGGCCCGGTGATGTGCGCAACGGATGCGGATCTAGCGAAGCTGAAGAAGCCTGCGGCCGAGCTGCGCGAAGCCAGGTTGAGTGTGCTCGACGACGGCCAGATTCGGGGCGTGACAGTCCGCGCGGGAAAGCGTGAGCTGAAGCTCGAGGAGCAGGGCGACGGCCATCGTTACCGCATTCTCGAAGATGGCAAAGAGCGCGAGCAGGGTGAGGTCGACGAGACCGCGTTGTCGGATTGGTTCAAGTTGTTGCGAGGTGCGAGTGCCGAGGCATTCGAGAACGACCCGACGCAAGCCTTGGAAACGCTGAGGTCGACGATCACGTTCGATCGAGGCAAGGAGAAAGCGCCGTACGAGGTCCGACTCGGGCGAACGCAGGCCGAACGTGTGGCGGTGAGTCGGGGCGACGAGAAGTCGTTAGCGTGGTTCAACGAGTCGGTGTTGCCGTTGGTTTCTACGTCGCCCGTCCGTTTCAGAAAGCCGAAGTTGTTGGACCTCGATCCAACGGCGTTCACGAAGCTGACGTTGAGCGGTGCAAATCGTCCGACGGAGGTCGTGGTGAAGCAGGGTGAGCGTTATCTGATCACGCAGCCAACGGCGGCAGCAGACGTGCCGGCGGAACGTGCGACGATCGACGACATCCTGCGTCAGGTGGCGAAGCTCGTGGCCGTACGGTTCGTGGCAGACGCTCCGCGACCAGACTTCGACGAAGGGCTTTCCCCGCCAGCATTCAGCGTGGAGGTGAACTTCACGGGTAAGGATGCGAAGACGCACGTGGTTCGTATCGGTGCGGAGGCCCAGGGCGGCCGCTACGCGCAGCTGGACGGCGACCCAGCGGTCTTCGTGGTAGCGCCGGCGCTAGTGAGAGCGTTCGAGGCGCCGGTGGTCTCGAGGTCGGCGCTATCGGTTCCGTTGGAGGAGCTGGGTGCGTTCGAGCTGACGACGCCAAGCGGCAAAACGAAGGTCGAGCCCGACGCGTCAGGTGTCTTTGCGACGGGGCAAGCTCAGTCGCGAGCGAGAGTGTTGGCGACTCTGAGAGCGTCGAAGGTCATGCGGTACGGCAAGCCAGCGCCGGAAGAGGGCATGGACAAGCCGCAGCTGAAGGTCGCGATCGAGCCGAAGCAGGGTTCGAAGGCCAAGCCGAGAACGCTGCTCATCGGGCAGCCAGTAAGTCCGGAGCCAGCGGCGGACCTCTACGCGCGCAGATCAGACCTGGAAGTAGCCTTCAGTGTGCCGAGCAGTGTGTTGGAAGCACTGGAAGCCCAGCCGGCTCCAACTACGAAGCCGCAGCTATAAGCGGCGGCCCAGCGGCCAAGCCCCAACAGCCAGTCCCCGCTAGCAACAGCAACCCGGTCCCGGCCCTGGTGGCGTATTGCACGGTTGGCGCGCCGCGATAGCCAGCTTGCGCACCGAACGAAAGCCTTAGGGGCCGGTGCATCTGCAAGCTGGCGTGTCCAGTGCGCGATGAACCGCCCCCGCCCCGCGAAGCCGTACGTCCGTCGAGAGCAGCCGAAAGACCGGCGCTCCTACTTCTTACCCTTAGTCGGCTTAACCGGCTCCGGCGCGATCCCCGGCTCCAAAATCTCGTGCCCCAAGTAATCGAGCACACCCTCGCTGGACTGAAACCCAGCGCCGGACATAAACGCGAACCGACCCTTCAGCTTGATCTTAGCCCCAGGAAACAAGTCAGTCGGAATCGGCAACAACCCCGTGTCTTCCGGAGGCGCCGCAGCTTTCCCCTTCGACTTCTTCGCTTCCTTCATCGCGTCGTCGATCGCCTTTTGGTTCTCGGCGTAACCGGCGACGATCACCTGCTTGAGCGGGTCCGCTTCAGTCTTCGTATCCGCCAGCCAGACGTGAGGCGCGGGCGGCAAAGGGCACTTCTCCTTCGGCGGGCACTCCGGCGGAACGAACACCTTTGCGATGTACGCCGTCACGTTCACCTCGGTGGTGATCGTCCGCCGCAACGCGCGACGCAGCCCGTACACGCTGTAACTCTGGTCCGAGTACTGCACCGGATAGGGCGCCGGCGGGATCGTGGGCACAGGCGGCACACTCGCATGGACCTCCGGCAGCTTCTCGACCTGAATCCTGGCTTCAGCCTTCTGCTCGCAACCTCCGAGCGTACCCGCCGAGATCGAAGCAACCGCGATCACACACAGCATCCATGACAGCGCCTTCATAGCGTCCCTTTCAACAGCGTTATGGCTGCAGCGCCGGCGACGCTACCACGCTGTACGAATCGATCACAACCGCCTACAACTCCGCGCATTCACTCGGGCTGACACGTCGCCAGCTGGTTCACTGCACGCGCTGCCGCAGTCCGAATTGTCGCCGGAACGTTCGGTGCAGCCGACCGCTGCAACGCCCATTTTGCGTTCGCGCCACCGAGGTGGGTCAGCCCTTCCAGCGCACCAAACGCCAGTTCCTGATCGGCGGTCCAGGCGTTGGGACGCAGCCCCCGTTTCACCACGTCCTGGAGCGTCGGCGCCGACGCTGCGAGACATAGCGCCCGCGCGAACCCGATCCCTTCGCCGATCACGTCCGGATACTCCTCGGCGTTCATCACCAGCGGCTCGATCGAAGCCCAGGCGTCCTTCGCCTTCACTCGTCGCAATGCGCGGATCGCGGCCGTTCGCACGACCGGCGACGGATCGTGCAACGCCTCCAGCATCGCGCCGCGCCCGCCGCCCGCATCCGGCAGCACACCGAGCGCCGCTGCGCGAACCAGAAACCACTCGTCCTTCCGAGCGTATTTCACGAGAACGTCGGCGCTCTCGCGATCGCTCGCGAGCACGCGGAGCGCACGCGCCCTCACCCGCGGATAGGTATCCTGCAGCGCGGCTTTCGCGGCCGGCACGGCCGCAGACGTTTGCCGTGCTTCGAGCGCGTCGAGCGCGGCCGACCGCAACATCCACTCCTCGGCCGATGCCGCGACAGCCGCCAACCAGGCATCTGTCTTCGGTTCGGACGGTAGCTGCGCGGCTGCGAGCACCAAGCGCCACCGCTCCGGGAATTCTTTGGCGAGTCCGAGACTCGTCTCGACCAAGTGTGCGGCACTCGGTTTGGCTTCGGGCAGCTTCGCGAGCGCCAAGCTTGCAGCCGCGCGCGCTTGCACGGTCGGCGCGTCTTGCTCCACCCACTTCTCCACGACCGCAGCCGACTCGTTGCCACCGCGCCGAAACGCCGTAGCAACGGCATCGCGAAACCCAGCGCGTTCCGCCGCGCGCGGCTCGCCCGCCCACAGCCTCAAGAGATCTTGCAAGGTCGTGGGACCACCGGCGTGCGCGAGCGCAAGTGCGGCTTCGTCCCCACCGCGGCTCGGATTTCGGGCGGCGTCGAGCAAGTAGGCCTGCGAGCGAGGAAGCTGCTGCACCAGCGCCGCGAGTGCCGCCTTCGCGACGTCCGCGTCGGTGTCCCGCGTCGCGAGTGCCACCAGCGTGAGCGCGGTCTCGTCAGTCGCCGCACGCGACGCGACGACACGTAAAGCCCGACGTTTGGCAGTCCCCGACAAGGTCGGCCATGCCGCGCTCAGCTGCGGAACCACCTCCGCCTGCGACTGCGTGAGCCACTCGGTCGCGTCCGCAGCATTTGGGCCGTCGTGAATCAGCTCGTCGACGAGCGCTTGCGCTCC
>DASRXR010000821.1:0-2616 GCA_035687405.1 Polyangiales bacterium
CAGAATCGTCGACTTCTCGAGCGCCGCTCCGGACGGCAGGCTTCGTAGAGCACGATGTACGGTCGTGTCGATGCCGTGCCAAAACCCAGGCCCGAGCTGAATCGCTACCAGGGCGATCAGCGCGTGCGCGGCGAGTGGCGCCGCGCTCGCGACGAGCTCGATTCGTTGCAATTTGTGACTGGTGCGCTCGGAGGCGCGCCGGTAACACGCGGCGATCACCTCCGCGAGAAAGCCGTGTGCACCGATTCCCGCAATGAACAACAAGCGAGACACCGAGCCCACCGCACACAGGGGAATCAGCGCGAGCACGCAACCGAACAGCCAAAACCGCGTGCTCGCGTGCTTCCAGGCCGCTCGGAACCCGAAGACCAAGCACGGCAGCCACAAGCCGAGCACGGCCGCTTGCAGCGGCGTCAACATCGAACGCGAAACGAGCTGATGTCCGACCTCATCGGTGAGCCCGAACTGAACTCGCGCTAGGTCCGGAAAGCGTTCCGCGAGCCCCTCCAGAAACATCCAGGGGTTCGTGCGCGGGTCGAGGTAGGTGCCGCTGCCGTGAACGCCGTAACCCAGGTACGAACTCAGGGTCACCCAGCCGCCGCTTACGGCTGCGAGCGGTGCGAGTGAAAGCCAACGAGACTTCGAGGTCGATGGATCGAGCCAGAGCAGGTACGCAACCAGGTAGCCCCAGATCGCGAGCGCGCCTTCGCTGCAGGCGTGAGCGGCCAAAAGCGCGAGCGGCGCCAGCCACATCGCAGGCTTACTGCCGTCGCGACGCGCGCGATCGAACGCGTAGAGTGTCAGCAGCGCAAACAACGCGGTGAGCAGCGTGTTCCGGCTCGCGATCCACGCCGTGCTCGAGATGTGAGCGTCGTCGGTCGTATACAGAAACACTGCGATCCACATCGCAACGCCGCGCCCCATCAGACGCTGATAGAGCTTGCCGGCGACGAGCACGACGAGGGCGAACAGCAGAATGTTGTGCGCGTGCATCAGCGCGGGTGATGTCGGCCACACCAGGTAGTCTGCGTAGTGACTCGCGGTCGCGAGCGGTCGCAGAAACGCGACTGACAAATGCGAAGACGCCCACCACGGCGACATCCCGAAGTACACCAGGAGCGGCACCGAGCCGCGCCCATCGAACATGTTCCACCACGCGCCGTACGCATCCTTCGTATGCAGATGCGCGAGGATGTACCCGCGATGCGTTAGATCGTCCGCAACCCAACCGAGCCACAGGCCAGGAATGCACAGCAGACACGCGAGCACCGCAGCACCGACAAATGGCGCTTGTGGGTGGTCGAGCCAACGTCGGAGCTGAAGCATGGGATCAACGCGAACCAGGCGCGGAACCTGCGATGCTCACAGGTTGGTGAGGCGTTCGAGCTTCGCAGCGAACCCAGGCTTCAGCAACGCATGATTACCAAATCCAGTCAGTGGCGAGTGCGGTGTCCCAACTCACGGTTCATTTGACGGGTGGATACACATCCAGCACGTCGTTCGCCAGGAATTTGATGCGCTTCAAGGTCGGGTGCGACTCGTCGAGATCTGCGCTCGCTGCGAGAATTTGCAGCAGTGCGTGATGAGACCTGCGGACTTGGTGGATGAGCCACTGCATGTCCTGACCGGCTTCGCCGCTCGCAGCGGCATGGATGCGCTCGAGCTCGCGCAGGCGCCACTCGGTGCGGACGAGCCCGGACGGCAATCTACCTGTCCCTGCGCAGTCGAGGCACGTCAGCGGCCCCGCTTCACTTCCAGTCACACCTTCGCCCTGACAGGTGCCGCACGTTTCGCTGTTGGTCGTCGTCTGAGTCATCTCGAACACTCCGTCAGTTCGGCTTATCGCCACCCGCGTACCCGAGCGCTCGCAATCGCGCGGCAGCGTTCGCATCGCTACTCACGTCGACACTCTGCTGACTCGCGCGGCCTTTCGATGCGTCTTCTTCATGCTTGTCGAGCGCTTTGCCCGTGAACTCCACGAGCGCCGGCTCTTCGGTGGCCAGGTTCACGCGCTCGTTCGGATCTTGATCGATCCGATAAAACTCGCGCTCCGCCAGCCCGCGTGGATTGCCGGGATTTGCGGTGATCAGCTTCATCTGCGCACCGGCGCGGTGAATGCGCAGCGAGCGCAGCACGTTGCCCTCGTGGCTCTCTTCGGCGAAGACTTCGGTATTGCCGGTGAATACGTCGCGACCCTGGACGCCGTCCGGAACCGCGATGCCGGCGCGCTTGAGGATCGTCGGCATCAGGTCGATCGACTGCACCCAGTGCTTCACGACGTTGCCGCGCATCTCGCCGCCGGGCAGCTTCATCAGCAGCGGGATGTGCACTTCCTCGTCGTACAGCGTCGTGCCGTGCCAAAAGCCGCCGTGCTCGTGAAACTCTTCGCCGTGATCTGCCGTGATCACGATCGTCAGGTCGTCGTAGACGCCGCGCTTCTTCAGCTCGGCCACGAGCGCGCCGAAGTGCTCGTCCCAATACGTGATCTCACCATCGTACAACTTGCGTAGGGCCGGCGTTTCGTCCGGGTTCGGCTCTTGATGGGCTGCGCGCGAGTAGGCCGTTCCATCGTACGGATGCGGGTAATACGGGTCGTGCGGATCCATGTACCCGACG
>DASRXR010000822.1:0-4278 GCA_035687405.1 Polyangiales bacterium
CTGCCGGCGAGCACGACGCTGATCAGGGCACCTTCGCGGAGAAATCGAAACTTGTGCATCAGCGAGTGCGCGCGACGCTCGACTGGATCCTCGATGCTGCCAGCCAACTGCGGCGCCAACTTCCAGGCGCGAAACACGAGAAGCACGAGGTACCCACCCAGTGCCGCCGCCAGCGTCAGGCCTGATCCTTCCCAAGCGGCGAAGCTGCTGGCGGCAGCGCACACGGCGGTGCACGCAAGGACAACGTCCCGTGTTCTCACGCGCGATCCTGCGAGTGGGCGGAACAGGGCGAACCGCTCGCGGCGCAAGCGTCGCAAGCCGGCGCGCAGGAACTCGACCGGTGCAGGCCACGGGCCTAACAGCAAGATGGCGACGAGCACCGGACAGACCCAAAGCAGATAGCGGTACCCGTCGAGCATTGCGCCGGGTGAGCGTGGAAGGTCGAGGTCCAGGGTCCGCTGAACATCGACTGCGTCGCGAAGTGTAAGCCGAATATTCGTCGCAGCTGCTGGCTGCGCCAGGTCTGCGAGGCTACGAACTTGAAGCCCATTTGCCACTTCGATCCGGTCCCCGATCACGACGCGTGCGCCCGCGGCGATGCCCCCGGCGTGAATCCCGGCCACGCGAACGCTTCCGGTTTCGGTAGCGGATTCGATCACGTCGATGCCGAGCGAGTCCATCGTCCGTTGGCCGTCGCGTCGAAGTCGGGAGTCATTGGCGTCTTCGGTGGCCAACCATTCGAGTCGAACGTCGCGGGCTTCACCGGCGATCCACGGTCCTGTGTTCTGGGCGAATCGGAGTCGTGCGCGCCCCGCGAACGTCGCGTGGCCGTCGACGGCTTTTGCCGTTTGTTCGTCCACGAATGCGGTCACGCGTGTGCTCGATGCGGCTTGTGCGCGAAGCGAGAGCGATACGCGTTTGGCGGATTCGCCGGCCGTGTGAAGGTCGCCGTGGAGCAGGAGTTCGCCGGTGTGTCCGGCGGGGAATCCGTGTCCGGAGAATTCGAGGGTGCTACCGGCTTCGGCGGTGCTCGTTTCGAGTGCGGAGACGTCGAGGAGCCAGAGGGTTGCGCGGCTGGAGCAGCCGAAAAGTGAAGTAAGCGACACGCTCAGGATGGCGCAGCGCAATGCGAGGTCCATTGGGAACCCTGTGATCGAACCTGGTGACCGGTCCAAAAACCGGCAGGTCGGTGGGGTCCACGATTACGTTGAAGCGGGCTCGAGTCTGGTGTATGAGGCCGGACCGCGTATTTCGGGGTCATAGCTCAGCTGGGAGAGCGCCGCACTGGCAGTGCGGAGGTCGGCGGTTCGATCCCGCCTGGCTCCACTAAAGAAATCTACGGTTGCGACGGCCTTGCGGCGTGCCGGCCGCTCCCACGCAACCGGGTCCCAGACAGTCCGAAGCAAGTCGTAGGCGCACGCCCACGATCCGCTCGACTCCCTACCGGTTCTTCTTCTTTGCGAACGAGGGGTTAGAGCCCAAACACGTTCACGTGGTAGCAGGCGGCGCGTACGCTACGCTTTGGCTCGAGCCCATCGGGTTCGCCAATACCCGACGATTCAACGCCAGACGGATGCCAGAGACACCCAGACTGGTCGCATCGAATCGAGAGCGGTGGCCTGGAGGCGTGGGATGACTTCTTCAGTCACAAAGATTGAACCCATGGCAGTTCATCTCGAGATCGACGAGACGTTTCTGCGATTGCGTCTCGCAGACGGGCGTGAGCTCGCCGTTCCGCTCATCTGGTTTCCGAAGCTGAGCAACGCGACCGCGGCTCAGCGCAGTCACTGGCGCTGGGTCGGCGGCGGCGTGGGCGTGCACTGGCCCGACCTAGATGAAGACCTCAGCGTGCGCGGCATGCTGCTCGGCAACGCGACCACATAACACCGCAGGCGTTACTCGAAAGCTGTCGCAATCGAGTCGACGACGCACTACCGCGAACGCATCGCTGGGCGCACCGTGAGCACGCCGCCGCTAGCTGCAGGTTCCGCGACGCGGGCATGTCGGCGTGCACGACCTAACAGGTACCGCTTCGCGACCTCTGCGAGGATGAGATAACTGACGGTCACGACGGCGAGAAAGATGAAGTACCTGCCAGGCAATGGCTCGAAGCCGAGTACTCCCGCCAACGGCGAATAGGGCAAGATGACGCTCACTACGACCATCGCCACCGTCGTGAACGCGAGTGGCCAACTGGGCCGGCTCGTCAGCGGGTTTCGCGGCGTACGGATCACGAACAACACGAGCGTCTGCGTCGCGAGCGATGCCACGAACCAGCCCGTGTGAAACAACGCCTCACCCGCGTGAAAGAAACGTAGCAGGACGAAGAATGTCAGAAAATCGAAGAGCGAGCTGAGCGGACCCATGACCAACATGAAATTCCGGATCGTGCGTACGTCCCAACGCTGCGGCGCAGCGATTACTTCGGAGTCGACGTTGTCCGTCGGAATGGTGATCTGCGCGAGGTCGTAAAGCAGGTTGTTCAACAGGATCTGCGTCGGGAGCATCGGTAGAAACGACAGAAAGACTGACGCTCCCGCCATGCTGAACATGTTGCCGAAGTTCGAGCTCGTCCCCATGAGCAGGTACTTCGTCACGTTCCCGAACGCACGCCGACCCTCCATGATGCCGCGGTGGAGAACGTCCAATCCTGCTTCGAGCAGAATGATGTCCGCCGCATCGCGCGCGACGTCGACCGCAGACGCGACCGATATGCCTACGTCCGCAGCATGCAGCGCGGGCGCATCGTTGATCCCGTCGCCGAGGTAGCCGACCACGTGACTGCGATGTTTGAGCGCGAGCACGACGCGATTTTTCTGCGCCGGAGACATGCGCGCAAAGACGGTGGTTTGCTCGGCGACGTGCGCGAGCGCCATGTCGTTCATGCTTTCGAGGGCGCTGCCAAGCACGATCTGCTCCGCATCGAGGCCTACCTGCGCGCAGACGTGGCGCGTCACGAGCTCATTGTCTCCGGTCAGAATCTTGACTTGCACACCGTCCCGCACGAGCGAAGCGATCGCTTGTCTCGCACCCTCGAGCGGCGGATCAGCAAAGACGACGAAACCCGCGAGGACGAGATCATGCTCATCCGCGATGGAGTATTCGCGTCCATTCGGCACCTGACTCGTTGCGACCGCGAGCACGCGTAGACCTCGTGCACTGAGCGACTCGTAAGTCTCGCAGCATCGCGCACGCACGTCGTCACCGAGCAGGAGTTGCTGCCCGTCGCCGGACACATACGCGGTCGCGCAAGCGAGGATTCCTTCGGGTGACCCCTTCGCGATCAGGCACCGTTCACCTGAACGCTCGACGACGACTGACAACCGGCGGCGCTCGAAGTCGAACGGAATTTCGTCGACTTTCGTGTAGGCGTCAGTGTCGTGCGTAACATCGTGTTCGAGGATCGCCGCGTCGAGCGGACTTCGGATCCCGGTTTCGAATTTGCTATTGAGCCGGGCGAAGAACAGCGGCGTGTCGGAGGTCTGGCCGAACGCGTCGTACGAACCCGCAAACGCCATGCTTCCCCGAGTCAACGTTCCCGTCTTGTCGCTACACAGAACGTCGATGCTGCCGAGGTTCTGAATCGCGGAGAGGTGCTTCACGATCACCTTGTGTTTGGCCATCGCGACAGCACCGCGCGCGAGCGTGACCGATGTGATCATCGGTAAGAACTCGGGCGTGAGTCCAACCGCGAGTGCGACAGCGAAGAGCACCGATTCGAACGCACCTCGATGCGCGCCGATGCGCACGATCAAGATGAACATGACGAGACCGAAGACCGCCTTCAGGATGAGCGAGCCAAATTGCTTGACGCCGCGATCGAACTCGGTCTCGGGTGCACGTGTCGTCAGCCGGGTCGCGATGTCACCGAATGCGGTGCGAGCCCCGGTCGCGAGCACCACCGCCGTTGCGCTGCCGCTCACGACCGAAGTTCCGAGCAGCACCATCGTCGCGTCCGAATCGTCGCCGGCTTTGACTTTCTTCTCGACCGGCATCGATTCACCGGTCAACGCCGATTGCTGAAGGTGCAGATCTTTGGCTTGCGTCAGCCGCGCGTCGGCAGGGACGAGGTCGCCCGCACACAAGCGAATGACGTCTCCGGGCACCACGTCGACCCGGGGCACCTCCGCGAATACGCCATCCCGCAATACGGTCGCCGTCGGTGCGACCGTGTTACGGAGCCGAGCCGCGGCCTTGCTGGAGCGAAACGTCTGGACGAAGTTCACCGCGACGCTGAGCGTTACGATGATGATGACAATCGCAGCGTTGGCGAGCTCG
>DASRXR010000823.1:0-3381 GCA_035687405.1 Polyangiales bacterium
GAACGGGTTCACCGCCGTGATGGTGTCGGCGCGGGCGCTCGAAGCGAATCCGATTCCGCCCAACACCGTGATCGCAAGCACTGCAGCTATTCGCTGCACCCCATCTATCTTCTGCCGTCGCTCGCAAGCTGTGCTTGCGACATGCGTCTGTTGTCTATTCATACGCAACTAGTCTCCCGTTCGTTGTTACGAGCACACCCCAGGTGTCATTAGTTTGCGAGCGACGACTGATGCTCGACTGGAGGCAACAAATATTGCCGATAGTGCATCTGCATTCGCAACGACGAGTTTCAAATTACGATCAGATTGTTATCGCCAACCGATCGCAGTCATCTGTCGTGGTTAGCAGTTGAGTGTTTGTGTCACGCGATCGCTTGTGTCGCATGTTGCAATCGTCATGCTGACAGTCGCGCATGCATTCGAGCGCGTTAACAGCTGAACACGTGGCCGCACTAGCCAAGAACCGATCCAGCATGGCTGGTGGGACTGTGCGCTGGAGTGCTCCAACACGTGATGCACGCGGACAGAATGTCGCCGACGCCGTGTTCAGGTGGCGTGCTTGTCGTCTGTCGCGAAGCTGTCGACGCCGTCAGCGGCAAAACTCGCTTGACGCGTTCGCGCCGCTCGTGCGACCGCGAGATGAACCTTCGGACGACAGTTTTCGGTCGCCGCTAGCGGCGTCAGCGAGACAAATCGATGCGGGCTCGTCGCCGTCGCCGTCGCCGTCAACTTCCACGTCAACGTGTTCGTGGTCGTTGGCGATGACGTGGTCGTCGACGGCGACGGCACGTGTTCGTGGTGATTGACGTGGTCGTCGACGGCGACGGCGACGGCACTCCGTACAGTCCTCTCGCTACGTTTCGACTTCATGACGGCGTTGCGCGCCGAACTCGGCCTCAGACGTCTCGACAGCTCGCTCCCGCAACGCTGAAAACCGCAAGTTTCGTGGCTCCGTCGTCGTGCACGTGATCGCCCACGGCCTTCGCGCTTGGACTACGTGAGCCCCGACACGCGCGAGCTGTCTGCATCGTCGATCGCCTAAAGAATGGCCTGGAACCTCGCCCGACATGTGTTACGCAATCCGTGGACTTAGTGACGGGATAGTGACTTGCGAGCAACTTTCTTAGGCGGGGTTTTACAGCTTGGCGTCGCAGCTGCAATCGCAGCGTGTTCGTCGTCATCGTCGGTGGACACCGCCATCAAAGCGTGTGTGCCCGGCGAGGTCTGGCGCTGCGATTGCGAGAGCGGCGCAGTCGGCCGGCACACCTGTCTCGATAGTGGCAAGTTCGGTCGCTGTCAGTGCCCGGCCACGAGGCCCGGCGGAGCGAAGACCGAAGACGGCGGCTCGAGCGTTCCCTCGTCAACCAGCACTGGACAAGCAGGGGAGTCCAGCACGCCAGCGTCGAACAATGACAAGCCGGGGTCCGACGGGGACGGGACCAACGCCGCTCCCGAACCGATCGATGGCGGCGCAGCCGACCTCGCAGGCGCAAGTGGCAGCGCGGGTCGCGCGGCACCGGCAGGTTCGTCGGGTATCGGCGGTAGCGGAGGCGCGGGCGGCATGGCCGGCGCGCCGATGTCGATGATGGGCGAAGCCGGGCAGGTCGCACCGCCCGATCCTGCGGTGGACTTCATCACGGAGCCGACCGACGAAGCCGCCTACCTGTTCGATCAGTCGACGGTTCGCACGTACAACATCGTCGTCGCACCGGCCGACCTCGCGACGATCGATCTGAAGCCGTCCGCCGAACAATGGGTTCCGGCACGGCTCGAGTTCGAGGGCGCGAGCTACGGCCCATTCCAAATGCGTTACAAGGGCTCGTCCGGCTCATTCAAAGCGCCATGCACGACCGGCGGGTTTGGGGATCCGAAGTCGGGCAAGTGTTCGATCAAGCTCGGCTTCGATGAAGTCGACCCAGAGCTTCGCTTCTACGGCCTGAAGAAGCTGAACTTCCACGCGATGATCCAAGACACGTCGCTGATGCGCGACCGCTTGGGCTACAGCCTGTTTCGCGACAGCAAGGTCGTCGCGCCGCGCGCGATGCACGCGAAGGTGCTCATCAACGGCCAGCTCGAAGGGGTCTTCATCGCGGTCGAGCAGATCGACGGGCGCTTCACGCGCGCTCGCTTCGGAGAAGGCGGGGAGGGCAACGTCTACAAAGAGGCGTGGGTCTCGATGCGCACCGAAAGCGAGTACGTGAACTCGCTCGAGTCGAACTCGGAAGCGCCAGTCGTAACTGCAATGCTCGACTTCCAGCGTGCGGTGCAGACGAGCGCAGAAGCGACCGAGCAGTACATCGATCGCGCGTACATGATGCGCTACGTCGCAGTCGACCGAGTGATCGTGAACGACGACGGCATGTTCCACTTCTATTGTGATGCGAACAGTCCGAACTATCCCGGCACGAGTCACAACTTCTACTGGTACCAAGCGGAAGAAGCCGCTCGGTTCTGGTTGATCCCCTGGGATCTCGATCTCGCGTTCGACGCAACCCCGTGGATTCGCGTGCAGCCCGCTTGGACTGCCCAAGCCGCGTGCACGTGCGTAAGGCCCGCGATGTACGACCCGCAGACGCCGCCGTCGTGCGATCCGATGGTCAAACACTTCCTGAGCTGGCGCGCCGACTACGACCGCGAGGTCACCGCGTTCATCAACGGACCGTTCGCGGACGCGAAGGTTCAGGAAAAGCTGGCCGCCTGGACCGCGCAAATCCGGCCGTTCGTGATGGAGACTGCGGGCGTAAAGCGCGCGCCGAGCGTGTCCGAGTGGGACAGCGGCGTCTCGCAGCTGAAGACGAAGATCACGGCGGCGCGCACCAATCGCGGGCTGGCGTACTAGCCGCTGTCGGCTGCACGCCGCCGTCAGACCTCAGCCAGACCTCAGCGGGGGGAAGGCTCCGGCGGCGTCTTGATCGCCAGCACGAGCAGCGCGGCGCCGCCTGCGAGCGCGACTGCAAGCTCTGCCAGCAGAGCCGCCGGCGGGGCGACGTCGCCGATGCCGAGCTCGACGAACGTCGTCACGGTGTACGCGCCGACGAGTGCGACCAGACCGGCGATGACCCAGCGACGGCTAAACAGGATCGCGACGCCCGCGAACGCACACACGAGGCAGAGCGCGACGTAAACGCCCCACAGTGCCGGGTGAGTGCGGTCCGCATGCAGCGCGAGCCCGAACGCAGCGCGCCGGGCGACGAAGCCTATCAGCCCGATGTTGAACAAGATCTGCCAGAGCGGTTGATCCATGGGGTTGATCGAAGCATCAACTGCGCCAATTTTGAGCGCGAACGTGTGCTTGGCGAAGAGGATGGGTTTTCGCGGGTCGTTCGCGGGATACTCGCGTTAGCTGCTCGAGGAGCCCATTGCAGCGGCGCTTCGCTTGCT
>DASRXR010000824.1:0-16440 GCA_035687405.1 Polyangiales bacterium
ATCCGGCGGCGCCGGACAAAGCGGCACTGGCGCAGGCGGCGCTGGCACCGGCGGCAATGACGACGAGCTCGAGGCTGGATCCGGCGGCGTCAGACAGGGCGGTGCTGGCGCAGGCGGCGCTGGCACCGGTGGCAATGACGACGAGGAGCTTGAGGCCGGATCCGGGGTTGCCGGACAAAGTGGCGCTGGCGCTGGTGGCGCCGGGGACAATGGTGGCGACGAAGAAGGGGAAACCGCCGGAAGTGGTGGCGCCGGGCAAGGCGGCGACGGCGGAGGCAGCGCGCAAAGCGGCGGCGAGGCTGAAGCTTCCTGATCTCGCACGGCCGCCCCCGCATTCTTTCGTGCGCTGGCGGGACGCGTTCGCCCAGCACTCAAGCTCAACGACTACGGGCTACGCCCTCGACTAAGCTCGCAGCTCAGCGCGGCCAGCCAGCCTCGCAGCTGAAGCCCCGCCCGGTGCTCACAGCTCGATTTCGCCAAAGCCGGCGCGCCGCCCCAGCAGCCGAACTCAACGGTCGAAGAACGAGACCTGCTGGAATCGCAGTCCGGCCAAGACTTGCTCCACCCTTGCCTCCGACAGCTCACCGATCCGCTCACCTAATCTCGCCTTTTCCACCGACGCGATCTGGGAGACAACCACGACACTTCGCTGCGGAAGATTCCCCTCCCCGACCTCGAGCAACACGTTTCCCGGCTCATTCGCCTTCTGCAAGTTCGACGTCAACGCGCACACGACGACCGTCGCAACCCGCGAATGATTGAAGACGTCCTCCTGCACGACCACGTGCGGGTGCGAATAAGCCGGCACCGGACCCCGCGCGTCGTCCGGCCCAATCCAATACACGTCCCCACGATTGATCCTCGCCGGCACCGCACCATCTGATTCTCGCGAACTCATCGTCATCTGCACTCGCAACGTGACCCGAATGCTGCTGTCTGTGGCACCACTGCGCCAGACAGCAGCATCATGACACTGCTGCACTGAATGCTGTCAGTGATTGGATCGGGCTGCAGCTGCCGGCGGCATCGAACGAGTCCACCGAATTCGCGCCCACGGCCGAATCTGTGGCGGCGTTGCAGTTCCGAGCTGTGTTACACGCGAATCCGCTTTCGGCCGCGTAGTCGTCGCCACTCTCTAAGAACCGCCGACCCTGAATCTTCAATCGACGCACAGCGTTTTATCGCACCGCGCCCGATCGCTTCGAACGACTAACGTGCTTGTGACGAACGGCGAGTGTTGGTAGCTACGGAACTGGGGAGTCATCAGATGGGGCGTTCTGTCGTATCCGGCCTTTTCGGCTTAAATTTCATGCTCGCGCGCCATCTTGGAGCCTGCCTGGGAATCTCGCTGGTTTGCGCGGCAATCTGCCCCTGCGTGCACGCACAAGACGGAACCGACGGCGCACCCAGCAGCAAACCGACCATCCACGTACAGACCAGGCCGGAAAAAATCGCCGAAGCACGCTCACACTTCGGACGCGGCGTTCAGTACTACGAGGACGGCGATTACCGCGCCGCATTACTGGAGTTCGAGCGCGCATACGCAATTCAAGCCGCGTATCAATTACTCTACAACCTCGGCCAAGTTTCCGCCGAACTCAAAGATTACGCGAACGCCGAGCGCTACTTTCGCGGGTACCTGAAGGAAGGCGGAAGCTCGATCGGCTCTGAACGCCGCTCAGAAGTGATCTTGGAGCTCTCGCGCTTGAGATCACGTGTCGGGTCGCTCCGGGTCGTGACGAACCAGCCGGGCGCAGAAATCCGTGTCGACGATCACCTGCTCGACAAAGCAACGTCCAGGCCCGTCCGTGTCAGCGCCGGTCGCCGCGAAGTGGCCGCAGAGAAACAGGGCTACGCTCCGATTCGCCGCGTCGTCGACGTCCTCGGTGGTGAAGAGATCACCGTCGCGCTCGATTTCACGCCGATGTCAGTTCGAGCCGACAAAGAAGACTCCAACGTCGCGCCATGGATCACAGGCATCAGCAGTGTCGCGCTGCTGATCGGCTCGGGCGCCGTCGGGTACTCGGCGTATACGGACTCGTCCGAGTACAAACGAGAGTTGGACCGCGTCACTTCCCAAGACCGGCTCGATCAGCTTTCTTCTCAAGCAAAGACCAAAGCACTGGTCTCGGACATTCTGCTCGGGACTGCGATCGCCGGCAGCTTGCTGACAATCATATTGCTCGTCACCGACGACACTTCAGAGACCGCTGCGACTGCTGCGAAGTCGCCGAAGCTGTCACTCGACACGAGCGGCGTTCGCCTCACGTTCTGAAGCTCGGAACGGCGCGCAGCGAGCGCCGCCATCAGCTGCGGACTCTGCCGCCGATAGCTGCAGTAAAATCATTTGCGCAGTATATCCCACCTACCTGGATAGGCCGGGTTGCTTGCTCATTCAGTCCAGGGCAGGGTTCGTCGACGCGACTTCGTTAGTAACTTCAGCGATGTCACCGCTTGGGTGTGGCTTAGACCGTATTACTTCACCAAGGAGAAACGGATATGTCACGCATCGAGGAACAGAAGCGACCGTTCGGCATCGTGCTGCGCGTGCTTTTCGCAGTGATCACCGTGGTGATGGTACCTCCCTTCGTCATGCTCGCAGTCGCACCGATGGTGCTCATGTTGGCTCCGGTCGCGCTCGTGGCCATTCCCTTCGTCGTCGCTGCATTTGCAGGCGAAGCACGCGAAGTCGCACCAGTACCTCGACGGGTGCGCGAGCTGCAGCACGCTCATACCTGACACAACCCAGAGCAGTAGTGTGATTCGTCAGCCGCCGAGTGCTTCCACGAGCGCTCGGCTGCACACGTCTAGCGCGCTGCGCCCGGGCTCGGAGCTATCGGGATCCTCGAGAAAATCGCTGCTAGCGTCCGATTCTCGGACGACTGTCACGGCGACGTGCGCATCGCGCAGGCGCGCTGCGTAGCGCTCTGCGTGATCCGCCATAGCGTCCTGATCCGCACAGATGATCAGCGCGGGGGGGAGACCGATCAGATTGGTCGCACGCAGCGGTGAACATCGCGGGTCTTCACGTAAGTTCGCATCGATGTATTGCGCAACGGCCCATTCCAGGGAGACGGCGCCGGCCAACGTTGCGCCGCTGACAGGTGCAGCCGCAAAGTCGAGCACCGGATTGACTAGAAGCTGAAAGCCGAGCGCAGGATTTCGTCGTTCTTTCGCGAGTCGAGCTACGCCGGTCGCCAAGCTCGCGCCGACCTCGACACCCGCGACACCGATTCGGCGGTGATCGATTCCGAATTCGTCGGCGTGTTCATGCACGAAGCACGTCGCGAAGTAGGCGTCGTCGATCGCCGCTGGAAACCGATGCTCGGGCGCACGCCGATAAGAGCAGGCCACGATTGCGCAGCCACTAGCGGCTGCGAGACGCCCGCAAAACGCATCGTGACTCGCAGGGTCGCCGGCGACGAATCCGCCGCCGTGGAAGAACACGAGGCCGGCTCCATCCTCGTTCACACCACTCCCTGACTCAGGACGCGTCGCAGCTCGAAAGCAGCGCAGCAGAAGCTCACCGCGAGTGCTCGAGACGGCTCGGTCCGCTGCGATACAGTCACTTGGGATTCCGCGACGTTGCGCGAGTTCGGCTCTCCGGGCGTCGGCGACCGAGCGCACCTCGGAGCGCTCTTGCGAGGTTCCGACTTTCGGGCGCAGAGGCACACGGCTGTTATAACAGATCGCGGTCCGAGACGTCTCTAGAGACCACGACGCTATGACCGCGATCCACTGCACACCGCAGACAGGAACCACCTATAGATCGCGGTCCGAGACCTCAAAGAGGCCGCGACGCCTGTGACCGCGATCCACTGCACAGCGCACGCAGACAGGAACCACTACAGATCGCGGTCCAACACCTCTCAGAGACCGCGACGCCTATAACCGCGATCCACTGCACAGCGCAGCACACAGGAACCACTACAGATCGCGGTCCAAGACCTCCCAGAGACCACGACGCCTATAACCGCGATCCACTGCACAGCGCACGCAGACAGGAACGCCGAACCCGCCCGCTCAGCGTGGCGCGCCTACTCTCACCACCTAGCCCGGCTGTGGCGCGCACCGAGCGCAGCGAGGCCAGCGCCCTCAATCACGACATCCGGCCTCAGCGCGCGCGCTCAACGATCTCCTCGAACGCGGCCTGCAGCCGCTCCGTCTTCCCAGCCCGATGCAACTTGTCGAGCACGTATCGGTCCAGCCCGGTCAGCTGCGACCAGAGCACTGCATCCAACGCCCGCGGCGCGAGCGCAGCCGCCAGCCCCTCGGGCAACGCCGCGGGCTCGAGCACCGGCGGGACATCGCGACTCGGCGGACCGCCGGCTCGTCCCACGAGCAATCTCACCGCACCGAGATTCACCTGCGCCTCGGCACCGAGTCTCACGAGCTCACGCCGATCCTCGATGACAAGCGTCTGATAACTCGCGAGTGACAGCTTCGCCCCCACCGCATCGAGCGCTCGCCGCGACGCCATCGGCATCAGCGTGAGCTCGGCATCGGCTTCGTCGAATACGTAGATCACGGGTCGAACGACGGACTCGTACCTCAAGCAGCACGCTCATGCACGCACGCGCTGAATCGCGGTCACAGGGGTCGTGGTCTCTGAGAGGTCTCGGACCGCGATCTGTTTTGGGACGGCGATCTGTAGTGGTTTCTGTCTGCTGCGCTTTGCAGTGGATCGCGGTCACAGGCGTCGCGGTCTCTGAGAGGTCTCGGACCGCGATCTATTCTCTCACGAACTGACGCTGCGCGAGAAGCTTCTTCACCGTCTCGACCCCGACCTCGAGCGCTTTGCTACGCCACAGCGGGGCCTGCGGATAAAACAGTTCCTTGAAGTTCGCGCGCACAGTGCTCGCAGTTGCCCCATCGACCGCGCCGTAATGCCGCAGCTGATTCTCCGCGATCACCACTTGCAAGTCCGCGAGCTGATCGCGCATCGACAAACCATGCGTGCCGATTTCGACCACCACACCATTGAACGTTCCATCCGGACGCACACGCTTACTCGTCTTGTAGCAATAGCCGACTAAATCCCCGTGCACGGTGTACGCCTTGTCCGTGCCACCGTCTTTGATCCCGCTCTGCGTGTACGCGCGAAACTCTTCGCTGTCCGCGCGACCAAACAACGGATATGCCTGACCTCGCACGCCGTAACCGGTGTGCAGATCCGTCAGCAAAACTTCGCGGTAAGTGTGCGCGATGCGCGCGAAGATCTCTTGAAAGAACGCGATCTCCGGCTCGACGTGTGCGCCTCCGTAAAACACACCGCGCGGATCGACGTATTGTCCCGCGAGCGTCGCTTGCCGCAACGCTTGTGGGCCCGACAACGCGAGTGCCTGACCGATGCCGACGTAAAAACGCAGGCGCTCTTTCAACGCCAAGCTGCACGGCCGCGCCGGACCGAGCATCGCGCGCAACGCCTCGAACTCTCGATTCTCCGAGCCAAACAAGGCCTCCGCATGCGCGGCACAGTTGCGATTCAGATCGACGTTTTTGCGATTGACGCGCACGAAGTTGTGAAACCCGTACGGGTTGAGCGCATGCACGAGAACCAAACCGGTAGTCTGCAAGTCGAGCTTCGGCAGCACGCTGCGCAAGAGCGACCGAATGATCGCCGAACCAGCGTACCCCTCGACCCCGTGAATGCCGCAGCTCACGACGTAGACCCGCTCGGGCCTCGGCGCTGCGTACTCCGCGATGCTGACTGTCAGGTCTTCAGCCGCGTCGATCGCAAAGCTGTGATGTTGCGATTTGCGACCCGTCACCGATTCGAACCGCGCGAGCTCGGCGAAGAAAGCCTCGCGATCGGAGTGATAGCCGGTGCTGAACAACGTGTCGGTCATCAGCGTCAGTGTAACAGAGCATAGGCTAGCGCAAGCGCGGTGACGACGCCGGTCACTAGCGCCGCGATCAGTTGCAGCCGCTCCGAAGGTGCAGACGTCGGCGCCGGCACGGTTTTCAGCCCGGCCGCATCGAGGTTCGCCGCTGCAGCCATCAGCGGCGCCGGCAACGTACTCGGGCGGCGTACCGGTGGCCGCGGGAGCGCGTTCAGCCCCTCGAGCATCTGTCCGGCATCGGAAAAGCGATCATCCGGCGACTTCGCGAGCGCCCTGTCCAAGAATTCTTGGAGCGCAGGAAGCACGATCACATCCCGGCGATGATCGGCCAACCTGGGCACCGGCGCGATCATGTGCTGGCGCAGAATATCGCCGTTGCTTTCGCCGAGATACGGCGGCTGACCACTCAGCATCTCGAACACGACGCACCCCGCCGCGTACACATCGACGCGCGCGTCGATCGCGCGCCCCGCCGCTTGCTCGGGGGCCATGTAGAGCGGTGTGCCCATGATCATGCCGAGCATGGTGAGCGCGCCTTTCACCGGATCTGCTTCCGGCGACAAGAACTTCGCGAGCCCAAAGTCGAGCAGCTTGATCGGCCGCGCACTCGTCTCGGCCACACGCAGCGACAGCCGTTCGCTGCGCTCCGGTGCCTGCCGCATCACGAGCACGTTGTCAGGCTTCAAATCTCGATGCACGACTCCGAGGCCATGCGCGTACGCGAGCGCGCTCAGCATCTGACGCGCGATGTCCAACGCGAGCTCGGTATCGAGCGGCTGGCGGCTCGAGAGCAATCCTTCGAGGGTGTCGCCTTCCAAATATTCCATCGCGACGTAGGGCAACTCGTCCACCATGCCCCAGGCCGACACACCCACGATGTTAGGGTGACACAACGTCGTGAGCGCGAGTGCCTCCCGCCGGAATCGCCCGAGCGTCTGCTCATCGAGCCCGCTCGCATTCCAGATCTTCACCGCGACCGGCTGACCGTTCGTGCGATCTTTCGAGCGATAGACGGACCCGACTGCGCCCGAGCCGAGAAACTGTTGCAGCTCGAAGCGGCTATCGACGATACGCCCGAGCAGTGGATCGACTTGTCGCTCTTCCTCTGCCGCTGTCATGGACTAACGCCAGTCTACACGACAAAGCGTGTGGGCCGGTGTAGTCCGCGATTGCGTTGGCTAATCCGTCAGTCAGAACGGGCAGCTAGAGCCCGGATCAGAGGCGATCGCTTCCGGCGCGTGATCGAAGTTTGCGTCGTAGAAAGCTTGGAACGCAGGGACATCGATACACTCGCTAACCAAACGACGACCCCACGCGACGAGCGCGAATCGCGCAGGAAGCTCCGGATACACCGTCAGTAGCGTGCGCTGATTGGCTTGTGCGAGCGCCGTGAACGTCGCCAGGTCCGTGTCGCACCCACCCGGACAGTTGTATAGGAACACAACGCCGCCGTGTTCGAGGTTGTGCACCCAGTTCCGCGCCGGAACCGTGTCCGTGTGTACGCCCCACTTCGCCCAGCACGGGTCGTGGTCGCCACCCGCAGGCGGTGGATCCGGATACGTGATCGGCCCCGTGACGTGAGTGCGGCTGGTCACCGGCAGAGTCTGTGGGCAGGCGCCGCAGCTCGTGCAGCTTGGTTCCGTTACGCCGCTGTCGCTGCCATTGGCTGCGGCTCCGCCCGTACCTGCTCCGCCGCTTCCCGCTGCACCGTCGCCGGCCTCCCCCGCGTCGTCATCGGGCGAACCCGGTTTGGGATCGGCCGCGCAACCGCTGCAACACATGAGCGCGACAACGAGCCACGCGCTGACGCGTGCAAATGCGAACACTGAGACGCTCGAACGACGTTGTGCTCCGGACACGCAACGCAAAGCGTAGAGCATCGGACGCTCGGGTGGTAGCTTGCGGCCACCATGGCCAGCTCGACACCATTCACACTGCCTGATCTCACCGGCAAGACGTTCGTCATCACGGGCGCAAACAGTGGAATCGGCCTCGAAACAGCGCGCGCGCTCGCACGTAAAAACGCGCATGTCGTACTCGCCTGTCGCGACGCTGACAAAGCGGCCGCAGCGAAAGCCAGCATTCTAGCGGACAGCACGAACGCCACAGTCGAAGTGCAAGAGCTCGACCTCTCGGACCTCGCGTCGGTGCGAGATTTTGCAGCACTGATTCGCGCGCGTGAAGGAAAGCTGCACGGCTTGATCAACAACGCGGGCGTGATGGCGATCCCGCATCAGCTCACGGTCGATGGCTTCGAGCGGCAGTTCGCCGTGAACCACCTCGGGCACTTCGCGCTCACGGGCTTGTTGCTCGATCGACTGCTCGCGACGCCAGGCTCACGCGTCGTGACGGTCGCAAGCAAAGCGCACGCGATCGGCAAGATGCACTGGGACGACCTCGACGGTGTGAAGCGTTATCACCCGTGGGCTGCCTACGGGCAGAGCAAGCTCGCGAACCTGTTGTTCACGTTCGAGCTCGCGCGCCGCCTCTCGGACATGCGGCAAGAGTTGCGAAGTGTCGCGTGCCACCCGGGTTACGCTGCGACCAACCTGCAGTACGTCGGCCCGCAGCAGTACAAGTCGCGCTTCGGGCACTGGATCATGTCGCTCGGCAATCGCCTGATCGCGCAGAGCGCCGAGTCGGGTGCCGAGCCGACCCTGTACGCGGCCCTCGCGAGCGACGCGCAGTCGGGCGACTACATCGGCCCGAGCGGATTCATGGGCCGGGCAGGGGCGCCCGAGAAGCAACGCGCAAAGCAGGCGGCCTACGACCCCGAGGCACTGCAGAAACTCTGGCGAATCTCGGTCGAGCGGACCGGCGTCGACTACGCGGTGCTCTCGGGCGCGAGTACTTCATCCGCGCAGCCGACCGCACACTGACCCGGCCTTTTTGCGTGTCCCAGGGTGGCTCCCTGGGTGGTGAGTTTACGGTCTAGGACCGAGATGCTAGGACTTGGGTATGACCCCGTGGGAAACCCCTTCTTTCGCCGAAATCGATATGAGCGCCGAGATCGGTGGCTACCAAGGCGACTACGGCGATCAGCCGAACGGTCCCGACCCGTTGCCGGACTACGCAACGCCCGCTGATAAAAGCGAATAACGCTGAGTGGTTACCTGGGGAACACGCGGTTCCCCTCACCCCACTCCTTCACGAGGTTCGCTGCGCTTACGCGCTTCGCGAAACCCCGTTCGATGAGTTTTCATGCACATTCGCGTCCTCGGCTCTGCCGCTGGCGGTGGGTTCCCCCAGTGGAATTGCGGCTGCGATAACTGTCGTGCTGTTCGGAGCGGCGCGCCCGGCGTAGTCGCGCGCACCCAAGAGTCGGTCGCGATCAGCGCCGACCGCGAGACCTGGTTCCTGTTGAACGTCTCGCCGGAAGTGCGCGCGCAGATCGAGAGCTTCTCCGGGCTGCACCCGCGCGAGCCACGCCACAGTCCGATCGCCGGGCTCGTACTCACGAACGGCGACATGGATCACTGCCTCGGCCTCCTGTCGCTCCGCGAGTCGTACCCACTCGACCTGTACGCGACCGCAAGCGTCGAGCGCGGCTTTCGAGAAGGCAACGTGCTGCATCGCACCTTGCAGCGGTTCGACGGCCAGCTGCGATTTCGCCCGCTCGAGCTCGGTCGCAGCCGTGAGCTGCTGAAGCGCGACGGCACGCCGAGCGGCCTGACGCTCGAAGCAGTGCCGGTCCCCGGAAAGCTTCCGATCCACCTTGAAGGGCTCTCGACCCCGAGCGACGAAGACAACATCGGACTGCTGATTCGCGAGCCCGCGCGCGGCCACACCGTCGGTTACTTTCCAGCGGTCTCCGGGCCGTGCCAGCCGCTGACGGCGGCGTTCGCACAGTCCAGCTGCGTATTCCTCGACGGCACGTTCTGGTCGAGTGACGAGCTGCCCCAACGCGGGCTCGGCACCAAGCGCGCTGAAGACATGGCGCACTGGCCTCTCGGCGGTGAGCAGGGGAGCTTGGCGTTTCTGCGCAGCCAGGCGGACCGGCGTCGAATCTACATTCACATCAACAACACAAACCCCGTGCTCCGGCCCGATTCGGCCGAGGCGCAGCAGCTGAAGGCTGCAGGGGTCGAGTTGGCGTTCGACGGTCTGGAGGTCTCGCTGTGACCGAAGCGCCGTGGTCTCGCGCCGAGTTCATCGAGCAGCTGCGCGCCGAGGGCGCTCGGCGTTATCACGATCACCACCCGTTTCACATCGCGATGCACGCGGGCTCGTTGACCCGCGAGCAACTGCAAGCCTGGGTGCGCAATCGGTTTTATTACCAGACTCGAATCCCGATCAAAGACGCGCTGATCCTCGCAAAGTCGGAAGACGCGGAGTTTCGCCGGCGTTGGATCCGGCGCATTCACGATCACGACGGTAGCCAGCCGGGTGAAGGCGGGCTCGCGCTGTGGCTGCGGCTCGCATCGGGCGTCGGGCTCGATCCAGACGAGGTCGCGAGTTTGCGCGGCGTGCTGCCAGGCGTGCGGTTTGCGTGTGATGCGTACGTGCAGCTCGTACGAGAGCGGAGCTTGCTCGAGGCTGTCGCGTCGTCGCTCACCGAGTTTTTTGCCCCGGATCTGATGTCGCGCCGAATCGCGGCGTGGGAGCAACATTACCCATGGGTGAAGCCAGAGTTGCTCGCCTACTTCCGAGCGCGGGTACCACGCGCGAAGACGGACTCTGAAGAAGCGATCGAATACGTGGTTGCGAACGCGGCCAGCCGCGAGCAGCAGCAGCAGTGCCTAGATGCACTGATTCGAAAGACCGAAATCCTCTGGGCGTTGCTCGACTGCGTATCCGTGGCACATGCGCCGGATTTGCTCGCGGGCGGCGCTGGTCATGGTTGAGCGCGTCGAGCGCGACAGCGCGTCTCGGGGTTCGCGATGATCCCGCTCGACGCCAGGCCGCGACTAGCCGCCAAAGCCAAGCTGCGCTTCGACCGGCATAGCGGGCATCACATGCTCGTGTACCCCGATCGCGGAATGACGCTGAATCCGAGTGCTGTGGCGATTTTGGAGCTCTGCACTGGCGAGCGCAGCCTGACGGAAATCATCGACGCGTTGCACCTGCGAGCGAGTGGCGCTACGCGAATAGAGGTCCAACGAGACATCGAAGCGTTCCTGCAGAGCATGCACGACCGCACGCTGATCCGGTTCGACCCGTAATCGCAGCATGAATCCGACCGGCACAGCTCCGCCACGTCCGTACACGCTCGTGGCCGAGCTGACGTACAAATGCCCCCTGCGGTGTGTGTATTGCTCGAATCCCGTGCACTACGCGGGTGGTGCGGAGCTTGCGACGGAGACCTGGCAACGCGTCTTTTCAGAAGCGGAAGCGTTGGGCGTGATGCAAGTGCATTTGACCGGGGGCGAACCGCTATTGCGCGCGGACCTCGAAGAGCTGCTCGAGTCCGCACACGGCACCGGCTTGTATACGAGCTTGATCACGAGCGCAGTGACGCTGACGCGAGAGAGGCTCGCAGGCCTCGCGCAGCGCGGACTCGATCACGTGCAGATCTCGATTCAAGGCCTCACGGACGAAGGCGCAACGCGCATCGCCGGCCGCTCACGGCTGCGGGACAAACTCGCTGCTGCGGCGTGGGTGCGGGAGCTCGGCATGCCGCTGACCCTGAACGTCGTCTTGCACCGCGAGAACATCGAGGAAGTACCCGCGCTCGTGCAGCTTGCGTTGTCAGTCGGTGCGGAGCGGCTCGAGCTCGCGAACACGCAGTACCTCGGCTGGGCGCTCGAAAATCGCACTGCGCTCTTGCCCACGTTTTCGCAGATCGAGCGAGCGCGCGCGGACGCGGCTGAAGCGCGCGAACGAAACCAAGGCAACCTCGACGTGCTGTTCGTCTTGCCGGATTACCACGCGGATGTCGTACGCCCGTGCATGCAGGGTTGGGCGCGGCGTTACATCGTGATCAGTCCGGACGGCTTGGTCTTGCCGTGCCACCAAGCGCACACCCTACCTGGCTTGGAGTGGGAGCGAGCCGGCGAGCGCCCGCTCGCGGAGATTTGGAAGAGCTCGCCGGGTTTGAATGCGTTTCGCGGCGAGGACTGGATGCTCGAGCCGTGTCGCAGCTGTGAGCGGCGAACGTTGGACTTCGGCGGTTGTCGTTGTCAGGCGTTCCATCTCACGGGCCAGCTCGACGTCACCGATCCGGCGTGCACGCTCGCGCCTGAACACGCGCGAGTCGTCGAGGCGCGGCAGAACGCAGCAACGTCGAGCAACGATCTCGTCGCTTTACGTTACCGCCGCCCACCCACCGCGCAACACTAAACAGTGTCGCCTGGAGCGCGAGACATCGCGCACCATGCGACGCTATTTTCAACCAGTATTGCGCATGCCGGCTGCGATACCGTTCACGGTTACCAGCAATGCGTCCCACAACCGCGCGTCGTCGGTCGTTCGCGCGCGCCGGAGCAGCTCGGCTTGCAACACGTTCAACGGGTCGACGTACGGGTTTCTCAACTCGATCGTTCGCCGCAGCTCCGGGTCACCCTCGAGCAACTGCGTCTCACCCTTCGCCCTCAAAATACTCGCGATCGTCGTCCGACAACTCGCTCGCAAGTCCTGACCGAGCGGCCGCAGATCGTCTGAAACGAGCACACGATCGTAATACGCTGCGATGTCGGGATCGGCCTTCGCCAATACCATCTCGAGCAGATCGAGAAGTGACCGGAAGAACGGCCACTCCTTCGCGAGCGCTTTCAACTGCCCTTCCGCGCCTTCTTCGAACAACACCGTGAAGGCCTCTCCCGCGCCGAGCCACGACGGCAAATGCAGCCGCGTCTGCGTCCACGAAAAGATCCACGGAATCGCCCGCAAGCCGCTCAACTCGACCGTGCCGTTCGTTCGCCGCGCCGGCCGACTTCCGATGTTCAAACGCCCGAGCTCGCTGATCGGCGTCGCCAGCTGGAAGTACCGCAAGAAGTCCTGACCCTGCACGACGCGCCGGTAAGCACCCGCCGCGAGCCGCCCGAGCCGCTGCATCAATGCGCGCTGCTCCGCCGTCGGTGCAGCTGGCGGCTGCAGCGTGGCTTCGAGCGTCGCGTTCACGTAGAGCTCGAAGCTCTCGACCGCGACATCGGGCAAGCCGAACAACGTCTCCATCGTCTCGCCCTGAATCGTCACCCGCAACCGGCTATCCACCGAGCCCGGCGGCTGCGACAAGATCGCGAGATAAATCGGACCGCCTCCGCGACCGATCGTTCCGCCGCGGCCGTGAAACAGCGTGAGCTTCACGTCGTGCGCGCGACACGCCGTGACCACCTCTTCTTGCGCTTGAAAGAGCGCCCACGCAGACGCGACGCGACCCGCATCTTTCGTGGAATCGGAGTACCCGATCATCACTTCCTGCTCGCCCTGAATGATCGCGCGGTATGTCGGCAAAGCGAGCAAGCTCTGAAGCACACTCCCGGCGTGCTCGAGATCGTTCAACGTCTCGAACAGCGGAACGACGCGCAGCGGCGGATTCACGCCCGCCTCACGCTGCAACAGATACACGGCCAGCACGTCCGACGCTCGAGTCGCCATCGAGATCACGTACGCACCGAAGCACTCCGTCGGGCCGTTCGCGCACACCGTCATCGTCGCGAGCACTTCGCGCAACGTCGGGTCGTCCGGCAGCTCGCGCGGCAAGAGCGGCCGCTTCGAACTCAGCTCGAGCGCCAAGAACTCGAGCCGCTGTTCTTCCGTCCACTCGCTGTACACGCCGAGATCGAGCGCCTTCGTGACCGCATCGAGCGCCTTTGCGTGAACCGACGCTTCCTGCCGAATGTCGAGCCGGTTCAGCGACAGCCCGAACACCGCAACCCGGCGCAACACGTCGAGCAAGCGCCCGTCCGCGACGCTGTGCGCACCGACCGCGTGCAGGGACCGATGACACAGCGCTAGCCCAGCATAAAACTCGTCGACGCTTTCGTAGGGCTGCGCCGCGAGCACCATGCGCGCCGGCCGCTCCGAGCTGCGGAGCAAACGCCCGTCCGCTTCGCTCGTCTTGGACTGCTTGATCTCGAGCAAGCTCTGTTCACAGTAGCGCTGCGTCGCGCCGAGCCGCGTCATCGACTCCTTGATCACCGCGCGGTACGGCTCGGCCGTCTCGCCGACGCGCTCGCGCAGCTCGTCCGTGCAGCGCGACAACGACAGCTCGTCGTGCAACCACTCGAGCTCGAGATAAAACAACTCCGCGGCTTCCCAGCGCGCCAGCAAGATGACTTCTGCAGTCACCGGCGCAGTCACGTTCGGATTGCCGTCGCGGTCGCCACCCATCCACGAGCCGAAGCGAAGCGGCGCCGCCTGGAGCGGCAAGCCTTCCCCGCCGACGTCGCGCAGCGCTTCGTCGAACCGGCGTAAATAGGCCGGCACGGCATCCCACAAAATCTGATCGAACAACACCAGCCCCGCGCGAGCCTCTTCGACGGGCGTAGGCCGCTTGCGACGCAACTCGTCCGTTTCCCACAGCGCGAGAATCTCGCGACGCAACGTTTCGATCGTCTCTTCCCGCTCCCGCGGCAACAAGTCAGTGCTGTCGAGCCGCGCGAGCGCCTGCGCGATTCGCCGGTGCTTCTGCAGCAACGTGCGGCGCAAGGTCTGCGTCGGGTGAGCGGTCAGCACCAGCTCCACACGCAGCTCGGACACCGCCTTCTGGAGCTGCTCCAACGGGACGCCGCGGTCGACGAAGCTGCGGAACTCCCGAACGCTCGCAGACAACGCGTTCGGATCGGACTGCTTTGCCCGATGCAGCCGCACGCGATGGTGCTGCTCCGCGATGTTCGCAAGCGCAAGAAAGTGGGAAAACGCGCGCGACAGCGGCAAAGCCTGGGCTGTCTCGAGCGACCCGAGCAAGCCGCGAAGCGCTTCCGCGTCGTCGGCGCTCCCCGAGCGCGCACGCGTTGCGCACGCGACCACTTCTTCGAGCAAAGCTGGCAGCGCTGGACCTTCTTGCGCCCGCAAAATGTCGTTCAGCAGATCAGCCAATAGTTTGACGTCCGCCTGCAGGGCAGCATCCACCGTGCACCTCCTTCGGCATTGATCACCCTAGTCAGGGCTCATTTCGAGCTTCTTTCGAGCTTGTCTCGCCGCACGTCAAAGGTCTCGCCTTTTGCTACTCTGCCGTCCATGGCTGATACGATCTTCGGAAAAATCATTCGCGGCGAGTTGCCGTGCCATCGCGTCTACGAGGACGACAAGGTGCTTGCGTTTCTCGACATCGCACCGATCAGTCGCGGGCACACACTCGTCATTCCCAAAGAGCCCGCGGTGACGCTCGACAAGTTGTCGGACGAATCGGCTGCAGCCATTGGCCGCGTGTTGCCTCGGCTCTGCCGAGCAGTGCTGAAAGCAACTGGGGCCACAGCCTACAACCTGCTCGAGAACAACGGAGCTGCCGCGCATCAAGCGGTCTTCCACGTGCATTTCCACATCATCCCGAAGTACGACGACTCCGGTCTCGGGATCGGCTGGAAAGCCCAGAGCCTCGACAACGACGCGGCGAAGGCCCTGGTTGCGCAAATCGCGAACGCGCTGTCCTAAACTGCGCACGAATCGGCAGTTGACCCATGGCCTAGTCCCGCTATTACACGGCCATCCTTGAGGAGGCTGATGCTTTCAGTACAACCAGGGCCCGATGAAGTAGGGCCCGGAATCGCGCGCTTCGAGACTCGTTACGAAGATCTCACGCAAGACGGACACGTAAAACTGACCGCGCTGCCGACCGCACTCGGGCGAGCGTGTTTCACGGAACTGTGGCCACAACATCCACTCGCGGGGCTCGCGCGCGAAGGCGTGCACCCGATCTTGAGCCGGCTCGCGATCGAAGTAGAGCCCGCATCCGCGAGGCTTCTCGGTGCGCTCGAAGGCCGCGGGCTGCTGCGGCTCGCGCACGAACGCGACGCAGACGACAACGTGCGCGCGATCTTCTTGAACGCCGAAGCGAGCGTGTGGGCGACCGCGCGGCGCGCACGCAGCGACGAGACCGCGCGGCAAGTGCGCGTCGGTCGCGTGTTCGGCGATCACGTGTTCACGCGACCGCACGCCGACCGGGCATCGCGCAAGGTCCTGGCGTTCGAAGTGCCCGGCTACCCAGCGCTTCCGACGCAGCGCTACGCGCGGCCGAAGTTCGATCAAACCGTTCGGATAGCTCCGAAAGCGCGCGCGCTCGAGACCGACTTCAGCGCGGACATTGCGCCGTGGGTGTTTGGACTCACGCACACCGACCGCAATCAGCACGTCAACTCGCTCGTGTACATCCGACTGTTCGAAGACTCGGCGCTCCGCCGGCTCGGATCGCTCGGTCGCAACACGGCGGTGCTCGCACGCAGCGTCGAGATCAACTACCGCAAGCCGTGTTTCGCCGGCGAACAGCTGTGCTGCATGCTTCAAGCGTACGTGACGCGCGACGGCGACGGCGTGGTTGGCTACATCGCCGAACCCGGTGAGCCGGTCAGCCGCGCGCGCTGCGCGGTTCGAATGCAGTTCTCAGCGCCGTCCGATGGCGACGTCGAACAGCGCGCGAGTTAGGGAAAGCCCTAGACCCACGCTCGAATGAACTTACCCATCGCGTCGAGCACCGTGTGCGGAAGCTCGTGGCCGCCGC
>DASRXR010000825.1:0-2613 GCA_035687405.1 Polyangiales bacterium
GCCGGTCGTCGTGCAGCAACCCCCAGCGCGGCAGATCCTGCGGATCGAACTTACGCTTGTCGCGCCGCAGCAGCGGCCCGCCACGGGCGACCGCCGTCGCTTCCTCCATCGCATCGAACGCGTGGCGAGCGCAGGCAAGTAGCTTCGACCGACGTCAGTCAGCGCGAGTGCGCGCGTACGTCGAATGAACAACGCTTGGCCTAGCTCCGACTCGAGGGCTCGAATCTGATGACTCACGGCCGCTTGTGTCACCCCCAGCTCGCGCGCGCTGCGGGTGAAGCCCAAGTCGCCTCTCGGAGTCGAAAGCGATCCTGTACTACCTCGCCCAAGGCACGCCGTACTATCCAACCGACCTCTGGCAGCAAGCCCAGGTCCAACAGTGGCTCAGTTTCGAGCAGTACAGCCACGAGCCTTACATTGCGACCTTGCGGTACTGGATTCGCCACGTGGACCTGACCGGAACGCGACGTCTGCTGGCCGAGGACAAGCGACGGGGAGGGGGAAGCCGCGGCCCTCATGGATGCGCACCTGGCGAAATCCACCTTTCTGGTCGACGACGCGTTCACGATCGCCGACATCGCGTTGTACGGGTACACGCACGTGGGCAGACCAGGCGGGTTCCAGCTCGGGGGCTACCCAAACCTGGCCCGCTGGCTGCAAGCAATCGCAAACCAACCCGGTTATATCCCCATGTTTTAGTTTAGGCTGCGCGGGTCAGGCACCTGCATGGACTTGTCTCGCGCCCGCTACACGACCACGATAGATCTCCGGTTCGGACCCGCCCTTCGCGGCACGCTTGCGAACGTTTCGCAACGCTGGCTCAGCCGTACGGTCATGTTTGGGCTCGTGATTCTGATCTGGGCGTACGCGATTCGTCTGTTCATGCCGAGCGTGAGTATGGCCACTGCATCCGTCGCGTCGGTGCTCGCGTTCGTCGTGGTCTACTGGCTCGCGCTCGCTGTGATCGCCGCGATCGTGCGCCGACAAGCGCTCGCCCAGTACGGCACCTTGCCGGCGACCGTGGAGGTCCAGCTGACCGAGACTGGCTTCGACGTCGAGTATCCGAGCCAACCTGTCCGCAGCGAATCCTTCGAATTCGTGAACAACTGGTGGCTCGACGAGCTGCAGTCACGAATCGTAATCGTCCTAGGCCGCAAGCCGGTCGAACGCTGCGTCATCGCAGTCGACAACCAGACACTCGAGGACCCCACCCGCGAGTGGCTCCTCGGGCACTTGCGTGCACGTGAGTCATAGCTACTGTGAGCCCGCCCATGGATAAACGCGCCATCTTGTCAGCGTTTCTGGAACAAATCGCCGGTGAAATCGCGCGAGCTACAGAAGCGGCGAATCGCACCCGCAGCGATGCGACGCACGAAGAAGCCCGGCCCGAGAACGACAAGGACACCCGGGCCCTCGAAACCAGCTACCTCGCGCGCGGCCAAGCGCTACGCGTAGTGGAGCTCGAGAAGGCCGAGCGCCAAGTCCGATTCATGACGCTGCGCGACTTCGGGCCGGACGACGGAATCGATCTGTCTGCGCTCGTCGAGATCGAAGCCGACGATGGTGTCATAACCTGGTACCTCCTCGCGCCTGCGGCGGGTGGTCGCAGCATCGCCTACGAAGGCGTCACGATCGATCTTCTGACACCCGAAGCGCCGCTCGGACGCGCATTGATCGGCCGCATGTCGGGCGACGACTTGGAGTTGCGTGTCAGCGGGCGCGAACGCGAGCTCGCGATCCTCAGAGTTCTCTGAAGCGCAGCGCCTCACACCCGCAGCCGTTGGCTGCAGTAGGTCAGAGGCAAATGCGCGCGCGGCGTTTTTGCACGTGTCAGATTTGCCTCTGGCACGACGCCTGCTCGTGTGCATGTCGTTCGCGAACTTCGAGGAGCGAGCCATGAACAAGAATCTCTGGGTTGCAGCTGTGATCGGTCTCGCAGGCGCTGCAGGAGCCTGTTCGTCGGATGAACCGTCGGCAACAGAACAGCAATACCCTCAGCCGGCTGCGAGCGTCGGCGACGAGGCCACACCCGCGGAGACTGACCCTACGCTCGCAACTCCAACGCCGGCGCTGAGCACCGCAGCCGAAGATCAGCCCGTAGCTGCAGTGCCGGAGAACGGCATGTCGCGCCCCGGTGACGAGCCAGTCGCGGAGTCGCTGCGCGACACGCAGATTCTGAAGATCACCGAGCTCGCGAACAGCGCAGAGGTCGAACAGGCAAAGCTCGCCAAGACTAAAGCCAGCGACCCGCAAGTAAAGAAGTTCGCTGCGATGATGGTCAAGGATCACTCGCAAGCCAAAGACGACGGCGCCAAGTTAGGCAAGTCGGCAAACTTGATCCAAGAAGACAGCACGGTCGCTCACTCGCTGCAGATCAAGTCAGAGGAGACACTCGCCACGTTGAAGGCGGTCGAGCCGACTGCGTTCGATAGCGCGTACATGACAGCGCAGGTCGAGGAACATCAAGCCGTGCTCGATTTGTTGTCGAACCAGTTGATCCCGTCCGCGACGAACCCGAAGCTCAAGACCGAGCTCGAGGCTACGCGAACCGTCGTTCAACGGCATCTCGGTCACGCTCAGCAGATCCAACAGTCGCTCGCAACTGCACGCTGA
>DASRXR010000826.1:0-2820 GCA_035687405.1 Polyangiales bacterium
CGCCTGTTACACGATCTACACGTCGGGTAGCACGGGCAAGCCCAAGGGTGTCGTGCTGTCGCATCGCGCGGTGATCAACACGCTCGATTGGGTCTCCCGCACGTTCGAAGTGGGTCCGGGCGATCGGCTGCTCTTCGTCACGTCGCCGTGTTTCGATCTATCGGTCTACGACACGTTTGGTGCGCTCGGTGCGGGTGCAACCGTGGTCGTCGCGAGCAGTGAGCGTATGCGCGATCCACACGCGCTCGCCGAAGCGATCGTGAGTGAGCGGATCACGATTTGGGATTCGGCGCCGGCTGCGTTGCAACGCTTGACCACGTTCTTTCCCGAGCACGGTGGCGACCGCTTGCGCCTGGTGATGTTGAGCGGCGATTGGATCCCGCTCACGTTGCCGGACGCGGTGCGCGCGGCGTTTCCACGTGCGCGCGTGATGAGCCTCGGTGGTGCGACCGAAGCAGCGATTTGGTCGAACTGGTTTGCGGTCGGTGCGCTCGATCCGCGCTGGACGAGCGTGCCCTACGGCAAGCCGATTCAAAACTCGTACTACCACGTGCTCGATCGGCGACTGCGGCCGACGCCGCTCGGTGTGCAGGGCGACTTGTACATCGGTGGCGCGTGTCTCGCGGAAGGCTACTTGAATCGAACGGAGCTCACGGCGGAGCGCTTCATTCAGGATCCGTTCCGTCCGGGTGGTCGCTTGTACATGACGGGCGATCTCGCGCGGTACTTCGACGATGGCGAGCTCGAGTTCTTGGGTCGCGCCGACTTCCAAGTGAAGATTCGCGGCTATCGCGTCGAGCTAGGCGAAGTCGAGATTGCAGTCAACGCGCTTCCCGGTGTGAGAGAAGCACTGTGTGCTGCTTATACCGATGCGTCCGGCCAGAAGTCGCTCGTCGCGTACGTCGTGCCAAAGCCAGGCGCTACGCTCGACGAAGAAGACATCAAGAAACGCGCGCGAGCGACGCTTCCGGACTTCATGGTGCCTTCGCAGGTGATGGTGCTCGCCGCGATGCCGATCTCTGCGAACGGCAAAGTCGATCGCAAGGCGCTGCCGAGTCCAACGCAGCGTGCCGCTTCGAGCGCGTACGTCGCGCCGCGGACGGCGTCGGAAAGCAAGATGGCGGAGATCTGGCAGGATCTCTTGCAGCGCAAACAAGTCGGAGTGACCGACAACTTCTTTGCGCTCGGCGGGCAGTCGCTCCTCGCGGTGATGCTGGTGTCGCGCGTCGAGAAGGAGTTCGGCATTCGGATTCCGCTGTCGCGCGTGCTCGAGCGGCCGACGATCGAAGAGCTCGTGGGCTCACTCGGCCAGCCCAGCAGTGTCGGCCGGCATCTCGTGACGTTGAGTCCTGCCGGCAAGCGCGCACCGATCGTGCTGATCTCGGGCATCGGTGGCTACGGCTTCATCTTCCAAGGGCTCGCAAAGAAGCTCGGAATCGATCAGCCGATGCACGTTCTCCACGCGGTCGGAGCGGAAGACGCGCTCGAGGGAACCGACCATTCGATCGAAGAGGTCGCCTCGATCTACGAGACGCAAGTCGCAGCGGTCTGTCCGACCGGGCCGATCATCTTGGGCGGCTATAGTTTTGGCATTCTCGTCGCGCTGGAGCTCGCGGTTCGGCTCGAGCGGTCCGGTCGCGATGTTCCGCTGCTGGTCTCGTTCGATGGATTTGCGCCGGGTTTCCCGCGGATGTTGCCGATCGCATCGCGACTGCGCGCGCACGTTCAACAGTTTGCGCGGCGCGGGCCGAGCGCGCGGCTCGAGTACTTGAAAGAGCGCGTCAACCGCGTGAAGCAGAAGCTGGTCGGGCGCATGGATCTGATCTTCGCGCCGCCCGATGTGCTCGACGACGAAACCGACAAGCGCTTGCGCGAGGTTGCGAACGGATTGTGGGCAGCGCGCGATCGCTACAAGCCTTCCGGACTCGCGAAATCGGACGTCTTGTTGTTGAAGGCGTCGATTCCGTTCGACTGGTCCGGAAGTTGGACCGATCGTTTGTACGGTTGGCGCGGCTTCGTGAAGGGTCGAATCGAGTGTGCGACGATCCCGGGGGCGCACCTCGAAATGTTTCGGCCGGAGAACGACATTCACATGGCGCGCGCGATGTTGATGAAGCTCGACGAGATCGCCGACCGCTATGCAAAGGGTGTCGGTGCGCCCGCCACGAACGGAAGTTCCGGCGCGAGGTCGGGAGAAAACGGCGCGGGAAACTCGGCGAAAGCGTCAGGGCGGCGAAGTGATCCCGGGCCGGTACGGAAGATCGAGTTTCCCGAGCAGCTGTCGCACGAGGCAGACGAGCGGCGGCGTAGACCATGAGCTCATCGCGCCCCAGCCTACCGCGGCTGAGTGTCCCACCGCCGATCGAGCCGCAGCGGCGCGCGGTCGCGTACGGCTTGGTTTGCGTGGCGGTATTGATCGCGTTGCTCGGGGCTTACAAGGTGGGCCCGCCAGCCTACAACTGGGTCCGCCTCCGTCAGCTGCAAGGCCACGCCGTCTACGATTTGAGCTTGGACCCGGTGCGCACGCTCGAGTCGGCGCAAGCCCAAGCACAACGCGAGGGCCGGAAGGTCCTGGTCGTGCTGGGCGGAAACTGGTGTCAGTGGTGCTTGTCGCTCGACGACCTGATGCGAACACACGAAGAGGTTCGCGCGCAGATCGAAAAGAACTTCGTGGTCGTGAAGTTGGATAGCGCAAAGGCGAAGGTGTTGGACGAGCAGTGGGGCAAGCCGACGCGCTTTGGTGTCCCAGTGCTGGTCTTCCTGGATGCAAACGGAAACGTGCAGCACGTGCAGGAGACAGGCTCGCTCGAGCGGTGGGCC
>DASRXR010000827.1:0-2949 GCA_035687405.1 Polyangiales bacterium
GAGTGCCTTCGAGATCTACGCCTCGAACGAGCTCTTCGCGTCCGACCGGTGATCGTGTACCGCGTATATCCGGATGGGCGCGAAGAGCTCGTTCGAGGCGTAGATCTCGAAGGCACTCCGTTGGCTTCGCTCGAGACTATCGTCGCAGCGGGCAACGATTTCTCGGTCTTCAATGGTTTTTGTGGTGCGGAATCGGGTTCGATCCCGGTGTCGGCATCGAGCCCGAGTTTGCTCTTGGGCCAGCTCGAAGTCGCCCGCAAAGAGAAGTCGCACGACAAGCCACCGATCTTGCCGCCGCCTGGATTCGACACCGTCAGCGCACAGGCAGGTGCACGATGAAGTCTCGAATCCAAACCTGGACCGGTCGGGCTGCGGCTTGCGCGATGCTCGTGTTGTGTACGTCAGGCGCGTTGCAGGCGGAACAGCCCTCGACCGACGATGCAGTGATCCGTGGGATGCGCGACGAACTCGCGCGCGCACGCGACCGCTTGCAGCTCCCGGATGCAGGCAAACCTTACTACTTGGCGTTACTACTCAACGACCAGAAGACGGTGTATGTGCAGGCTTCGTTCGGCGCGCTGATCACAAAAGGCGAGAACAAGTCCCGATTCATGCGCGCGGACGTGCGGGTAGGTGACTACACCGTCGACAGTTCGAACATGAGTCGCCGCAGCGGAGCGTTGGAACGCTTGCCACTTGACGACGACTACGATGTGGTTCGTCACGATACATGGCATGCGTTCGACGACGCTTATAAACAAGCAGCGGCGGCCTATGCGCGGAAGTTAGCGATGCGCGAGTCACTCGCGCAGAACCCAGACGAGGTCGCTGATTTTTCGCGCGAGACACTGTCGAACATCGTGGTCAAGCGCGAGCTGCCGAACATCCAGGTGGAGCGCGCGGCCCTGCTGGTCAAAGAGCTGTCGGCGCTCGCAAAGAAGTTTCCTACGATTCAGTCGAGCGAGGTGCGTTTGTTCGGTGCGAGTGGCCGGCAGGTCGTGATGTCCAGCGAAGGTACGTTTGCTTCGGAGAACGATGCGATCGTCGCGTTGGGTGTCCTGCTGCGAACCCAAGCTCCGGATGGGATGCCGCTTACGCGTTTCGACACGTACACCGGGTTCAGTTTGGAGGCGCTGCCGGCGCAAGCGGAGATCGCACAGAACATCGAACGTGTGGCGAGCGAGCTCACGGCGCTGCGCGATGCCGAACAAGCGCAGGACTACACGGGTCCGGTGTTGTTCGAGGGTGTGGCGGCCGGTCAGTTGTTGGGCTACGTGCTCGCTCCGCAGTTCTCGGGAACGCCTGCGCCGAAGCCCGAAAAAATGCGAGGCGGCGGCGCGGAGACCGAACTCGCGGGGAAGCTCGGCCAACGCGTATTGCCTGCCGGATTTTCGGTCGTGGATGATCCGACGATCGACTCGTTGGACTCGCGGCCGATGTTTGGCCGCTCTGCTGTCGACGACGAAGGCATGCCTGCTATCCGAGTTGCGCTCGTTCAAGATGGATTGCTTCAGGACTTCTTGATGTCGCGTGCGCCGCGCAAAGGCTTTGCGCACTCGAACGGTCACGCGCACGGCGCGATGTCGGGCACGATCCGTGCTGGGTTTGGCAATTTGATCGTGACGTCGAGCAAAGGTGTCAGCAGCGCGGACCTCTACAAGAAGCTGCTTTCAGAAGCGAAAGCGGCAGGACAACCCTACGCATTGATCGTGCGGCAGCTCGACGACCCAATGGTGACCGGAGACTTCTCCGCCATGATGCGTCGCGGCAGCTCGAATGTGCCGCCGCCGGCAGTCTTGGTGAAGCTCACGCCGGATGGCAAAGAGCAACCCCTGCGCGGAGCATCGTTTGGCACGTTGCCGCTGGCTGCGTTCGAGGACATCGTGGTGGCGGGCCAAGATTGTTCGATCGCCCATCGGATGCTCGGTTACGCGACCTCGATCGCGTCTCCGTCGTTGCTGTTCAAGCGGGTCGAGCTGCGAAAGCCAGTCGAGCAGCAGCGCAAGTTGCCGGCGTTGCCGCATCCGTTCTTCGAGGCGAAGCGCTAGTGGGTGTCGCGGACAAGTGCGCTAACCGCGACCGTAACGAACGTAAGCGAACCGGACGCCAGCGTCAGTGACTGGCAGCCCCTTTGCCCACAGCCGCGCGGGCCAGACCCAGGAGCGCTAGCGCGTCGGTTCCCAGAGCTCGATCGCGTTGCCTTCCGGGTCGTGGATGCGCGCGAAACGTCCGGTCTCTGGCGTATCCCACTCGGCGCGTCGTTCGGCGACGATGCCGGCATTCGCGAGCTTCTCCACGAGTGCATCGAGGTCCGTGACGCGCAGATTGAGCATCCATTGTTTGTCGGCAGGGAAGTAGTCGGTGGTGTCTTTGAACGGTGCGAACACCACGGGCCCCGCTGCCGTTTGCCAAACCCAGGGGTCATCGGTCTTTGCGCCGTCCGGCCCCATGCCACCCCCGACACCCAGCTGGTCTCTGTACCAAGCCGACAGCTCTTCCGGATTGCGTGCACGAAAGAACAGCCCTCCGATTCCAGTCACAGGCATAGCGGGCTCCTTGATCGACTCGAGCTCTAGCGCAGGAGTCGGTCGAACTGCGAGCATTTTTGGAGTCGCTCGCAGCCTCGTCGGTGCACGCGTGTGACAAAGTCGCGCTGGTACGTCGACGGGCGCCTGCAGTTTGCGATCCGCGAAGACTTTGCTCCGATTGCGCATCGTGCGCTGTCCTCGGTGACGTTGATCGCAGCCAGTTCGGCGCGCTGTCGGAGCGTCGCTTCTACTTGCTCGATGCGACCTTTCGCCGCGAGCCAAGAGCGCAGCGAGAAACAGCGCGATGAGCTCGCGATCGTCTCGCCTCGGAGGAAGCGAAGCGCCACGCAACGGTCGTCGAGCAAGAGAAGCAGCTCGAGCAGCGAGCGTCGCATCGCGACCTCGACGCCACTCGTCCGCC
>DASRXR010000828.1:0-10257 GCA_035687405.1 Polyangiales bacterium
CGATAGAACCACTGCGGTAGGATCGACTCTCGCAACAGAGGCAACACGCGCGGGTGTCCAGACGGTGCTTAGTTCTAGTGAGCTGAGTCAACCCACGACCGTGACGCCGAGCCTCGCGCGATCCGAGATCGACCGAAGCGCAGGAACGAACGAACGCCCGCTGCTCGTTTCTCCGGCGCCACATCCCTCCAATCGCGAACCCGCGGTACCGATCAGTGAAGGTCGCTACAAGATTCGGTTCATCGCGGGCCAACGCGTGCGTGTTTTGCTGCAGGAAGCCCAAGATCTGTTTCGTAATCAACTGCCCAACGGCGACATCGAAGTGCTCATCGAACGCGCGCTAGTGCTGCTCGTGTCCGAACGCAAAAAGCAGCTCTACGCGCAAACCGACAAGCCGCGCCGTTCGTCCAACGCTGCTTCGACTTCGAATCCGTACTCCCGACATATTCCCAATACGATCAAGCGTCGCGTGTATGTACGCGACAAAGGCCAATGCCGGTTCTTGAGTCCAACCGGTGAACGGTGTTGCGCGCGAAGTCGTCTCGAGTTTCATCACATCCAAGCATTTGGCTTCGGCGGACCTCCGACCGAGCAGAACATCGTCCTGTTCTGTCGTGCTCACAATGCTCTGATGGCAGAGCGAGACTTCAGTCGCGAACACATCCAACGCTGCATCCAAGCCAGTCACGCCGCGAGAACTCGGGGCTCAGCGACGAAGCCGAAGGCTCAAGTAACGCCACAAGGTACGCATGCGCGTGCCACGCTCGCGACCGCTCGCGAACTGTCTCAACTGAGTACGCCCGAGTACAAACCAACACGGTCCGGAATTGCCGAGCCGCGCGAGCAACAGTAGCCTCAACCAACCGCGCGCAAGAAAACCGGAGTCCGAATGAGTGACTGATCGGCGGGCTCCATGACAAACGACGTACAGCTGCTCGATCAACGTTTGATGGCAGTTGGCGTGCAGTGCCGCTCACTTAAGCCGGGCCGAAGCTAACGCAGACGGCGAGGCAACGATCGTCACTCGCCAACTTGGCCCGCAGCCATCGGCGGCGGCATAGCCTACCTAAAAGCCGACTCGCCGAGGACCCGCCACGGTGTTCACCACCATTACTCGCAACCCATCGGTTCGCGCTCGATACGGTTCCTCGCCGGCACACCGAGCGAATCCTGATTCTCGGCGATGCTGCTCACGCGGCGTCACCCTCGACAAGCCAAGGTGCTTCGGTAGCCGCCGAAAAACGGTTGCTCTCGCGATGGCTGTCCGCGATCACACGGACACCGAGAGCGTTGCGCTTGTTCGTAGACGCGCGGCGCCCATGTGTCGAACAAGTGGTCGCGTATGGCCGGCGATACTCGAACATGAAGCTCATGGGACCGATCAGACGCTTTGTTAGGGACCTCATGCTCCCTTGGGTGTTCAAGCTGCAATCGAAGCCGGATCGCCATCACTCACTCGACTGGGTGTTCGACTATCGACTGGAGTGGACCCGCTGACGCCGACTGTTAGTCGCACTAACCATTAAGCCTCAGCGCACGCGCACAGCGTGGCGCATGCCCTCACGCGGTTGCTCCAAAACACGCCGAACTTCGCCAATCGACTCTTGGCTAGTTCGTGGCACGCGCTGTGCTCTCACATGCGAAGGCGTACGCGAATTCATGCGGACGCGGAAAGGCGTAGACGCATCATGAAATCGATCAGGCACGAACTCGCGCGCTTCACCGGCGCAATCGCAGTCAGTTTCGCACTGGTGGCCTTCGGCTGTGGAGATGACGACTCGAGTACCGAAGCATCCGTAAAAACTCCCACGCCGAGTGCTGCAGCGGGTTCCGCAGCTCCGGGCACGAACGACACCGTCGCCGGCTGCGTCGATACTTGTACGAAAGACGCTTCCACCTGCCGCGCAGGCTGCAATGCCGATACGTGCAGCGCAGGTTGTCAGAGCACGTTCGACTCTTGCGCGAAGGCGTGCGACTTCAAATGACGCCAGTGCAGCACTAACGCCGGCGCGAAGCGGTTCGAATCGCTTCGCGCCCACAGCGTTTCGTCACCTTCAGCCTTCGTACACTTCGCGAACGTCGAGCTCGATGTCACCCAAGATGTTCGCGTAGCGAGTCGCCCACTCGATCGCTTCCTGCTTCGAGTCCGCTTTGATGATCGAGTATCCCGAGACCAACTCTTTGGACTCCGCGAACGGGCCGTCCGTCCACGTATGCTTGCCACCAACCGCTTGAAGCCGAGAGCCCGTCGCACTCGGCTTCAATCCCTCAGCACCGAGAAACACGCCGGCGCGCTTCATGTCGTCGAACACGGCGTTCAACTTCACGGCGACTTCCGGCGAACGCGCAGAGCTCGATTCCGAAGCCGCATCCGACATCTTCAACACCAACACGCGCAGCGGGACTTCACCGGTTGGCTTCGGCGCCACACCAATGTCCCACGGCTCGTTGACTGGCCCGACCTCGACCTCGGCCGCGCCGAGCGCTTCGGCATAACGCGACGCCCACTCCACCGCTTCGTCCATCGACTTCACTTTCAACGTGGCGAAGTTCGCGACGAGCTCGTTCGTGCCCCGATACGGCCCCTTCTCGACCGTGCGCTTACCCCCACTGAACTTCAGTCGTACGCGCTCGCCGCGGCCTTTCAATCCGGCGCCGTCATGGAAACGTCCGGCCTTGATCGTGTCGCCGATCAGCTGACCCATGTTCTCGACGAGGTCCTTGCGCGGCGGCCCACCCGCATCGATCTCGGCGTTGATCCTGTGCATCACGATGAAAAGCATCGAAATTCTCCTCAGATTGGCGATTGCGACTCGTGCGCTTTTATCAACGACGAATGGCGTTTCGTTGAATCGACAGGCCCCGAGAACTTTTTTCGCGCTGTTCCCGAACGAGGGGGGCGGGAGTGACCAAGACGCTTTTCGCTGCAAATCGCAATGGGTCCACCGCTGCGCGGGTCCGCTTTACGACTTGAACGTGCACACGTACAGGTGGAAGCTGAGTGTCCACTCACGAGGTAGGCATGGCCAATCCATTGTGGCGATCCGGCGTGATTTCGATCGCTTGTACGAGTGTCCTCGCAGCTGTCGGCTGCGGAGGAGACGACTCGACCGGCACGCCCGCGCCATCGACCGCGACGGCCGGTTCGGTTGCAATGCCGCCATCAGCTGCAAGCGCGGGGAGCTCGGCGACCAACTCGGGCACGAGCACGCCGGCGGCTACCACACCTCCCGCGGGCTCGAGTAACCCCAGCACGGCCGGGAGTGCTGCGCCGACATCGAGTGCAGGCGCTGCTGCGCCGAGCAACGATCCCGGAACGCCGGCGACGAACAAACCTCCGGCCACGATGCCCACGATGCCGGCTACGCCCTCGATGCCGCCGGTCGACACCAACCCCACGCTGTTCTTCCTGAACAACCTGGGCCAAGTGATCCGCTCCGCCGCCGACGGGAGCGCACGCACCGTGATCGTTGCGAGCGCGGGCTCCGGCCCCGACGGCGTCGCAGTCGACGCCAAAGCCGGCAAAGTCTACTGGACCAACATGGGCGCGCCGAACGGCAACGACGGCACCCTCATGAGTGCAGGCCTCGACGGTAAGAACGTCGCGACCATCGTGAAGTCCGGCGGCACGTTCACACCGAAGCAACTCAAGCTCGACGCCGCGAACGGCAAACTCTACTGGTCCGATCGCGAAGGCATGCGCGTCATGCGCGCGAACGTCGACGGCTCGATGATCGAGACACTCGTTCAAACTGGAAGCACCGAGGCCGAACGGTCCGATGCGAGTCACTGGTGCGTAGGCATCGCGGTCGACGTCGCCGGCGGCAAGTTGTACTGGACCCAGAAAGGCCCAGACAACGGCAAAGTCGGCACGATCAATCGTGCGAACCTCGAGTTGCCTGCCGGCGCCGATCCCGCCAAGCGCACAGACATCGAGGTCCTGTTCAAGAACTTGCCCGAGCCGATCGACCTCGACCTCGATCTCGACAAACGCCTGCTCTACTGGACCGATCGCGGCGATAACACCGTCTCTCGCGCACCGCTCGATCCCGCTGCCGGCTTCGATCCCGCTGCACGCAAAGACCGTGAGATCTTGGTGAAAGGCCTCAGTGAAGCGATCGGCATCTCGCTCGATGTCAGTCGCAATCGGATGTTCTACACCTCGCTCGGCGGCGACGTGGACGTTGCAAACCTCGATGGCTCCATGTCGAAGACGTTACTGATGGACCAAGGCGCAGTCACCGGCGTCGTGCTCGCTGAATTACCCAAGTAGTTAAAAAGCCTCGGGCGCCTGCACTTTCGTGAGGCGCCCGAGTCAGTCGTTAGTCGTCACTCAATCACTCAATACTTCGCCGGCGAGTAGTACGGCATCGGTGCAGGCGCACCGGCCGGGAACACCTCGGGGCAGAGCGAGCCACCAGCCGGACCGGGCTCCGGAATGCTCGGCCACTGCGAGTCCTCGTCGATCGAGAGCAGGTACTGCACGAGGTAGTCGACGTTCTGGTCGATGACGTAGGGATCCGTCTCCGTGAGGAAGTTCGGCGCGAGCGCACGGGCGTGAACAGCAAACGTCTCGCTGTTGAACATCGCCTCCAAGGTACGAGCGTTACCGGCGTGCATGTACGGCGCACCCACGGTCAAGCCCAAGAGTGAAGGCACGTTGTAACCGCGACCTTCACCCGCCGGGTCACCATCGCCTTGCGCCGGCGTCTTCATGTCGGCGCGCAACTCGGCGATACCCACGCCATCCTCTGCGACCTTGAACGTGTCGACCGGACGAATCGCGCACAAGATTTGGTCGAGTGCAGCGGGGTTCGTTCCACCGAACCGGAGCAACTGATTCTCCGGCTTCTGCGCGGGGAGGAGCGCCGTCGGGAACCCATTCGGGACCACGAGCGGAGCCGTTTTGAGCGCATTCATCGTGTCCACGGTCGGCGTGTAGAAGCGACGCGAAACCGTCCACTTCTCACCACTGTGGCAGCCGTTGCACGAGCCGTACGAGTTGAAGAGCTCGCGACCGGCATCGACCTTCTCCTTCACGAGCGTCGTCGGCTTACGCGGCGAACGAATCGTTTGGATGTAGCGCGTGATCTCGGGCCAGTCGTTCAGCTTCGGCGCGAGTTCGAACATCAACGGGTTCGCCGGATCCGCAGCTTGCTCGGACGAGCCGTTCAAGTTGCCGTGACCCAAGCCGATGAAGTCGATTCGATCCGAAGTTGCAGGCGGCACACTGAGCGTGTTCACGATCGCGCCGACACCACCCGAGATACCCGTCGTGTTGTCGTCGAAGTCGTCGACCTGATCTTTGATCGCGGTCCAGTTCAAGAACCGCTGATCCTCGGCGTGTTTCGACGCAAAGGTACCGTCGAGGCTCGTCGCCTGGCGTGGGCCACGCGCGAAGTACCACGTCACGTTGTCGCTCAAGCCGTCACCATGACACGACTGGCACGAACCCCAGCCTTGGCCCTTCAGCGACCAGCGACCGGTACCCGTCTTGAAGAAGCGCTTACCGCGAAGGATCTTGTCCGCATCCGAGCCTGCGACCGGCAAGGCCGAGATCGAGATGACGTTCGGAGCCATCGCGCCACCCGCGACTGCTTGTGTGTTGAAGTCGAGGAGCGCAACGCTGCGGCTGACTTCGTTCGAGACGAGCGCGACTTTCTTCAGACTGGACGCGATCGCGATGCCGTTCGGGCTTTTGCCGATCTTGTCAGCCGGCAAGTTGAGCAGGTCGATGAACAGGTTCGTCGAACCACCCACGCTGGCGATCGTGCCGTCGTCGGCGTTCACCTGGAAGCGGAACACTGCATCCGCACCATCGGCCGTCACGTAACCCACAGTCGTGCCTGGCACGAACGCGATGTCACCGGCGAAGAGCGGAAAGCGCTGTTGCGCGTCCGGCGTCTTGTTCTTGGCGTAGAGCGCCGCAAACGAGGCGTTGAGGTTCTCCGCGCTGCCCTGCACTTCGGCGTTCTTGCGGATGTCGATGATCGACATCACCGGTGCAGTGCTCGTCTTCACGCTGGAGAGGTCGATACAAATCTTGTTCGGCGCAGCACCGAACGGCAGGACGCACGCGGGCTCGACCAAGCCGAGACCGTTGCAGTCCTCGACCACAGAGCATGACGTCGTCGTGGCTTTGACGCCGAGCGGACCCTTCGGCGACGCGCACACGCTGACCACGTAGGCGTAGTAGCCGTTGAGCGCGATCGACTGCAGCTGGTTCGGATAACAACCTGCTGCGATACCGGCATTGTCGTTGAACCCGATGTCACCGAGTGCCTTGAGGTTGATCGTACGAACGTCGCGCGACTTCAGCGGGACGTAGTAGACCATGCCGACCTTACGCACGTCCGAGTTGGAGCCGTCCGCGAGCTCGGCTTCCACCTGCTGCCCGTAGTATTCGGTCACGTACAGCGACTCGTCGTCGTCGTTACCGTCGTGGTTGTTCGTGATCACGATCGAGCGTGGGTGAGCGAGTGCGGGCCGCGGCTTGATGTCGCCGAGGTAGCCGGTCTTCACGAGCGGCTCGTTCAAGTCGATCGTCGAGGCGTACTCGAGCTTGTCGGCCGAATACTCCGTGACGTTACCGTCGTTCCAGTTCGCCACGTAGATGTAGCGACCGCTCGGGCTCAGCGCGAGCGAGGTCGGCTCGGAGCCGGTTGCGACCATGCCGTAGACCGAAGGCGCCGTGTGGAGCTTCTCGATCTTCACGAGCTTCTGGTCTTTGCGAAGGATCACGTAGGCAGTGTCACCGTCCGGCGCGATCACGACCTGGAAGGGCTCGGAGCCTTCACCGAGAAGCACCTCTTTGATGACGCGCTGCTTCGGTTGCTCGTACTTGCCATCGGCCGACTTCGGATACTCGATGCCGATGATCGTCGCAGATCCAACGTCGCGGTTCACTGCGACTGCGATCGAGTCGTCCTCGGAGAGCGCAATCGCGCTGCCCTTGTTCGGCTGCAGCAGCTCCTTGTAGTTGACCGGCGGGAGCGGCTGGTCCGGCATTTCCGGATCAGGCTGGCCGCCTTGGGTCGGACCACCGGTGGTCGGCTTCTCGCCGCTACCGGCTGCGCCTGCGGCGCCGCTACCAGCGGATGAACCAGCTTTGGGTTCATCATCTGGTTCGTTGTCGTCGGTGGAGTCGTCCGACTCGGCTCCGCCGTCTGCGGAACCTTTTTTGGAATCGTCCTCCTTTCCAACGTCGAGCTGACAGCCGGCGAAGCCTGCCGAGAGCGCGACGATGATGCTGAGTAAAGATAAAGTACGCATAGTGCCCTTCCGTGATGTCCGGGGCCTTTGCCCGGCTCTGTGTGTGTCGGGTCGGCACTAGAGCAACCGGTATGCCGGTGGAGTTGCCCGCGTAACTGCTCGGCAATTGGGCGGCCGGCACACCGCGATCAGCAGGCACGGGCCAGGCACGTGCCCGCCCATTTGCGGTGCTGGTGCGGCCGCAGTTGCAGCCATTGGCGTCGGCGATCGAGCGGAGAAGAGCTGCGCGTTCAACCCGCGACTTGCGCGCTTGATTCCACCGAGCTCTTCGTCCGGTCGAGCTCGCTCACGAGAAGTGCGCTGTAAAGACGCAGGTCGTCCGACTGATCGAGCGCGAGTCGTCCCGCGTGCTGCGCCTTGAGCGCGGCTTCGTATCGGGCGCGAGCGCGCTCGAACGACGCGGGAGCAGCAGTCGAGTTGTGCGATTCCACGGAGCGAAGCGCTCGCGCGAGCTCGAGGAAGCCACGCAAACAGGCCACGACGATCTTCGCCAGTGGATCGCGGCGGAGCTGTCGTTCCGCGCGAGCCAGGTGACTTTCGGCGTCGTCAATCCGGCCCTCCAGCGCGTGAACGACGCCGAGTCGTGCGGCGGCGAGCCCGAGCGAACGTCGATCGCCGCAGCCCTCGAGGAGCGCATGTGCGCGCGAGAACAGCGAGTACGCGCGGTGTTCTGCCGCGGCATCGACGTGCAGCTCCGAGCGAGGAGCAACGCGCGGCGCGCGGTCCGCGTGAGACGCCGGTAGCGACTCTGTGGCAGCGAGTGAACCAAGCAGCGGTTCCGGCCGCTGAGTGAGCCGCCGCCGCTCCGCAGCGAGCTCGAGCGTGCCCCAGTTGCCGAGCACGATGCCTAACACGCGAGCGTCGCAGACATCTTCGAGCTCGAGCGCAGCTTGTTCGTACAACTTGCTAGCGGTGTCGAACTGGCGATGTTCGTGTTCGAGCAGCGCCAAGTTTCCGCGAAAGTTCGCGGACAACCGCGGCTCGTTTGCGTCCGCCAGAAGCGCGATCGCTTGCCGGTACCCATCGGCGGCTTCGTGCATGCGTCCTTGGTCGTGTGCAACGGCGCCAAGGTTTCCGTGACAGCGAGCTTCAGCGACGGGATCATCCGCGTCTGCGAGCGAGTCGAGAGCGCGTTGATAACATTCAGCAGCGAGATCGAGCTCGCGCGCAAAATGATGAACGACGCCGAGCTCGAGCGAGGTCACACCGATCAGCCACGCGTCGCGGGCACTCTCAGCCTCGCGGCACGCACGCTCCAGCTCCGCTCGCGCGATCGCGAGTTCGCCCGAGGGCGCCAGCAAGCGTGCGCGCAACGCGCGAAGGCGCGCGCGTGCAATCTTGAATTCGGCATCGGCTGTCGCCGCGAGCAGCGCAGCATCGAGCGAGACCGGGCTGCGCTCCGCGAGGTTCTCGCGCACACCCAATACCGAGCTAACATCGCTACGCTCCACGGGCGGGCTCGCGTTCCCAACGGCCTCCACCGCTGCAGCCGCTGCATCCAAGGCGGCCAACGTGCGCTCCAGCAACGCCACGAGCGGACTGTTTACACCCAACGCCAGGATCGCTGGCTCCAGCGCGAACAAGATCGTTGCCACCGCCACCGGCTCCTGCAGCTCGAGCAAATGCGCCGCCGCTGCCAACAGGTTGTCGTGTTCTCGCCGCTCGAGGCTTCGTGGCTCCTGCAGTGAACCCGCACGCACACGCGAACCTGCGTGCGATTTTGCCAATGTCGCGTAGTACCTCGCGTGCCTCGTCTCCACCTCGGCCAATTGCGGATACAGCGCTCGCGCGCTTGCCAGCTGCGCCAACGCAAACTCTCGCAACGCCGCCGACAGCGTCAGCCTCACCGAGACCACCGAAGTTCCCGCGAGCGGCGTCGACATCAACAACGACTGCTCTCTCAACGCCTGCACGACCTCCAACACGCTCGCGCCCTCTGCACCGACGATCACCACCTCCGCCGCCGCCAAGCTGAACGACCCCCGAAACACCGCACACTGCATGAACGCCAGCCGCTCGGGCTCACTCAACAAATCCCACGACCACGCGATCGCACCTCGCATCGTCTGACTCGCGGAATGATCCGCGAGTAACATCAGCTGCTCCGGCAAGCGCGCAACCACGCCCGCCAACCCGAGCACCGGCACACGCGCCGCCGCCAACTCGATCGCCAACGGGTTGCCGTCGAGCGCACTCGCAATGCGCTCGGCCAACTCGCGCGTCTCGCCCGTCACCGTGAGCTCCGTGCCCGTCCGCGCCAACACCAACTCGGCAGCCTCGCTCAACGGCGCATCCGTCGCCGTCAGCTGCAGGGCCGGAGCGCGCGTCGCAAGCGGCGCCAGCTCCAACTCCGCCAACCCCCGCAACCGCGATCGCGAAGTCGCGAGCACGCTCAACCCCGGTGCCGCATCGAGCCACAACGCGACCAACGCCGGCAGCTCGCCCGCGAGGTGCTCGCACCGATCGAGCACGAGCAGCACCTCGCCAAGCTTTCCGAGCAAACCGCCGAGCACCAGCTCCGCCTCGCGATGCGCTGCGAGCGGCAACCCGGCGCGCTCCGACACGATCCGCAGCACGTCGGCGCTGTCGCGCGCTTCACCGAGCTCACAAAACACCGGCACTTGCTGCGGGTGTAACGTCCCGAGCGCGCGCGCAACCTCGAGCGCGAGCCGCGTCTTGCCGACGCCCGCACCGCCCCAAATCGTCACGCCGCGATCGCGCTCGAGCCGCGCACACACGTCCGCGAGCTCCGCGCTCCGCCCGACCCACGGTCCACGCGGTTGCGGAGGACTCGATCGCGGCCGCCGCTCGCGCTCTCGCACAGCCTTCGGCCCGAGCAGCGCAACCGATGGACGCTCATGGCTGCCGGCCGCAGTCTCGCCCGCGAGCGTCTGTACGAGCGTCGGATTTGCCGACCGGCCGCGCCGACCCTGCTTCAGTGGTTGCGCCGGCACCTGGTCGAGCAGCTCGCGCAACGGAGACTCG
>DASRXR010000829.1:0-6908 GCA_035687405.1 Polyangiales bacterium
CGGGCCCAGCCCGTATCAGCTGCTCCTATCCGGTCTAGCCGCGTGCACGTCCATCACGCTGCGCATGTACGCCGATCGAAAGAGCTGGAAGCTCGGCACGATCCACGTCGATGTCGAGCTTCACAAAGAAAGCCAAGAGGACACTGGCAAGATCAAACGGGTCATCTCGTTTAGCGAGTCGCTCGGCGACGAGCAGCGCGCCAAGTTGCTGGAGATCTCCGAGAAGACACCGGTCACGCGCACGATCAAAGCCGGCGCGCCGATCACCACCGAGCTGGGTTGAGCATGCAGCCGACGCAGCGGTTGGTGGCGTTGGGCCGGCGCGTGCAGGCCGCGAGCTTGCCTGCGGACGTTCTGCTGGTTGCGAAGCATTGCGTGCTCGACTTCATCGCGGTGACGCTCGCGGGCGCCTCGGAGCCGCTCGTTCGCATCTTGTACGAATCCACGGTTCGCGCCGATGCGGGGACCGAGGCGACGCTGCTCGGCTTCGGTCGTACGTCCAGCATCTCGAGCGCTGCGCTACTCCACGGGACTGCCGCGCACGCGCTCGACTACGACGACACGCACTGGAGCTTGCAAGGGCACCCCACTGCGCCGGTGCTCGGTGGGTTGTGGGGCTTGGCCGAGCGCGAGCGAAGCTCCGGAGCGTCGCTGTTGGCTGCGCTGGTCGCGGGCGTCGAGGTCGAGTGCCGGCTCGGTCAATGGCTGAACCCAGATCATTACAAGCGTGGATTCCACGCGACGGGCACGCTCGGCGCGTTTGGCGCTGCGGCTGCAGCGGCGCATCTGCTCGGCCAAAACGAGCGCGTGTGGCTGCACGCCTTCGGCTTGGCCGGCACCCAAGCCGCGGGTTTGAAGAGCGCGTTCGGGACGATGGCCAAGCCGTATCACGCGGGTCGCGCCGCGCAGACCGGCTTGATGTCGGCGTTGCTTGCTGCCGGTGGCTTCGAGGCGAATCCCGCGATCCTCGAGACAGAGCAGGGCTTCGGCGCGACTCACGGTGTGCTCGCGCCGCGCGCGAAGGATCCAGAGCGCTTCGCGATCTTGGATACGTTGTTCAAGTACCACGCAGCGTGTCACTTGACCCACGCGACGATCGACGGCTTGCAGGCGTTGAAGCGCCAGCAGCCGATGGCTGCAGACGACGTCGAGCAGGTGATCCTGACGGTCGACGAAACGTGTTTGGGTGTGTGTGCGATCGAGCAGCCCGAGACTGGCATGCAGGCGAAGTTCAGTCTGAAGGCGACGGCCGCGATGGCGCTGCTCGGTGATGCGACGAACGATCCGAAAGCGTTCGACGACGCGCGCGTGACGTCTCCGGAGCTGACGAGCCTGATGGAGCGGGTGCAAGTGAGAACGGAACCGATGTCCGCCACTGCGACGACGGTGCAGCTGAAGCTGCGATCCGGCGCGATCCTGGAAACGAAGCAGGATGCGGGCCTGCCGGAGCGAAACCTCGACCAGCAAACTTCGCGGTTGCGCGCGAAGTTCCAGCGGCTCGCACCGCTCGCCCCGAACACGCAATCAGAGGTTCTCGAACGCGTGCTAAACCTCGAGCGTGAACCCAGTCTCAGTGCATTGCTTGCGCTTTTGTCGAAAAATTAGTTCCGATGGCCGCCACCGCTTCCGCTGACCCACTCGCACCGAAGGCGTTTGGTGCGCTCGGTATCCGCGGCTATCGCGCCTACTTGATCACGCTCACGTTGACCATGATGGCCGACAACGTCGAGCACGTGATCAGCTACTGGGTTGCGTTTCAAAAGTTCCACTCGGCCGCACTCGGCGGATTTGCCGTCGTGTCGCACTGGCTGCCGTATCTGCTGTTTTCGGTCTCCGTCGGAGCCCTGAACGACCGAATCGATTCTCGGCGCATCATTCAAGCCGGCGCGATCTTGTTCGCCCTCGTGTCGGCCGGCTGGGGCTACTTCTTCCTCACCGACACGCTCGAGCTCTGGCACGCGGTCGTGCTGCTCGTGCTTCACGGACTCGCGGGCGTGCTCTGGACTACCTCGAGCCAAGTCCTGCTCTACGACATCGTCGGCCCGGACTCGTTGCAAAGCGCCGTGAGACTGTCTGCGACGGCGCGATACCTCGGTGTGCTGGTTGGTCCGGCGGTCGGCAGCCTCGTGCTCATCACACTCGGTCCGACGCGCGGCATCTTCCTCAACACGGTCTTCTACTTGCCGCTGATCGTGTGGCTGATCGCAGCGCCGTACGGCCGGCATCTGCGCGGAGCCGCGGTCGCTAGCACGCGCGCGGTGCGAGGCTTTGCCGATATTCTGCGGACCGTTCGGGACGTCGCGCCGAATCCGGTGTTGTCGGTGATGATCGTCCTCGCGGGCGCCGCATCGTTTTTAGTCGGTAACAGCTATCAAGCCCAGATGCCGGGCTTCGCGCAGGACTTGGGCCACGGCGACCCCGGCAGTGCGTACACGATGCTGCTCGGCGCCGATGCAGCGGGTGCACTGCTCGCCGGCATCTTACTCGAGAGCCGTGGTGGCATCTTCGCGATGCAACCTCGGTCGGCCGTGCGCTTGTTCATGGCCTGGGCGCTCTCGCTCGCGGCGTTTGCGCTGATGCGTTCGTACGCGGTCGCACTCGTGCTGCTCTTCTGCGCCGGCTTCTTCGAGCTGTCCTTCAGCAGCATGACGCAAACGCTCGTGCAGCTGAACGCACCGGATGCCGCGCGCGGCCGCGTGCTCGGCTTGTATCAGATGTCCGCATTGGGCTTGCGGACGTTCAGCGGCGTCACGGTCGGCCTCGCCGGTAGCTTGATCGACGTACACACGTCGCTCGCGGTGGCTGGGGCTACTGCGATCGTAGTCGGTGCGATTCTGCTCCATCGCCTTCGCCGCGTTCGCGCCGCGGCATACTGACTACTCGGCTTCGAACGAGTGCACTCTCGGCCCGTGCGCGAGATTGAACGGCGGTTTCTCGACGATCTTGCGCCCCTTCAAAAACGGCGACAGCAATCGCGTGACGCTGTGCGGCGCTTCACGCGTCGGAAAATGACCGACGCCTTCGAGCACGACGCGCTGAAACGGCCCACTGAAGTAGTTCCCGGTCGCGGCGGACGAGTTCGGCAGCGCGACCTGATCCGAACCGCCCTGAACCAGCAACGCCGGCACGTCGATCGACAGCGCGTTGCGCGCGTGTTCTTCGAGCGCACCGTAGCGCGGATCAGGCTCCGCTTGCCCCCACCGCACGCGATACGAGTGAATCGTAATTTCGGCCCAGTCAGGGTTCTCGAACGAACGTGCAGTCGTGTCGAACGTGGCGTCGTCGAACCAACCGGACGGACTCCAGGTTTCCCACATGAATCGCGCGAATGCTTTGCCTTCGGTGTGAAGCTCGGTCGCGCCGCGCTCGGTGCTCATGTACCACTGGTACCAGTAGCGTTGCGCTTGCTCGATCGAAGGCGTCGGCAACTCACCCGGTTGCCATCCCACGGACAGCGCCGCGAACCGCGACACGCGCTCCGGAAACGTTGCGGCGAGTAGATACGCGATACGTGCGCCCCAATCGTGCCCGACGATCGCAAAGCGCAAAATACCGAGCGCATCCGCGAGATCTAGAACGTCTTGCGCCATCGCCGCGATCTGCCCGGAGCGCGGCGTGTGCTCGGAGATGAACGAGGTGGGCCCGAAGCCGCGAAGCCACGGCACAAACGTGCGAAACCCCGACTCATGCAAACGCGGCAAGATGCGATCGTACGTTCGCACGTCGTCCGGCCAGCCATGCAACATGAACACGGGCGAGCCGTCGATCGGCCCTTTCGCTTCATAAGCGAGATGAAGCACGGGCGTAGTCACGCGCTGAAAGCTCACGGCGACCTCTACTTCTTCCGCATGAGAATCGCGGAACTGACCTTCACGAGGTAAGCCCCGCTGCCCAGGGAACCACCCGCGTTACCACAAACTTGGGCGGTGCGCGCCGGCCGTCCCCTTGGCGCGCTACACTTCCTGGAACTCTCATGCGCAGCACCAAATACGACTTGATGCCCCAAAAGCTCGTCTCAGCGCAGACCTCGCTGCCGCTCGGCGCGCGCGGTGGCTTGCGCCTGGCAATCGTGGCCGACACGCACAGCAATCCTCATCCTGACGCCGCGGAGCAGATCGCAGCGCTCGAACCCGACGCGATCTTGCACGCGGGAGACATCGGCGATCTACGCGTGCTCGAAGACCTCGGGCAGATCGCGCCGGTCATCGCCGTGCGCGGCAACATCGACGAACGCGACTCAGCGGTACCGGATCTCGTGACGATCGACGTTCGATCCGGCGACGACAGCGCGCTCAAGCTGCTGCTCATGCACATCGCCGTGCAGGGTCCACGCATTCGCACGGACGCAGCCAAGCGCGCCTCGAGCGAAGGCGCGCGCTTGATCATCTGCGGTCACTCACACGTGCCGTTCGCGGGACGCGACAAGGGATTGACGGTGTTCAATCCCGGATCGATCGGGCCGCGACGCATGAGCTTACCGATCGTGTTCGGTGTGCTCGAGATCGCGGCCGCAAAACTTTCCCTACGCCACATCGACTGCGAAACGGGCAAAGAATGGCAACCGTGAGCGCGCAACGAACCCGCGCCGGGTGTCGACGCTAGTTCGGCGCAGTGCTCAGCGCCCGTTACGCATGAACGCCGCGCACGAAGCGAGCTTTTCCCCACTCGCTCGCGCGCAGCACATGCGTTGCCACCGCAGTCATTCGGGTTGCACGTAACTCTTCGTCAGTCGCGCGAGCGATGCTCGACGCGCCATCCGCGAGAGCTCGTGTGAATCCTTAGCCTGGGCTTCGTCGTCTTCATCGTCTTCGTCGTCGTCGCCCGATCCTTCCGAATCATCCGAGTCCGAATCGCTGTCCGAATCCGAATCGGAATCCTGATCGGGATCAGGCGGCGGCTCAGAGTTCGCAGGCTCGAAGTCTTCCGGCGGCTCGCTCGGTGGCGCTTGCCGAGTTGGCTTCGGCTTCGGCGCCTTTTTCTTTACCGGCTTCGGCGCCTTCTTGGCGGGAGGAGGAGGTGCCTTCTTCGCCGGCGCTTTCTTCTTCTTCGCCGGCTTTGCAGGAGCCTTCTTCTTCGCAGACTTCTTCTGCGGAGCCTTGGGTTTTGCAGGTTGCTTCTTAGCGGTCTTCTTCTTTTTCGCGGCCATCGGTTCCGCAGCTTATCAGCACTCGAAGGAAGATGAGTACAGTCGAAACGCAGCAACACGTCGTTTCGTGATCGGATTCAGCGAGACGCGATGCGCCGAGCGCACCGACTCGCATGCGACGGCGCGTGAACCACCACTCGCCCTCGACCTCACGCACGCGCTTTCGGTGGGCGACGGATCGCCGATGACTCGCATGTCGTCCCGTGTGCCTTGCCGGTCCATGATCCCTGCAATAGCGTCGGCTCGGGTGGAGGGTCCGTTAATGACCGCGACGAAGCTGAACCTGAATCAACCTTGTCCGAAACGGGGGGCGCAGCTGTGAGCACGACCACGCAGAACCGTCAGTTTCGCCTCGCCGCCAGGCCGGTAGGGCTGGTGAAGTCCAGCGACTTTCGGCTCACCGAAGAGGCGGTCCGACCGCCCGCGGAGGGCGAAGTCCTGGTGCGTACGCAGTACATCTCGCTCGACCCCGCGATGCGCGGCTGGATGAACGACGTGAAGTCGTACGTACCGCCGGTGGGTCTCGATGAAGTGATGCGCGCGGGCACCGCCGGCGAAGTGATCGAGAGCAAACACCCGAATTTCAAGGCTGGGGACGCCGTCTCGGGCGCGTGGGGAGTGCAGACTTTCGGCACTGTCGGTGGCCCGACACTGACCAAGATCGACACCTCGGTCGCTCCTTTGCCGGTCTATCTAGGCACGCTCGGCATGCCCGGCATGACCGCGTACTTCGGCCTGCTCGACGTCGGCCAACCCAAGCCAGGTGAAACGGTCGTCGTGTCGGGTGCCGCGGGTGCGGTCGGGACCGTCGTCGGGCAGATCGCGAAGATCAAAGGCTGTCGCGTGGTGGGCATCGCGGGTGGCAAGCGCAAGTGCGACTACCTCGTGCAAGAGCTCGGGTTCGATGCGGCGCTCGACTACAAGAGCGGCGATCTCAAGAGCGCGCTTCGCCAGGCGTGCCCGAAGGGCGTGAACGTCTACTTCGACAACGTCGGCGGTCCGATCCTCGATACGCTGCTCACGCGTCTCGCACTCAAGGCGCGCATCGTGATCTGTGGCGCCATCTCGCAGTACAACAACGAAGGCGGGATGGAAGGGCCGCGCAACTACATGTCGCTCCTGGTTTTTCGAGCGCGCATGGAGGGCATGGTCGTGTTCGATTACGCGGACCAGTTCCCGACTGCCGTGCGCGACATGACCGGCTGGATGAAGGAAGGCAAACTGAAGCCGCGCGAAGACGTCGTGACCGGGTTCGACCGCTTCCCGGAGGCTCTCTTGATGTTGTTCAAGGGAGAGAACCTCGGGAAGTTGGTCCTCAAAGTCGACTGACGTTTCGGCTACGAGCCTTGCCCGCGCGGGTTAGCCGGCGCGCAAGACTCGGTCCTTCAGCTCATGGGCTGAACGTCGTGGGGCACAAGGACCCGCCGGCACCGCCCGGCTCCGGGATGCCCGGGTATGCGGCGGCCTCGTCGATCGGCAGCGGGTACTGCACGAGAGCGGATACCTTCGCGGCGGCGTCCTTGGGGTCTGAGTCAGTCAGGAAGTTCGCCGCGAGGGCGAGGAGTGGGTCGCGAACCTCGAGCTGAACAGCGCCTCGAGCGTGCGCGCGTTGCCTGCGTGCAGGTAGGGCGCACCGGCCGACACACCGAGCAGGGATGGCACGTTGTATCCGCGCCCTTCGCCGGCGGGGTCACCATCGCCTTGTGGCCCGGCATCGTCCAGGGCGGAAGCACGGCCGGGAAGCCCGAGGGGATCGCGATCG
>DASRXR010000830.1:0-3384 GCA_035687405.1 Polyangiales bacterium
CGCGAAGGGGAACGTGATCCGTGAGCTGAACGCGGGAAAGCCGGCGGAAGTGCTGCGCCGCGTCTACGAGAAGATGAACGCTCGCGACCACTCGCTGTTCAACACGTCGCTGTTTCTAGGCATCGACATGGGTGATCAGCGAAGTCGATACGAGGCCGGCGACTTCCTGATACGCAACGTGCTGGGAATCGATCCCGATTCCGGGGCGATGGCGATCGACGCTCGCGTCCGGGATTATCAGGTCGTGCAGTTTCATTTGCGCGACAACGAGACCTCCGCCCAAGACCTCGTGCAGCGGCTGCGAGCGCTGACAGCGTCGCAATCGTCGGAGGACATTCGGGGTGCCCTGATGTTCTCGTGCCTCGGACGCGGTGAGCGGCTCTACGGCGTGCCCAACCACGACTCCAACGTGTTCGCGCAGCGCGTCGGTCCGGCATCGCTGTCAGGCTTCTTCAGCAATGGCGAGATCGGGCCCGTCGGCTCGAAGACGTATCTGCATGGCTACACCAGCGTATTTGCGGTGTTCTGCCAGCGACGCTGATCATTCGGCGGATCAGCGCGCAATCAGTTGCGCGTTGTTTCGACGCTGAGCTCGCCGGGGACGAGACTCTTCCGCGGAAGGCTTTCGGCAGCCTTCGTCATGCGGATCGCCAGCGCAACTTGCCCGCCTAGGTCTGGTCCCGCAATTCGCTGCGCGATTTCCTCGCAGCGGCTGCGCACTTCGTCCTCGGCTTCACGGATCATGCGGTGGATTGCGTCAACCAGCTGCGAAACCTCAGGGTCCTTCGCTTCTTCCTGGCTACGGTCGATCCAACCATGAACCATGCGAGCCACGTGATCCTTCATGGCAGCCGCCTCCTGCGACAGGGGGAATGTGAGCACCGTAGCCGGACAGCGCGTCGGATTGCAAGCTTTGGATGCGAAACGTGCCCCCATGTGGGCACAGTCGGTTCGCGTCTCGCATGGTTCCAGATCCAACGACACGCGACAGTCCAACCTGTGGCGATCGAGTTGCAACAGTCCACTCGCGCCTACACCGTCGCAGCGTGGATCCGATCCACTGCAGCTAACGGCGGCGCGCTCGTTTCGAGTGCTCACCGTCATCGCCGCGCGCGAAGCCGCGGCGCGCGTTAGGCGAGATCGAAAGCTCGAAAAAACTTTTCCATGAGTTCGACCCGGACTGAAACTGGATCGAGATGTGACACTGCTGTCTTGGTTTACTCACTGTCACGACGAGAAAGCGTGTTTCTCATTTGCGTGAGTGTCCCCCAGTCAGGCACGCGCACCACACCTCGTCGTCCTTGTCGCCGCACGAGTTTTAGCCGCAATCATCGCGATCGTGTTAGTCGTTCGTTCGGGCTGACTAAACGTTGCGCTTCGCTGGCCTCGAACTTGCCTTTGGCGTGAGTTCGACGCCGACACGCGGCGCTCGATCTTCGAGAAGAGCGATTGCGAAACGAAAGCCAAAGTTGCCTGCAGGGTTCCGACTGTGAAAGCATCACCGCCCCTGCTGATTTGGCCAACGGCATTGCTGCGCGCGCGCAGCAGTGCGGGAGGAATGACAGAACATGATGTGCTTACAAACACCGCTCGCGAAGCGAATATTCGCGCTCGCGGGAACCGCAGTTATGGCTGCGGCTGCAGCTTCCTGTAGTCCGGCGCAGGCCGGAGATACGCAGGGCGCTTACGCGCCTGACGTAGCTGTCTCCGAGCAAGCGTTGACGGTCAAAGAAATCGCCGCTCAGTGCGGCCTCGCGTGTCCCGGCGACAAGAACGACAAGGGTGCCACGATCAAAGGAATTGCCGACGGCAATGCTGCGATCTCCGGCGTCGCTTCCGTCGATGCGTTCTTCGGTCAGGTGATCAACTTCCAGAATGCAGCTGGCGGCGTCGCCGGCGGCATCAAGGCGCAGCTGAATGCGATCCGGGGAGACTTCGGCATCGCTGCCGACGCGGACCTCGCTGTCCAGCTGGACGCTCAGTTCAAGGCCAACCTCGACGGCACGGTGGAGTTCAAGGCTGAGCCCGCGAAGTGCGAGGCCGATGTCAAAGCCACGCTGAAGGCCCAGGCGCGCTGCGAAGGCGAAGTGAATCCCGGCTCGGTCAAGGTCGAGTGCAAAGGAAGCTGTGAGGTCGACGCGTCGGTCGAAGCCAAGTGCGACGCGGACGTCGATCTCGAGTGCACGATCGTGCCTCCCAACCTGATGTGTACGGGTGGTGCTATCTGTCAGGGCTCCTGCACGACGATGGTGACAGCCATGGCAGGTTGTACTGGTACGTGTAGTGGCGAGTGCTCGGGTACTTGTTCTGCTTACGTCAAGGACGCGCAGGGGAACGCCAAATGCGCGGGCAAATGTGAAGGCATGTGCACGGGCTCATGCGAAGCCGAGCTCGCCGTCGCCGCATCCTGCACGGGGCAATGCAAGGGCGAGTGCACCGTCACGAACCCGTCGGGCGGATGTAAGGGCGCGATTCGGGCCGAGTGCAAAGCGAAAGCCAACGCTTCAGTGATGTGCGACGGCAAGTGTGAGGGCGAGTTCGAACCGCCTTCCGCGAAGGTCGAATGTAAGGCTTCAGCAAAAGCTGAAGCGAAGATCAACGTGCAATGCACGCCGCCGCGCGTCGCACTCTCGTACAAACTCAAGGCGGGCGTCGAAGCAAAGGCGCAAGCCAAGTTCGAAGCAGCATTGAAGGTGCTGATCAGCTCGCGTTTGCCCGCTTTGAAGGCGGCGGTCGCGAAAGCGGACTCGGTTGCTAGTGCAGGTGCCGATCTCTCGGCTTCGGCTACGGGCGCGCTCGATGGCGCGTTCAAAGCCGCGACCGGGGGCAGCATTCGCGTTCAGTTCGGGCTCACGTGCGCCGTCGCCGAGCTACCGAAGGTCAAGACCGTCATCGAAAAATCCACCACCGGCCTGAAGGCGCAGATCGATGCTGCCGCCAAGGTCACCTCGATGCTCAAGGTCTGACCCAGGTCCATGAAGGAGATGAGCGCAATGAAACGCTTTAGTTATTGCATCGTGGGCCTAACCATTCTCGGTTTGGCCGGTTCGTGCGGTACTGACGAAAACGGCAAGCCGATCATCCCTGGAGGTGACAAGCTGTTTGATGAGTTCCGCAAAGCTTGCGGTCTCGCGTGTCCAGGTGACGAGGACAGTGAGGGCGAGCTGATCAAAGGCGTGCTCGAAGGCAACGCTTCGATCTCGGGCGTCGCCAAGGTCGATGCGTTCTTCGCAACGACCAACAACTTCCGCGGCGCCGCCGACAGCGTTGCCGGAGGCATCGAAGCGCAACTCAAGCTGATCAAGGCGGACTTCGGGATCGCGGCCGACGCGGACCTGAAGGCGCAGCTCGACGCGAAGATCAAAGCGAACCTCGAAGGCTCGC
>DASRXR010000831.1:0-33479 GCA_035687405.1 Polyangiales bacterium
TGCAACGAGTGTGCGACTAAGAGCTGCTGCGCGTCATACGTCGAGTGTCAGTCTGACGCCGACTGCGCTTGTTACTGGGATTGTTTAGGTCAAAGCGGCCAAGACGACTGTTTCGTTCCGTGCGGCATCAGTGAGAGTCCGGGCGCGTTCGTCGACCACGCGGTCTGCTTGAAGGACAACTGCCGCGCACCGTGCGACCTGCAATAACGTCTCACTCGCACGACGCGCGCGCGGCGTCTCCCGCGATTTGACTCGATGTTTCATCGGGCATGATACTTGCTGTTTGTCTCGTCATCTTCCTACCCAGGTGACGAACATGGAGAAGCCAAGTCGCGTTCTAGTTTTAGGCGACACGAAGTCGCTCACTGCGTTCACCCTGTTCAGGGTTGTCGTCGGACTGACCATGGCCGCGCATGGCTTGCAAAAGGTGATGGACCCGTCGGTGTTTCAAGGTCACCTCGCGCAGATGGGCTTTCCGGTGCCGAGTCTGATGACGTACCTCGCCATCGCGGGCGAGCTGTTCGGTGGACTTGGCTTGGCGTTCGGTCTGCTTACGCCGATCGCTGCGTTCGGCGTGGCTTGCGTAATGATCGTGGCCATTGCGACGGTGCATCTGAAGCATGGTTTGTTCGCAGCCGCCGGCGGCTTCGAGTATCCACTCGTGATGCTGATGTCCTCGCTGTGGTTCATGGCAGCGGGCGGTGGGCCGTGGAGCATCGACGCGATCGTTCGCGCAGCGCGAAGCAGTCGCGTACCCGCCAGCCCGGCGTATGCGCGCGCAGTTTCACCGGTGCGACATGATGAGGTGATCGAGCACACCGACGAGGTCACGCAGGCCGGGCAGGAGTCTTTCCCCGCGAGTGATCCACCCGCGCACTCACGGCATCACCACTGAGCTCGTGACAGGCGTAGTTACTCGGAAACCCGCGGCGCCAATCGCGTCCGCGGGTTTTTCTGTTCGTCGTAGGAAGTGGCCCGCTACCCACACGCGTGTCAGGGATTATAGTCGGTATGTGGCGTTTTTGTTCGAAGGGGCAAACATGCCGCTAGCTGCGGCGTGTTTGTGTTCGCGCCCCCCTTCGGAGTTGTGTCATAAGGCTGAAGGGTCGACTGCGCGTGTGCGCAGGCTTGGGCCGCCGAGGCTTTATGGAAAGTCAGAGCTCCCACACCGCCGACATCCTGGTCGTCGACGACAACCCAGCAAATGTCGTCGCCATCGAGGCTGCTCTCGGCGAGCTTGGGGCGCGTGTCGCCCGTGCTCACTCCGGGAGTGAAGCGCTGCGCATTTTGTTGGACCGTGACTTCGCGTTGATCTTGCTCGACGTGAAGATGCCAACCATGGACGGGTTCGAGACCGCCCGCATGATTCGGGCTCGTAAACGGTCCAGCCACACCCCGATCATTTTTGTGACAGCGTACGGGCGCGACGACCGGGAAGTCGGGTCCGCCTACGCGCTTGGCGCGGTGGATTTCCTGTTCAAGCCCGTGGTGCCGGAAGTGCTTCGCGCGAAGGCTACCGTGTTCGTGGAATTGCAGTTGCGGACTGCAGAGGTGGCGCGGCAGGCGGAGCAGATTCGCGAGCACGAGAAGCGTGAGCACGAACGCTCCCTCGAAGAGGAGCGCAGTCGCTGGGAAGCCGAGGCGCTCCTCCGGCAGATGGATCAGCTGGCGGAGGCGGACCGGCGTAAGGACCAGTTTCTCGCGCTGCTCGGTCACGAGCTGCGTAATCCGCTTGCGCCAATCATGGCCGGGCTAGAGCTGCTGCGGCAACGGTTTGCGGTGTCCGACGCGAGCATCGATGACTCGGTGCGGCGCACGCGAGACATCATCGAACGTCAGAGCCAGCACTTGGCGCGGCTGGTGGACGACTTACTCGATATCTCGCGCATCAGCTCGGGCAAGATCGAGCTGCGGAAGGCGTCGGTCTCGATTCAGGAGATCGTGGACCACGCGGTGTCGACGAGTCAGCCGATCTTGAACGAGCGCAGCCACGAGCTGCAGGTCAGCGTGCCGCCCGAACCGCTGCGGGTGTCTGGGGATACGGTTCGCCTCGTTCAAGTCGTCGCGAACCTCTTGAACAATGCTGCGCGCTACACGGCGAACGGTGGGCAGATCTCGATCGAAGCCGAGCGGAAGAACGATCAAGTCGAGCTGCGCGTGCGCGACAACGGCCGCGGGATCAGCGCGGACTTTCTGAGCCGCGTGTTCGACGCGTTTTCGCAAGAAGAGGTGCGGTCGGGTGCCGGCTTGGGTCTCGGCTTGTCAGTCGTGCGCCAACTCGTCGTGATGCACGACGGTTCGGTGTCGGTGCGAAGTGCAGGCCATGGTCAGGGCAGCGAGTTCACGGTGCGATTGCCGCTCGATCAAGAGGCAAAGGCGCTCGATGTCGCGGCCGATGCGGCACCGAAGGCTACGAACGGGCGTCGGCTCTCGATCGTGTTGATCGACGACAGCGAAGACATTCGCGAACTGATGGCGGATCTGCTTCGCGGTTGGGGTCATCACGTAGAAGTCGCGGCGGACGGTGAGTCCGGCTCGGAACTCGCGCTCCGAAGTCGACCCGACGTGGCATTCGTCGACATCGGACTGCCCCGGCTCGACGGCTACGGCGTTGCCGAACATTTGCGTGCCAAGCTCAGCCGCGAACGGCTGCGGCTCGTCGCGATGACGGGCTTCGGGCAGGAATCTGACAAACGCCGCGCACTCGACGCGGGCTTCGATCTCCACATCGTGAAGCCTGCCAGCATCGAGGCCCTGAAACGCGCTCTCGCCTTCTAGTTTTCCAGTCAAGGATTGCCGAATGGCCGACGTCACGACGCGCAACAATGGAACCCGCGAACACCGGGACGCACTCGACCGCCGTCAGCTGCTCTCCGCACTACGCGCATTTCGACGCGGTGAGTTCGAAGCTCGGTTGCCCGACGAGCTCGTGGGCCTCGACGGCCAGATCTGTGAGGCCTTCAACGACCTCGCGCAATTCGCCGACGGTTTGCGGGTGGAAGTCGAAGAGTTGCGGCAGACGGTAGGCCTCGAAGGTCGCACACACCGGCGCTTGAGTAAGAGCAACGCGCGCGGCGGTTGGTCGGTGTACGTGACCGGCGTGAACGCGTTGCTCGACGACGTCACTGCCCACACCACAGACGTCGCGCGCGTATTGACCGCGGTTGCGAAGGGCGACCTGACTCAGACGATCGACATCGATGGTCAGGATGCCGCTCTGCGCGGCGACTTCTTGCGGCACGCGCGCCTCGTGAACGGCATGGTCGGGCAGCTCGCCGCGTTCTCGTCCGAAGTGACGCGCGTCGCGCAAGAGGTCGGCACCGAAGGCAAGCTCGGTGCGCAAGCCCGGATTCGCGGCGTCGCCGGCGTGTGGAAAGAGCTGACCGACAGCGTGAACTTGATGGCGAGCAATCTCACCGAGCAGGTGCGTGAGATTGCGCGCGTGACGACTGCAGTTGCGAGCGGCGACTTGACCAAGACGGTCAGCATCGACGCGAAGGGTGAGATCCTCGAGCTGAAGAACACCATCAACACGATGGTCGATCAGCTGAGCTCGTTCGCCTCGGAAGTGACGCGCGTCGCGCGCGAAGTCGGTACGGAAGGCGTGCTCGGCGGCCAAGCGCAAGTGCGCGGCGTGTCGGGCGTTTGGCGCGAGCTGACTCAAAACGTCAACTCGATGGCGAACAACCTCACGATTCAGGTGCGCAACATCGCCGAGGTGTCGACTGCGATCGCGGCCGGTGACTTGTCGCGCAAGATCACGGTCGACGTCAAAGGCGAGCTACTCGGCCTCAAAAACACCATCAACACGATGGTCGATCAGCTGAGCGCGTTCGCGTCGGAGGTGACGCGCGTCGCACGCGAAGTCGGTACGGAAGGCGTGCTCGGCGGGCAAGCGCGCGTCGCCGGTGGTTCGGGTGTGTGGCGCGAGCTCACGGAAAACGTGAACTCGATGGCCAGCAATCTCACGAGCCAGGTGCGCAACATCGCCGAAGTCATCACGGCGATGGCGCAGGGCGACTTGGGCCACAAGATCACGGTCGACGCGAAGGGCGAGATCTTAACGCTCAAGAACACGATCAACGCCACGATGGACAAGCTGAACCGGTTTGCCGCCGAGGTGAATCGGATGGCGCGGTTGGTCGGTACGGAAGGAACGCTCGGCGTGCAAGCCGACGTGCGCGACGTCTCGGGTGTGTGGCGCGAGCTGACTGACAACGTGAATCTGATGGGACGTAACCTGACGGATCAGGTGCGTGACATCGCGTCGGTCACGACCTCGGTCGCCAAAGGCGACTTGTCGAAGAAGATCACCGTCGACGTGAAAGGCGAGCTGCTCGAGCTCAAAAACACGATCAACGCGATGGTGGACTCGCTCGGTTCGTTTGCTGCCGAGGTCAGTCGTATGGCGCGCGAGGTCGGTACCGAGGGCGTCCTCGGCGGCCAAGCGGTCGTGCGCGACGTCTCGGGGATCTGGCTCGAGCTCACGCAAAACGTCAACTCGATGGCGAACAACCTGACCAATCAGGTGCGTAACATCGCTGAAGTTGCCCGCGCGGTCGCGACCGGTGACTTGTCGAAGAAGATCACAGTCGGCGCGCGCGGCGAGGTGCTCGAGCTGAAGAACATCTTGAACGCGATGGTCGATCAGCTGAACGCGTTCTCGGAGGAAGTCACGCGCGTTGCGCGCGAGGTCGGCGTGGAAGGCCGGCTCGGCAGTCAGGCTGAAGTCGCAGCCGTGCGCGGCGTGTGGAAAGAGCTGACTGACAACGTGAATCTGATGGCCAGTAACCTGACCAATCAGGTGCGCGACATCGCAACGGTGACGACCGCGGTCGCGAAGGGCGATCTGACACGTAAGATCTTGGTCGACGCGAAGGGCGAGTTCCTCGAGCTCAAGAACACGATCAACACGATGGTCGATCAGCTGAGCGCGTTCGCGGACCAGGTGACTCGACTGGCGACCGAGGTCGGTACCGAAGGCAAGCTCGGCGGCCAGGCCGACGTGCGCGGTGTCTCCGGCACTTGGCGCCACCTGACGGACGCCGTGAATTTCATGGCGACGAACCTGACCGACCAGGTGCGTAACATTTCCCAGGTCGCGACCGCGATCGCGCAAGGCGACCTGCAGAAGAAGATTATCGTCGACGCGCGCGGTGAGATTCTCGAGCTGAAGAGCACGATCAACACGATGGTCGATCAGCTCAGCACGTTTGCCGAACAGGTGACGCGCGTCGCACGTGAGGTCGGTACGGAGGGCAAGCTCGGAGGCCAGGCGTCGATCGAAGGCGTCCGAGGCGTGTGGAAAGAGCTGACCGACAACGTGAACCTGATGGGCAGTAACCTGACCAATCAGGTGCGCGACATCTCACAGGTCGCAACCGCGATCGCGCAGGGTGACCTCAGCCGTAAGATTGCGGTCGAGGTTCGCGGCGAGCTGCTCGACCTCAAGAACGTCATCAACACGATGGTCGATCAGCTGAGCGCGTTTGCGGATCAGGTGACGCGCGTCGCACGTGATGTCGGCGTGGAGGGCAAGCTCGGCGGTCAGGCCGAAGTGCGCGGCGTGCTCGGTGTTTGGAAAGAGCTGACCGACAACGTGAATTTGATGGCGAGCAACCTGACTGGTCAGGTGCGCGACATCGCAAACGTCACGACTGCAGTCGCGAACGGCGACTTGACCCGCAAGATCACGGTCGACGTCAAAGGTGAGTTGCTCGAGCTGAAGCGTACGATCAACACGATGGTCGATCAGCTGAACGCGTTTGCCGCCGAGGTTACGCGTGTCGCGCGCGAGGTCGGCACCGAAGGTATGCTCGGCGGCCAGGCCGAAGTGCGCGGCGTCTCGGGCGTCTGGCGCGACCTGACCGACAACGTCAACTTGATGGCGCGTAACTTGACCGAGCAAGTGCGCGGTATCGCGCGCGTCGTGACCGCGGTCGCGAAGGGCGATCTCGATCAGAAACTGACGCTTGCCGCGAAGGGCGAGATCGCGACCCTGGTCGACACGATCAACGCGATGACCGTCACGCTGTCGACGTTTGCCGACCAGGTGACGGGCGTCGCGCGTGACGTCGGTGTGGAAGGAAAGCTCGGCGGTCAGGCCGACGTGCCGGGTGCCGCCGGTTTGTGGCGCGACCTGACGAACAACGTGAACGAGCTCGCCGGCAACTTGACGCGGCAGGTGCGTGCGATCGGTGACGTCGCCACCGCGGTGACGAAGGGCGACCTGACACAATCGATCACGGTCGATGCGCGCGGCGAAGTCGCGCTGCTCAAAGACAACGTCAACCAGATGATCGGAACGCTCGCGGAGACGACGCGCGTCAACCAAGAACAGGACTGGTTGAAGACGAACCTCGCGCGCTTCACGCGTATGTTGCAAGGCCAGCGCGACTTGTTGACGGTCGCCGACCAGGTACTCACGGAGCTCGCCGCGGTCGTGAACGCGCAGCACGGCTCGTTCTTCATGGCCGATAGCGACGACGACCGCCAGGTCATCCTGCAGCTGTTCGCGTCGTACGCTTATAAGGAACGCAAGAGCATCTCGAACGTGTTCCGGCTCGGCGAGGGTTTGGTCGGGCAAGCCGCGCGCGAGAAAAAGCGCATCGTCGTGACCGACGTGCCGACCGACTACGTGCGGATCAACTCTTCGCTCGGCGAATCGAAGCCGTTCAACATCGTCGTCGTGCCGATCTCGTTCGAAGGCGAGATCAAAGGCGTGCTCGAGTTGGCGTCGTTCCAGAACTTCACGCCGATTCAGCTCGCGTTTCTCGAGCAGCTGGTCGAGAGCTTGGGCATCGTCGTCGCGACGATCAAGGCGACGATGCGCACCGACGACTTGTTGCGTCAGTCGCAGAGCATGGCCGAAGAGCTGCAGAGCCAGCAGGAAGAGCTGCAGCAGACGAACGAAGAACTGGAAGAAAAGGCGCGCCAGCTCACCGCGCAAAAGTCGGAGGTCGAGCGCAAGAACGTCGAAGTCGAGCTGGCGAAGCAAGAGCTGGAAGAGAAGGCCGAGCAGCTCTCGATGACGTCGCGCTACAAGTCGCAGTTCCTCGCGAACATGTCGCACGAGTTGCGGACGCCACTCAATAGTTTGCTGATTCTGTCCAAACAGCTGACTGACAATCGTGAGAAGAACTTGAGCGACAAGCAGCTCGAGTTTGCGCGCACGATCCATCAGTCGGGTGCGGACTTGCTCGCGCTGATCAACGAGATCTTGGATCTCGCGAAGATCGAGTCGGGCACGATGAGCGTGGACTTGGTCCGGGTCGCGATGGCGGACCTCACGGACTACGTGGAGCGCTCGTTCCGTCACGTCGCGGACGACAAACACTTGGCGTTCGAGATTTTGACCGCGCGCGGCGTGCCGGATTCGGTCGAGACCGACGAGCTGCGCCTTCGTCAGCTGCTGCGCAACCTGCTCTCGAACGCGCTCAAGTTCACCGAGAAAGGTCACGTTCGGCTGACTATCTTCTCGCCGGAACGCGCGGAGTGGAGCGTCGACAACGAGACGCTCAACAATGCGCGCAAGGTGATCGGGTTTGCGGTGAGCGACACCGGCATCGGCGTCGCGCAGGACAAGCAGAAGATCATCTTCGAAGCGTTCCAACAGGCGGACGGCGGCACGAGTCGCAAGTACGGAGGCACCGGCCTCGGGCTGGCGATCAGTCGCGAGATCGCAGGATTACTCGGCGGCGAGCTGCGGATTCATAGTGAAGTCGGCGCGGGCAGTACGTTTACGGTGTATTTGCCCGATCGCTACGACGCGCGAGCGAATCGTGTGTTCCCTGAGCCGCGTCTGCAAGCGCCGACGTCGATTCAGGAAGCCCGAGCGCGGCCCGCGATGGCTGCGCTGGCGCCCTCGAATCCGACGCCAGCTTCCGATGATCGCAACGTGATCGCTACCGGTGATCGCGTGTTGCTCATCATCGAGGACGACGAAAACTTCGGCCGAATACTGCTCGGGCTCGTGCGTGAGCACAACTTCCGCGGCATCGTCGCGAAGACTGGCGCGCAGGGGCTCGACTTCGCGCGCACGTTGCAGCCGCACGCGATCACGCTCGATCTGCGTTTGCCGGACATGGACGGCTGGGTCGTGCTCGATCAGCTGAAGCACAGCCCGAATACGCGGCACATTCCGGTGCACCTCATCTCGGGGCTGGACGAGGCGGCGCGCGGCTTGGAGTCGGGTGCGATCGCGTTCTTGCAGAAGCCGGTGGAGGCGGAGGCGCTCGACGACGCGATGAATCGGATCGAAGCCTTCATCGAGCGTCGCGTGAAGCAGCTGCTCGTCGTCGAGGACGACGCGGTGCAGCGCAAGAGCATCGTCGAGCTGATCGGCGACGAAGACGTCGTCACGACGGCAGTCGACAGCGGCGAGGCCGCGCTCGAGAAGTTGGCCGAGCAGAGCTTCGATTGCATGGTGCTCGACCTCAAGCTACCGGGCATCACCGGGCTCGAGTTGATCAAGAAGGTTCGCGAAAACGACGGCTGGCGACGAACGCCGATCATCGTCTACACCGGTAAGGAACTGACCCGCGAGGAAGACACCGAGCTGCGGCGCATCACGGACACGATCATCGTGAAGGACGTGAAGTCGCCCGAGCGATTGCTGGATGAGACGGCGCTGTTCCTACACCGGGTGGAATCGAAGCTGCCGACTTCGAAGCGGCAGATGTTGCGCCTGCTCTCGGAGCGGGACCCGGCGCTCGCCGGCAAGCGCGTACTTGTCGTGGACGACGATGCGCGTAACTTGTTTGCGATCACCACGATTCTCGAACAACACGAGATGGTTGTGTCCTATGCCGAGAACGGCCAGCAAGCGCTCGATAGTCTGGAACAACACGAAATCGACATCGTACTGATGGACATCATGATGCCGGAAATGGACGGCTATGAAGCGACGCGCCGCATTCGCAGTAACGGGACGCACGAGAAGCTGCCGATCATCGCGCTGACCGCCAAGGCGATGCAGGGTGATCGCGAGAAGTGTATTCAGTCGGGCGCGTCTGACTACATCACGAAGCCTGTCGATGCGGACCAACTCGTATCGCTGCTCAGAGTATGGCTGTATCGCTGACACCGGCTCAGGGCACTCTCGATGACGAGCGCAAGCTGCAGGCGCTCGAAATCGAATTGTTGCTCACGGGGTTGGCGGAGCGATACGGCTATGACTTTCGGAACTACGCGCGCGCGTCGCTGACTCGGCGGATTCGCAAGGTCATGGACGTCGAGGAGTTGCCGAGCATCTCGGCGTTGCAGAGCAAGCTCCTCCACGACGTCGAAGCTGCGATGCGGTTCGTCGCTTCAGTTTCGGTGCACACGACTTCGATGTTTCGCGATCCGGACGTGTATCGGGTGCTGCGTTCCGAGGTCGTCCCGCTGTTGCGGACGTATCCGTTCGTGCGGATCTGGCATGCGGGCTGTTCGAGCGGCGAAGAGGTTTACTCGCTCGCGATCATGCTCGAAGAGGAGGGGCTGTACGAGCGTTGCCGAATCTACGCGACGGACATCAGCGATGCGATTCTGGAGCGAGCGCGCCAAGGTGTCTTCCCGATCCGCGCCATGCGGGAACATACGAGGGCCTATCAGGCGGCGGGCGGGACCCGCGATTTTTCGAGCTATTACGTGGCGGGCCACGAGCACGCGGTGTTTCGCTCGTCGTTGCGGCGGCAGCTAGTCTTTTCGCAGCATAATCTAGTGTGTGATTCGACCTTCAACGAGTTTCAGCTGATCGTCTGCCGGAACGTACTGCTGTATTTCGATTCGAGTCTGCGCCAGCGCGCGCATGATTTGTTTCACACCAGCCTGAGCAACTTCGGCGTGCTCGTGCTAGGCAAGAAAGAGTCGTTGCGCTTTACGGAGCTCGCGAGCTCGTACCAGGAGCTCGAGGACGGCGCCCGCGTGTATCGCAAGGTCCGATGAACCGAATCGAAATCGTAGCGGTGGGCGCGTCGCTCGGCGGTTTGTTGGCCGTGCAGACGTTGTTGCGCGGGATTCGGGAAAAGCTCGGCGTGAGTATGGTGCTCGTGCAACACCGGCGCGCTGACCCGTCGAGTGTCTTGGTTGGTCTGCTCGCGAAGTACTGTGTGTTTCCGGTGTCGGAACCGGAGGACAAGGCGCCGCTCGAGAAGGACCACTTGTACGTCGCGCCGAGCGACTACCACTTGTTGGTCGAGGAAGGGCACTTGGCCTTGTCGGTGGATCCGCCGGTCAACTATGCGCGGCCGTCGATAGACGTGTTGTTCGAGTCGGTGGCGGATGCTTTTGGTCCAGCCGCGGTCGGCGTGATGCTGACGAACTCGAACGACGATGGTGCGGCGGGCGCGCGCGCGATCAAGCGGGCAGGTGGGCGCGTGATAGTTCAAGACCCGGAGACGGCAGAGAGTCCAGTCGGTCCGAGAGCGGTGTTAGCCCTAACAGAGGTGGACGCGGTTCTGCCGATCGAGTCGATTGCGGAAGCGCTCGCGAAGTTGTGTCAGCGCGTTGGAGGCTGAGAGCGAGACTGAAAACGACCCTCGCGGGGTCCGGAAGACTCGGTTCGCCCGCTGGCGCGAGCTGAGTCTCAGCGCTCGGTTCGAGTCCCCGCGACGCAAATCGCGACACGACACGGGCGCCGGTGTATGAAATGCGCGTGCAATCCGACCCTTCGGCGCCGCCTCGGATGAGCTCGATTCCGAGTGTTCCGAGCGATCCCGTCGCTGCGCGCGAGTTTCTGCAGGCCCGTGTGTCGATGTACACGGGCGTAGAGTTGGCGATTTGGGGCGTCGCGTTGGTGAGCGACCGCATCATCACGACGATCAGTTTCGGGAGCCCGTTCGCGGGTCACAACGCTTGGTACGACTACGCGCACTACGCTGCGATCGGCGCGCTCGCGGTTGGCTACGGCGTGACGAAGGGTGTCCGTTGTTCGGTTCCGCTACTGCGTGCGATGGAAGTCTCGGTAATGCTGTTGCAAGCGGTGCTGAGCTCAATCCTGTTCGGTCAGCTTTCGCTCGCGACGCGTCCCGAAATGCTCGCGTTGTTTGGTGCGACGTTGTTTCTGTTGCTGCGTGCGGGTCTAGTGCCGGGCACGACGTTTTTTGGATTCGTAGTGGGTGTGTTGTCGGTCTTGCCCGCAAACGTGCTGACGTACTTGTTGTATTCGACGCAGGCGCCGATTCCGAACGGTACGAACCTGACGACGGGAATGCTGTACGTGGGTGAGTGGAGTGCGATGACGATCGTGGCGACCACGTCGATTCACCGAGTCATTTACGGTTTGCAGGAGCGGGTCCAGGAGTTAGGCCAGTACACGCTGCTCCACAAGATCGGCGAAGGCGGGATGGGTGTGGTGTACCGAGCCCGGCACGCGTTGTTGCGCAGGCCAACGGCGGTGAAGGTGTTGCCGGCGGAGCGAACGGTGTCGATCTACAGCGTTTGGTGACGGCCGAAGCGACATCTACGCGTTAGGTGCGGTCGCCTATTGGCTGCTCACAGGGACGGCCCCGTTCACAGGCAGAACGATCGTGGAGATCTGTGCGGCCCACATTCACAAGGATCCGGAGCTTCCATCAACCCGCCTAGGTACCCAGCTACCAGGGGATCTAGAGCAACTGGTGATGCAGTGTCTGGCGAAGGAAAAAACAGCCAGGCCAGATGGAGCAGCAGCAGTGCTCAGCAGCCTACAAACGTTGAGCATCGCCAAATGGACATCGGAGAAGGCCGCTGACTTCTGGAAGGCAAGAACAGCCAAACCGGCTCAGCCTTCAGAAACGTTGGAGCTAGCAAGAACGTTGGCGATAGCGCGTAGGCCAGAACAGAAGGCGAGAGCGCGCTGACCATCCGCGGTGACCATCAGCCCCGTACGATCGCCTAGCCTTCCGAGCCGCTAAACTAAGCACTCTGAGTCGCGCACGCCGCGCGCCCTACGGACGTGTCTCGTCGAGTTCAGAACGCGACTCCTTGTGACTCAAAAATGGGCAAACGATTTCGCACACTTCAAGAACTCGGGGTGAATGGCGCCAATTGGTAGATGCTCGCTCACCTTTTGTTGACTAATCTGGCCGTTACATGTCGCGCATGTGCCAGGCGACTCACACTTAGGTAAGTCAGCTCACTCCTAGAGTTCGGAGTGCGCCCCAAGTCAAAATGTCCCCATCCATGGGCATGGCGGGCGAGGCGCGAGAGTGCGCCCGCCACGGTGACTCGATGCACGGCAGCGATCTTCCCCCGTCGAGACAAACGCTCATCATTGGCAGCGGCATGGGCGGCTTGGCCGCCGCGCTGGCGCTCGCGAAGACCGACCGCAGCCGTCAGCTGCTACTCCTCGAACGCGACGCCGAACCTCCCCACCTCGAGCCCACCCGAGCCTTTGAGGATTGGAAGCGCCCGGGCGTTCCACAGCTGCGTCACACCCACATCTTCTTGGGTCGCTTCCAGTCGATCCTCCGAGCACATCACCCTGAACTACTGGAAGAGCTCCTACAAACCGGCGCCGCCCTCAGCAGCTTCGACCAATCGGTCCCCGCATCGCTCCTGGCGAAGTTCGTCTCCGAGCCAGCCGACCAAGACTTACTGAACATCTGGTGCCGGCGCGCGACACTCGAGTACGTCTTGCGCCGTCGCGTCGAACGCCTTCCCAACGTTCGATTCCTTCACGGCACGACCGTCGAAGGATTGCTCACTGAGCACCGCGACGGCGAGCTCTGCGTCACTGGCGTCGAAGCACGCACGCCGCACGGTAATCGCCAACTCCAAGCCGATCTAGTCATCGATTCTTCGGGCGCGCGCTCGCAATACGTAGAGCAGCTCCGCGCGCGCGGTGCGGAAATTCGCACCGAACGTACGCCGTCCGAGTGCGGCTATTATTGTCGCCACTTTCGCCAACTCGATCCGAGCACCGAGCTACCGCGCCGCGGCAATGGCTCCACGCTCGACTACCTCGTCTACGGCATCTTCTACGCCGAAGACGGCCACTTCTCGATCGCGTACGCGTGCCCGGAGATCGAGCCCGAGTTGTTGTCTCTGCTCAAACGCCCTGACGGTTTCGACGAGGTCTGCAACCAGATTCCCGCGATCGCGCGTTGGACGAGTCGTGCGCGTCCGGTCTCTCGCGTGTTCGGTGGCGCTGAGCTCGCCAATCGCTGGCACCACTTTTCGCAGCGCGGCGGCTCCCAAGTTCTCGGGTTCTTCCCCGTCGGCGATTCGCACATCCAAACCAATCCGATCTACGGGCGCGGCTGCTCCTCGGCGTTCGTGCAAGCCCATGCGCTCGCCGATGCGCTGGCGAGCTCGCGGGACCCTCGCGAGCAGTCCCGCCGCTACCACGGCGACGTTCACACCCTCATGCGCACGCACTTTCAGTTCTGCGTCGCAGCCGATGCCGGCTTTCTCGCGCGCGCAAAACACGTGCGCGGCGAGCGCATGTCGCCCGTGCAGCAGCTCGCGTCGCACGCGTTTCAGTCCGGCTTTTTGCCCGCGGTGGAAGAGAGCCCGTTCGTTGCGCGCGAGTGGTGGAAGCTCCAGCAGATGGGCAAAGCCTCGGGTGCCGGCGTGTTTGTGTTGGTCCTGCTGCAAATGGTGTTGTTGTGGCTCAAGCGCGTGCTTTCGGGCCGCCGCTGGCAACTCCCAAACCTCGGGCCGACGCGAGATGAAATGCTCGCGGCGTGTAGGTCTCGCGTATCGCCGACAGTCGCGCGCGACTCCGAACACGTGGCGGCGAACGAAGGTTAGGCTCCAGCGAGCCCCCGAGCCGCAGTCCGATTAGTGCAGCCAGTGAAGCAGTGTGTTGCAGCGAGCGATGATTCTCGCGGGCAGCCTGCGGCACAGAGACATGTGGACCAGACGGCCGCTCGAGTGGCGGCCGCCGCACCTCGAGGTGAACCATGTCTCTGTCATCGAAACTTTCAGCGGTCCTCACACTGGGCCTCACCGGTCTCGCGGCGTTGCAGCCGCGGGCTGCGCACGCAGCCGCAGACGCTGTCCAATACAAATCGGTCAAGGTCGGCGACCTCGACATCTTCTATCGTGAAGCCGGCCCCAGAGACGCCCCGACCGTGCTGCTCCTCCACGGCTTTCCGACGTCGTCGTTCATGTTCCGCAACCTGATCCCGCGGTTGGCCGATCGCTATCACGTGATCGCGCCCGACTATCCCGGCTACGGCCAGAGCTCGTTTCCGTCGCGCGATCAGTTCGAGTACACGTTCGAAAACCTGAGCCAAGCCATCGCTGGTTTCACCGACGCACTCGGCTTGAAGCGCTACGCGCTGTACATCCAGGACTACGGCTCTCCGATCGGTTTGCGATTGGCGCTCGCACACCCCGAGCGCGTGACCGCGTTGATCGTTCAGAACGGCAACGCGTACGAAGAAGGCTTGAGCGACGCGTGGGCGCCACTGCGCGAGCTCTGGAAGAACCCGACCCCAGCCAATCGCGAGCAGGTTCGGCACTTCCTGACTGCCGAAGGAACGCGGCAACAGTACGTCGGCAGTGTCCCGCCGGCGCAGCTCTCCGCGGTCAGTCCGGACACCTGGACGCTCGATTGGTCGCTCATGCAGCGGCCGGGCAACATCGACGTGCAGCTCGACTTGTTCGGGGACTACGGCTCGAACGTCGCGCTCTATCCGAAGTTCCACGAGTACTTCCGGACGTACCAACCGGCTACGCTGATCGTTTGGGGGCGCCACGACCCCTTCTTCACCGTGGCGGGCGCCGAAGCTTACAAGCGCGACATTCCGAAGGCTGAGCTCCACCTGCTGGACGCCGGCCACTTTGCGCTCGAAACCGAAGGCGCCGCCATCACCTCGTACATTCGAGCGTTCCTCGCGAAACAGTCCGCGTACAAAGTCGCGCGAAATCAGTAGAGTGCGGCCCGCACCAGCGCGGGGGAGTCTTTGGACCAGGCGAGAGCACCAGATTTTCAGTTGTTGTTCGAGTCCGTGCCCGGCTCGTATTTGGTGCTGAATCCCGGCCTGCTCATCGTCGCCGTAAGTAGCAGCTACTTGCGTGCGACGATGACCACGCGCACGGCGATCTTGGGCAAGTGGCTCTTCGACGTGTTTCCCGACAACCCGAACGACGCGAAGGCAACCGGCGTTGCAAACTTGCGCGCATCACTCGAACGCGTGCTTCTGAACCGCCAGACGGACACGATGGCTGTTCAGAAGTACGACATTCGACGGCCTGAAGCTGAGGGCGGCGCCTTCGAAGAGCGCTACTGGAGCCCGATCAACACGCCCGTGTTCAACGCTGCCGGCGAGCTCGAGTACATCATCCACCGCGTCGACGACGTGTCCGAGTTTCTGCGATTGCAGCGGGAGGAGCACGAGCAACACCGGCTCGCGCAAGAGCTGCGGTCGCGAGCCGGCGTCATGGAGCTCGAGATCTTTCGGCGCGCGCAGGAGCTGCAGGACTCGAATCGGCGGTTGCGCGAGTTGCAGCTGGAGTTGGAAGCTCGGGTCGAGTCGCGCACGTCGGACTTGCAGCACATGAACGACGAGCTCGCCCGCGAGATGACCGAGCGTCGCAAGACCGAGCTCGCGCTGCGCCGCAGTGAGGAGCAGCTCAGGCAAGCGCAGAAGCTCGAAGCAGTCGGCCGGCTCGCCGGCGGTGTCGCGCACGACTTCAACAACTTGTTATCGGTCGTGCTCAGCTACACGTCGCTGATGCTCGCGGACATGCTGCCGAGTGATCCGCATCGGACAGAGATCGAAGAGATCAAGCTCGCGGGCGAACGCGCTGCCGACCTGACGCGCCAGCTGCTCGCGTTCAGTCGCCAGCAGATCCTCGATCGCCGGCTCGTCAACTTCAACCTGATCATCGAGAACATCCACAACATGCTCTCGCGGGTGCTGGGCGAAGACATCGAGTTGAAGGTACTTCTCGCGCGCGATCTCGACTCCGCTCAGGCGGACCGCGGACAGATCGAACAAGTGCTGATGAATCTAGTCGTGAACTCGCGGGATGCGATGCCGAGTGGCGGGCGCCTCACGATCGAAACCGCAAACGTGTTTCTGTCGGAGGAATACGCGCGCGATCATCCAGGCGTCATCTCCGGATCCTACGTGATGATCGCGGTCAGCGACACGGGTCACGGCATGGACAAAGCCACCCAAGTCCGCGCGTTCGAACCGTTCTTCACTACGAAGGAGCGGGGCAAAGGCACCGGCCTCGGCCTCTCGACCGTGTTCGGAATCGTGCGACAGAGCGAAGGCAACATCTGGCTGTACAGCGAGCCGGGTGGCGGAACCACGTTCAAGATCTACTTCCCGCGCGCGGACGGTCTGCCCGAAGCCGTGACGGTGAGCGAGCGCCCGAGCTCCATGCGCGGTGCGGAGACCGTGCTGCTCGTCGAGGACGAAGACCAGGTGCGCATCGTCGCCGGCGAGGTGCTGCGCAAGTACGGCTATCACGTGCTGGAAGCGCGAAGTCCGGGCGAAGCGTTACTCGTCGCAGAGCAGCATCCGGTGACGATTCACTTGTTGCTCACCGACGTCGTGATGCCGAAGATGAATGGTCGTCAGCTCGCGCAACGCATCCAAGTGCAGCGGCCCGATATTCGCGTCATTTTCATGTCGGGCTATACGGACAACGTCATCACGCATCACGGCGTGTTGGATTCCGACGTCGCGTTCGTGCAGAAACCTCTGACGCCGGAGCCGCTGATGGCAAAGGTCCGCGAAGTCTTGGACGCACCGCCGAAGCGGTAGCTACAGCGCTAGTCGATCGCCTGTCGAGAGGCGCGCAGCTCAATCACCTTTCACGTCGTCTGCCGCCTTCTTCGTTCCTTCTTTCACGTCGTGTGCTGCGTCATCGGTTTTTCGGCCCGCTTTCTCCATCGGCCCTTCGTGATGTGCACAGGCGTTGGACACGCACGCGAGCGCACCAAACAGCAATCCCCAAGCAGCGTTTCTCATGTGAGTTTCTCCTCGGGCCGCGCTTAGAGCACGCCGCATGCCAATCGTGACTGGCCGTTTGCAGGCCTAAGGGACGACGGTGGTCGAGGCGCTATTGCGCATAGTCCGGGTTGACGCAGCGCGCGCGGCGCGATTTACCCCGTTGAAATTCGCAACCGGCGTGGGCTCGCCGGAAGCCAGTTGGAAGGCTAGAAGATCTACCCATGACGAACGCGAATTTGGTGCGTGGCAGCTGTTTGTGCCGCAGCGTGAGCTGGGAGGCGCAAACGCCTTTCGAGCCGATGTCGCATTGTCACTGCTCGATGTGTCGCAAGAGCCACGGCGCTCCATTCGCGACCTACGTCGGGGCCGATGCAGCGGGCCTTCGTTGGCGAAGTGGCGAAGAGCACATTCTGCGTTACCGCTCTTCGGACACTAGCGAGCGCTGTTTTTGCGCGCGTTGCGGATCGGTGGTGCCGAGTCCATTTGCCGGCGGGAAAGTCTGGTCTATTCCTGCAGGCTGCCTCGACGAGGATCCGGGGATACGGCCCTCCTCGCATATCTTCGTCGCGTCGAAGGCGCCGTGGTACGCGCTCCCGAGCGATGGGCTCGAGCGCTACGATGCGTATCCGCCCAAGTATGGGATCGACAGCATCGAACGCGCGAGCGAGCCGGCAACCGAGCCGGGTTGGGTCGCCGGCAGCTGCCTGTGCTCGGACGTGGTCTACGAGATGCAGACGGGTGACTGGACGCTGATGCAGTGTCACTGCTCGCGCTGTCGCAAGGGTCGCGCTGCAGCTCACGGCGGCAACCTGTTCGTCGAGAGCACGCGCTTGCGCTGGCGGCGTGGCGAGGATCGCCTGCGCACCTACAAAGTCCCCGAGGCGCAGCGCCACGCGCAGACATTTTGCGTGCGTTGCGGATCCTGTCTGCCGCGGTCGGCCGGTCCGATGTTCGTGGTGCCGGCGGCTTCGCTCGACGGCGATCCGGGTATCGGCGCGCGGCGTCACATCTTCGTCGGTTCCAAGGCGCCGTGGTTCACGATCAGCGACGCTTGGCCGCAGGACGAAGAGTTCCCACCTGCGCCTCGATAGTCGATGTCCGAAACGTACAAGACGCGCCGGGCTGGGGCCTTACGCTGAGAGCATGTCGCCCAACCCCAAACTCACTGCTCAATCCGAGACTCCCAGCCTACGAACACTGATGAACGTGGGGCCAGCTGTCGAAGGCTACCTCATCGAGATTGGCGTCGAGTCGATCGAACAACTCGCTCAGCGTGAGCCTGATGAGCTTTTTCGGCGACTGCAGCGCAGGATCGGCAAGGCCTGCGACCCGTGCCTGTACGATACGTTCAGTGCGATCGTCCACGAAGCGCGGACTGGCGAGAAGTCGCCTTGGTTCGCGTGGACTGCAGAGCGCAAGCGGAGGCAGGCCGCGGGCCAAATCGATCTTGGATCTCAACCGCGACCGTGATGTGTGTTCACCCTTGGGCGGTCGTGCGGGATGCCACGAACGCTCTGATTCAGACCTCGATCTCCACGCGGTTGTCGTCCGCGTCGAGCATGGCGATGAAACGCGGCAGGGGTATGACCGCGCCGCCCTGGCGATACTGGTTATCCTCGCGATCGAACGCTGCAGTCTGGCCGTTGATTGAAACCGCGTGCGGGCCGAAGCCTGGTCCGCCGACTCGATACACGAATGTGACTGCGCGGCCGCGAAACCGCAGCGAGGCCTGCATGCCATCGAGCGAGCGTGCCATCACCGGATCGAGAATGAGGTTGCCGAACTCGATGCGGAGCCCAAGCAAGCGCGACACCACGAGCGCGACATAGATCCCAGGTCCGCTCGAATACACCCGCCAGCCGCCCGTGAGTGGCGTGTTGCCCGCGACCACGCCGGGATACTGCGCATCCGCTTCGTAACGGCTGCTGAAGAGGACATCCGAGCTGCTGTAGTAGCAGTTCGATTGACGCACATCTCCCTGCGGCACGACCCGTTGATAGTCCACGGGGATCGCTTGGCGCAGGGCGCGAAGAAAAGTATCCGGCTTTCCCATGCGAGCTTGAGACTCGGCGTAGCGCAGATGCTCATGCACGTACATCAGGCCGATCTCGCGGCCGAAATAGGTGCTGCTTTCGGCTCTCTGGAAGAGAGTCTGCGGACCGCCCCGGTAGCGCAGGGGCCGATCCATCAAGCGCGCGCCGTCAGGGCCAGTGAGGTGCTGCTCGATAATCTCCAAGTGCCGCTCCGCCTGCTGCTTCGAGAACACACCGCTGATCACGCCACGATTCATCGGCAGCAGGCTGTAGCGAACCCCGGTCTGCGTATCCGCCGGATGCAAAAGAACGTCGATGTTCTGGTCCGCGTTCGCGTGCGCGTGCGTGTGCGTGTGCGTGTCAACGAGCCCGTAGCCAGCGACCACGCCATCTCTCACCAGGTAACGCTGGAAGTCGGTCTTGATCCGATCGGCGATGTCCTCCAGCTGCCGAGCCCTGACTGTACGTCCGCTTCGCTCGCAGACCTCGCGATACTCAGTGAACGCCTGATAGGACATCTGAACGGTCCAACTCGAGATCAGGCGCTCCGCAAGCTCTTTACTCACAGGTTGCAGAGAGTCATTCCAGTCGCCGCCACCGAACTGAACCAACGCCGTTCCAGGAACGAACGAGCCGACCACCAAGTCGACGATTCTGTCGACGTGCTCGAAGAGTGGTGTCTTCGCAGTCTGGTCCGCCCCGGCGTGAAAGTAAGGCAGTGGCTCGTCGAGAACGCCTAAATCGCCGCTCGCTTTGATGTAGTTGCAGACCGCGAGAATGCACCAGTAGATCACGTCGCCATGCGCACTGTCGGCCCTCACGGACCGGTAGCGATCGAACATCCACCACTGCGGCCAGCCGCCGTCGGGGTTCTGATGGGAGAACAGAATGCGCAGAACCTGCTTTGCCTCGGCGTATTTCTCCTCGCACAAGAGCAGGTCGAGCGGACCCTGACAGACATCGCGCGTACCCCAGGCCGCTCCACTGAACTGCTCGAGGCCATAGGGAGTCAGGAAGTGAACGAGCGCGTTCATGCCGTACCACGGCAAGATCTCGCCAATCGCGGCGATCTCCTCTTGTCCGCTCAGCGTTAGCTCCCGACTGAACTCTCGCCACGCGGACGCCGCAGCTTCGCAGTCCGAGCGCAGCGCTGCATCGGCATCCTGAATGGCGTCCACACTGGCCGGGTCAACGACCTCGCCGACAAAGCTCAGACAGAATGAAGAGGTATCCGGGATTTCGATCACGAAGAATGAGGTCGCGGGAGTCTCGGCTTCCCGCACGCCGTGACCGTGACCGTGGTCGTGCGCGCGGTACCCGCTGTCGCGGCTGTTCACGAGCAGACGGAACTGCGCACGCGGGAACTGCTTCGCGAGCATGCTCTCGGCGTGCGGCTTGGCGACGAACTGGTCCGCGCCGTCCGAGGCTACGGTCCAACCGTTTGAAGCGTCGAACTGATGCGTCAGCGAAAGACGCACCGGACCGCCACGCAGGACCTTGAAATCGAGATTGACGCGCGGCTCGCGAAACGACGTCCACGTTCGCACCTGAAGGCAGACGCCACCGCGTTTGTAGATCCACCTGCAGTGGTTCAACCCCATTTCGAAAGCCGAAGGGACGCCCAGCAGGTACTCACCGTCCTCCAACTGCACGAGCATTCGCTGGCCCTCGAGCGCGGGCGTCGAAGGATTGGTGCAAACTGAGAGCAGCGTGTTGAAGTTCGTATTGCCCTGCGTGAGGTGCGAGTTGAAGACACCACAGGCGAAGGCGGTCGTCGACATGACGCTCTCGTCGGGCACGTAGCCGCACTTCGCCTGCAGGATGTGCCCGTGCGGCCGATCGACCCGCTCCTCTTTGGCGCGCAAGACGACATGCCCCGCGCCGTCCGTGAAGAAGGAGAGCAGCCGGCCATCTGCCTCCTCGACGTGGCGCCACTCGCTGCCGAACAACTCGGCGAGCTCAGCCCGACTCAGATCGTCGGCTTGCAGAAGTCGAGCATTCTGAAAGCGATCGTCCGCAGGGCGTGAGAACGCGTCCGCAGCTGACGGCGGCGGTGCATCGGCGAAGCCGCGCAGAGGAACCGGAAGTCGTGAGAGGTCCGAGTCGCTCGAAGCCGGCGGATGGTCGGGCAGATAAAGCGCGCCGAAGACGCTCGTGTGTGACTCCGCTGCCCCCAGGACAAAAGGCTCCTCCTGCAGCGCCACGACGGAGGCCTCTCCGGAGAGCTCGCCCTCGAGCTTGGCCTTGCACAATGCCTCGGGCTCGCCGGTGGATCGAAACGTCCTGCCGTAGAACTGCAGCCCATCGGTGCTCGCTGCGACGGCTCGTCCCGCGCAAGCGATCATCAGCCACGGATGACCGACCGACTCTTTCATGTTTTGGCGGCAACAGACCACGCTGCCGTGGTGAACGTCTTCGAACACTCGACGCTCGAGGTACTGGCTCACGTAGGCCTCGTTGACGAGGCCCGGATCGTTCGCCCGCAGGCCGACGTCCTGCACGTAAATGAGATCCAGCTCGACGGGTTGATCCAACTTGCTCTCGACGCGGACTCGCCACTGCCACGCGAGACGAGAGTCTGCGAGTTGCAGAACACACGCATACTCGAGACCGGCCCAAGTGCCTCGAGCTTCGAAGACGCCATCCGCTACGCGGAAGTGCGAAGGACTCTCCGGCCCCAAGAGGGGCGTGTACGCGATTCGGCTGCCCCGCTTGCGCAGATAGAGGTTCGTTCCTGACCGAGAGAACAACGACGGTGGTCGAAGCCCAATGCGGATCGGATCGACTTCGATGCTGCGCACCGCGCCACTGTCTGAAAAGGCGAAGACGAGTCCTAACGGATTCGTGACTTTCATCGCGTCGGCCTCTTTTCGTATCGTCGTTCGATCTACACGATTGCGGGGTCTGCGCCCGCGTCTTGCTCGGCATGACGGCGCGCAAGCAGATCTTTGATCTCGCGGCTGCGCGTCTCCGTGAGCGCGTAGCGCATCACGAAGAGCAGCGCGAAGAAACACGCCAAAAGCGGTAAGCCGATCTCGACGATTCGCATCATCAGCAACGTATACGGTGGCTGCTTGGTGAGCTGGACCAGCTTCGCTTCGACTCCGACGAGCTCCGCGTTCAGCGAGTCGTGACCCTGCGCCGTGCTCATGCTCGCGAGCTTACGGCCGATCTCCTCGGTGGTCTGAGCGAGCGCCCGGTAGTGCTCGCTGCTCTTCCCCGCGTTAGTCGACTTCGCCTGCAGATACGAGAGAAGCTCGGACGCGTCCACCTTGGCCCGCTCGATGGCCGCGCTGAAAGAACTCTCGATGCTGTCGCGTTGGCTCGCGTTCGCGTTCGCGCGCATATCTCGGACGTCGCCCTGAAGCTTGTCGACCTTGGTGACTTGGGTCTCGTCGAACATCGTGAGCACGATCAGCACGCCCGAGACCAGACTGGCAAGCGCACTCCCCATCTTGATGAACCACCAGAACACCGAGTAGTAGCTGCCCTCTGCGCGGTAGCCCGTCTGAAGCTCGTCTTCGTCACAGATGTCGCCGACCATCGACGAGCCGAGCGTGAAGAAGAACAACATGCCGCACGAGAGGAGCATCGTGGGGATCACGATCAGGAAGGGGAGTGACGGGTTGTAGCAGACCACCTTCGAGAGCTGTGCCAGCGCGATCAACAGGATCGCGACAACCAGCGTGTTGCGTTTGCCTACCCGCCGGCCGATCCAATCCAGCGGGAAAACGGCGAGCAAACCGGTGACGGCCCAAACCGTGCCGTTGATCGCGAGCAGCTGGGCGCCGGCCGCTTTGTTACCGCCGAAGATGTAGAAGATCGGAATGTATGAGCCGAGTAGCTGAACGAAATTGAACCCCATCGCCAACGTGAAGATGGTCAAGGTCAGACGGATGAAGTTCGCGTTGCGGACGGTTCGCTTCATGTCCTGCCAAAAGGGCGTGGCCTTTTGTTGCGCCGCTTTCTTGAAGCCAGGCTCGCGCAGCGTGAAGAACCACCAGAACGAAAGCGGCACGAGGATCGCGGCAACCATCAGCGACACGTAACGCATGCCGTCGGCCTCATTGCCGCGTGGGCCTTTGAAGACCTCCAGGTTGGCGAGCACGAAAAGCCACGGCGTGCTCATCGCGAAGAGGTTGCCGACGAAGCTCTTGGCGCTGAACAGCCGGGTGCGCTGATGCGAGTCCGTCGTCATCTCCGCGCCGAGAGCACTGTGCGGAATCTCGAAGATGGTCACCGAAGTGAAGAACACCGTGAGGGTGACGAGGATGTAGCCGAGCTGAAACCAGTGGTAGCCGGCCTCCGTAGGAAACCAGCCGCGGACAGTTTCGCCCTTGGGTATCCACCACATCACGACGAATGAGACCGCGACCATGATGCCGCCGATCAGCAGGAACGGTCGCCGTCGCCCCCAACGCGTCCGCGTGTTGTCCGACAGGTGACCGATGACGGGGTCAGCGACGGCATCCCAGAGCCGCGGAATGATCAGAATCACGCCGAGCCAGAACGCGCTCAACCCCAAGCTGATGTTGCCCATCAGCCCCACGAGGATGCCGGCGATATTGAACAGGGCGATCGGGATGATGCCGCCGGCACCATAGGCCGCCAGTTGGCGGAGCGGAATCCGGTCCGGGGCCGCGGGAGCGCGTTCAGAAATCGTCGCTTGTGCTGTGTCTGGATCCATACTCACTACGGTCGAGTACATCATGAGCGCCGGGTGGCAGCCACCCTGTCGAGCTTTCACAATCGAGCGGCCGCTCCGGTCCGACCGTACGCCCGCGAGAAGAGAACGAGCTGATGCCAAAGACCACGATCGCCACGAGTGATTGCACCTTCCCTCCCGAATTCGTATGGGGGTCCGCTACTGCGGCCTACCAGATCGAGGGCGCGACGGAGGAAGATGGGCGCGGTCCGAGCACGTGGGACGTGTTCTGCAAGCGTAAGGGCGCGGTGTTCGAAGGACACAGCGGCGACGTCGCCTGCGACCACTACCATCGCTATCGCGAAGACATCGCCTTGATGCGCGAGCTTGGGCTCCAAGCCTACCGTTTCAGCATCTCGTGGTCGCGCGTGCTGCCGGAGGGGCGCGGCCAGATCAACGCTGCCGGCCTAGCGTTTTATGATCGCTTGGTTGATGCGCTACTCGAAAGCGGCATCCAACCATTTTGCACGCTCTTTCACTGGGACCTGCCCCAAGCGCTTCAGCAGCGCGGCGGGTTTTTGAATCGCGACCTGGCCGACTGGTTCGCCGACTACGCGAGCCTCGTGGGCGAGCGGCTCGGCGACCGCATCAAGCTGTGGGTCACACAAAACGAGCCGCAATGTTACATCGGCTTTGGGCTCGGCTCGGGTATCCACGCGCCCGGGTCGCGGCTCGACCTCAGCGACACACTGCTCGCGGCACACAACTCGATGCGTGCGCACGGCAAGGCCGTTGTCGCGTTGCGCAGCACCGTCGCCGGCGCGCGCGTGGGGTATGTGCTCGCGGTGCAGCTCGCGCGACCCGCCAGCGAGAGCGCCGCCGACTTGGAGGCTGCGCGTGCTGCAACGTTCGCTGTCCGCGACTCTGCTCACACGAACAACACGTGGTGGACCGATCCGGTGGTCTTCGGCCGTTATCCAGAAGACGGCCTTGCGCTGTTCGGTCGCGACATGCCGAGCTTTCCGAGTTCGGATTGGGACGACCTGAAGCAGCCACTGGATTTCCTGGGCCTCAACATTTACCGCGCAGAAAGCGTTCGCGCCGGTTTGGATGGGCGCCCGGAGCCGTTGCCCGTGCCGGCAGGCTATCCACGCTCCGGCGTCGACTGGCAGCCGATCACTCCGGACGCGCTGTACTACGGCCCGCGCTTTTTTCACGAGCGTTATGGGCTGCCGCTGTGGATCACAGAAAACGGGCTGTCCACACGCGACCAAATCTTTCTCGACGGTCAGGTCCACGATCCGCAGCGCATCGACTACACGCACCGCAACTTGCTCGAGCTGCGGCGCGCGATGCGAGCGGGCGCGAAGATGGAGGGCTACTTGGCGTGGTCGCTGCTCGACAACTTCGAATGGCAAGACGGCTACAAGCAGCGCTTCGGTATGATCTACGTGGACTATCAGTCGCAGCGCCGCGTGCCCAAAGATTCTTATCATTGGTACAAGCAAGTCATCGCGAGCCGTGGCGCCTCGCTTGCGGGCGAGTTCGAGGTCGCGATCGATGAAGTGACGGCGCGATGAGGATCGCGCTGCTGCTCTGCGCCGCCGGTCTTGTTGCGACCGCCTGCGAGTCTCGGGAAGCGGGGGCCAGCGAAGACGCGAGTACTGCGCCCTCTGACACGCCCAGCGCTGGCGATGCATCCCTCGAATACGATGCGGGCGGTCATGGTGAGCCGAACATGGATGCGGGCGCCCAGCGCGACGCCGCCGTGTCCAATACGGCGGATGCGAGTGGGGCGATGGGCGGCAGCGTCGACGCGGCTTCGCGCGACGCAGGGCCCATGCCCATGGATGCGGCCGTTGGCGACGCGGGTAACGTCGACATGGACGAACTCGCTGCCGATGTCGCCTACGACGCCTTTGTCAAAGTCTTCTACACGCTTCACGACGGCAAAGGATTCTTCGTCAACAACTCGGGCACGGCGACTGCCAACGCCTGGTGGACACAGGCGGAGCTGATCGAGATGGCGATCGATGCGTACGAGCGCAAGCCGAGTGACGCCTACAAGACGCTACTGATCCAGCTCGTGGATGGGTTCGTCGACGTCCACAGCACCGACTGGAGCTACAACGACTTCAACGACGACATTTCCTGGATGGTCATCGCTAGCCTGCGCGCGTTCCTGATTACGAATCGTCCAGACTTCCTCAGCAACGCAAAGCAGAACTGGGACGTGATGTACAGCCGCGCTTGGACTAGCGACTACGGCGGCGGACTGTCGTGGAAGGTCGACGTCGACAGTAAGAACGCGTGCGTCAATGGTCCGGGCGCGATCGGCGCATACCTGTTGTTCAAAGCCACGGGCGAGGCGAGCTATTTGAACAAGGCAAAAGCTATCTACGCCTGGGAACGGAAGACACTCTTCGACGCGAAGACGGGCGCGGTCTACGACAACGTCAACCCGAACGGCGGCGACAAGTGGACCTTCACCTATAACAGCGGCACGTTCATCGGTGCCGCGAACTATTTGTATCAGGAGACCGGCGACGAGGCTTACTTGAGCGACGCGAAGCTCGCTGCTGATTTCGTCAAATCTCAGCTGTCAGATGCCGATGGCTTGATCAAAGAGAACGACGTGTCGGGCGACGGCGCGGCCTTCAAGCCGATTATGTTTCGCTGGTTGAGCAAGTTCGTCGTCGACAACGATTTGCAAGCCGAGTACCTACCGTGGCTTCAGTTCAACGCGAATCGCGCCTGGGCCAACCGAAGACTCGGCGACAACATTTCGTGGAACAACTGGAAGCAGGCGACGCCTCATCGCATCCTCGATTCCCACGGCGCGATGGCCACTGTGCAAATCCTCCAGGTTGTGTCCCCTGGAGGCCCAGAAGTCGTTTGGTACAACAGTGCGCCACAGGATGGGCGAAAGGCGATCGAAGCCGAGCGCTGTGACGAAAAGCGCGGCATGACGATCGAAGCATCGGAAGCGGGCGGAGAGCAGCTTGGTGGCGTGACCGATCAGGTGTGGGCTCGCTATGGGCAGGTCGATTTCGGCGCGAGTGCGCCCTCGCAGTTGCAAGCGCGTGCTGCAGTGGCGGAGGCTGCCGGTGGCAGCATCGAGATCCACATCGACAGCTTGACGGGGCCAGTAATCGGCACGCTACCCCTCGCATCGACAGGCAGCTGGACGACGTACGGCGATTTCAGCACAACCGTGAGCCTCGTGACGGGTGCACACGACATCTATCTGTCGTTCAAGAGCAGCCCAGGCAAAACCTATATCTGCAATCTCAACTGGATCAAGTTTAGATGAACGCCTTGCTGAAGATGCTCGAGAGCCAAGCCACGCCCATTGACGAGATCGCCGCGTGGCTAGACGCGGCGGGTCCCGCGGCTCGACTCGAACATGTATTTGCACTCGACCGCGCTGGCCAACGCGCCCTGTACCGACGCGCGGAGAGCAGCCCACCGATCACGCTCGAACACTTCGTGCCGCACACGATCAGCGACGTCCAGCCGGTGAATCACAAGGGCCGAAACACGCTGCCGCTACCGGGCAAACATCGCTTCTTCGAGAAGCGCTTCGCACGGCCTCGCAATGACAGCGCTCGCCCGCGGCTGTTCGGCTACAACCATGCGCCGTCGAAGAAGCTCCTCGGGCCGGGGTACTTCGTCGCCGAGTCCACGCACACGAAGCCCAGCTGGCTCGAGCGCGGCGGGATCGTGGTCGACTATTTCCAAGTGCCGGACGGCGACGTGCCGAACACGTGGCCTCGTGTGATTCCGAACGAACAGGGATTGCAGCGCTTCGTCTACAAAGGCACGCGCGACTTCATGCGGCGGGTCTCGGCCCACGTCTCGATCGGTGCTGCGTACAAGGCTGAAAAAGCGCTCGACCATTACTTCGTGTTGGTGCGCCAAGACGACTGAACGCGCGCCGTCCGGGACTCACTGGTCCACTAACTAATCCATCGCCTGGCGCGCGACTTCGACCGAGATTCGGCCCTCGGTGACGAGCTGTCGCAGCGCCATCTCGAAGGTCTGCATGCCGTACGGATGAACGCCGCGCTCCATCACTTCTTTCAAGCCCGGGTTCTTGTCCGGTTTTCGGATCGACTCGCGCGCAGTCCCGGTGATGATGAGCACCTCTGCCGCGAGAATGCGCGACTCGCCATCGGCGGCCGGCAAGAGCCGCTGCGCAATGATGCCCTTCAAGTTGTCCGCCAAACGCTCGCGCGTCTCACCGGGGTCGACCGACTTCGTGAGCGCTAGAATCCGGCCGACGGTTCGCGCGACGTCGGGCGTGTGTAACGTCGACAACACGAGGTGACCGGTCTCGGCAGCTTTGAGCGCCGTGTCCATCGTGTCTTCGTCGCGGATCTCGCCGACCAAGATCACGTCGGGATCCTGGCGCAGCGCAGCGCGCAGTGCGGTCGCAAACGCCGGCGTGTCGAGCCCGATCTCGCGCTGCGAAATCGTCGCGAGCTGATCGGTGTGCATGAACTCGATCGGATCTTCGATCGTCACGATGTGCGCGCGCCGCGTTTGATTGATCTGACCGACCATCGCCGCGAGCGTCGACGACTTGCCGTTACCCGCCGCACCGACCACGAGCACCATGCCGCGCTCGAGCTCCGTCAGCGGCTGGAGGGCAGGGGGCAACCCGAGTTGATCGAACGTAGGGATGTCGAGTGGAATGTTCCGCAGCGCAATCGCGAGCGTTCCCCGCTGGCGATACACGTTCACGCGATAGCGCCCGATGCCCGGTACGCTGTACGCAGTGTCGAACTCGGTCAGGTCCTTCAGCTCTCCAGTGAAGCGCGACTGCCGCAAGATGATCTCGGAGAGCGCTTGCGTGTGCTCCGCGCGCAATCGCTCACCCTGCAGATAGTGCAGACTGCCCGCGACGCGAAACGCGGGAGGTTGACCTACTTTGAACAGCGCATCGCTCGCGTTGTATCGAGCTCCGCGTTGCAAGAGCTCGTGAAAAGTCGGCTCGTCCATCGGAGTGAAAAGTATAGGAGACCCCCAGGTCGGGCCGCGAGAGTGCGTATTCCTGAGCCTTTCTGCGTCGAGGTACACGTAGCCTGGGGCTGCAAACCCAGCCAGGGCCGCGAAACGGCCGGGATACGGCTTAGAAACGTCGTGCTGGTACTGCTCGCCAAACAGGAAAGGACTACTGCTCATGCCCAAAACAATCGTCGGCTCGGAGCCCTACGCGTGGCCCTACGATGGTGACCTCCGCCCCCAGAACACGGCGCTGATCATCATCGACATGCAGATCGATTTTTGCGGGAAGGGCGGCTACGTCGACCTGATGGGCTACGACATCACGCCCTCGCGCGCCTGTATCGAGCCGATCAACGCGGTATTGCGGGTGATGCGGACCAAGGGCTTCACGATCATCCACACGCGCGAAGGTCACCGGCCCGACTTGTCGGATTTGCCCGCCAACAAGCGCTGGCGTTCGCGTCAAATCGGTGCGGGTATCGGCGATCCCGGGCCCCAGGGTCGCGTGCTCGTGCGTGGCGAACCGGGTTGGGAAATCATTCCCGAGCTCGCGCCGCTCCCGGGTGAGCCGATCATCGACAAGCCGGGCAAGGGCTCGTTTTACGCGACCGACCTCGAGATGCTGCTGCGCTTGAACGGCATCCGGAACATCGTACTCACGGGCATCACGACCGACGTGTGCGTCCACACCACCATGCGCGACGCAAACGACCGCGGGTTCGAGTGCGTGATGCTCTCGGATTGCTGTGCCGCGACCGACATGAACAACCACAAGGCAGCGCTGCACATGATAAAGATGCAGGGCGGCGTATTTGGCGCCGTGGCGGATTCACGAAGCTTTCTCGATGCCATTACCTGACGCTGCGGCGCGCATCCTGCTCACGGAGTTGTTCGGACCTGGGCAGGACTTCTCGCGCTATGCGTGGGAGCCGTTTCGCGCAGGCGTGGAGATCGCTCGCATCTACGGGGACGGAACGTCGGGCCCGGCTGCAGCGTTGTTGCGCTACGCGCCGGGTTCTCACGTGCCTGCGCACGAGCACACCGGGTTCGAGCACATCGTCGTGCTGTCGGGCAGTCAGAGGGACGACCGCGGCACGTACGGCGCCGGAAGTTGTTTGATCCACGCGGACGGCACGCAGCACGGCGTGAGCAGTCCGGATGGCTGCGTCGTGTTGGCGCTGTGGTACTCGCCCGTCGCGTTCAAGTGACCAAAGTGACCGGAGCTCAGCCCTTCGTCACAGGCTGCTTCTTCACCACGATGGTGTTCATGCGCTCGCGCTGCTCGAACGCCCGGCGGTACTCTTCCGCCTGCTCTCGCGACTTGAACGGACCGACGCGCACTCGGTAGTAGCGCCCGCGTCCCTCGATGTCGCCCGTCGTCACGAACGCTTCGTGGCCCCTCGCTCGGAGCGCGCTCGCGAAGGCCTCTGCCGCAGGCTGCGAGTCATAACTGATGACCTGCAAGGTGAACTCGCCGTCGCTGCCGCGCCCGGCGACGCGGCCGCTCGGGCGCGCCATCGCGGCCGCGATCAGCTTGTCGTGCGACTTCGACTTCTCGAGCTTGTGACTCGCGCCGTACGCAGCTGAGCTGGCCGGCGCCGCAAGTCCCAGGTTCCCGAGCGTTGCAGGCTCGTCTTCGGAATCGAGCCCGGTGAGCTCGTACGCGTTGCGGTCCTCCGGTGCGCGCGCGGTTGGAGCAGCCGTGTGAATCGCCAGCCGCTCTTCCTCACGACTGGCCGCTTCGAGCGCGGCCAACACTTCCGGGCGCTCTTCGACCTCGGTGAGGCTGCGTTCGAACGTCAGCTGCGCGGCTTCGATCGCGGGCTGGGTCGGTTGCCCCGCGCTAGGCTTGGCCTTCGCGTCCGTCGCGTCGTCCGCTTTTGCTTCTGCCGGCTTCGTGTCGGCAGCTGTCGGCGGCGCCGCGGCCGCAGCTTCGCGCCGCGTCGCCTCCGCAACTCGGTCGAGCTGATCGAGCGGATCGCGCTCCGGCGTCGCAGGCAGCGCGGCTTTGCCGACCACCAATCCGATCGCGAACGCGAGCGATAAAATCGCGAGCGCCGCCATCGCGAGCGAGCCGCGCTTGCGCCCGTCCGAGTCTTGTTCTTGCAACTGATCGAGATCTCGAACGCGGTGTTCCATGGCAGGCGAGCTCTCCGCGCGCGACGAGTTGCGTCGCTCGGATCATTCTCGGTGTAGGCAAGCTGCGGAGCAACGTCAAAAAACGCGCTCGCTTCGTGCTCACTTGTCTGGAACCGTGACGTCTTTCGCGCCACCCGTTTCGAAGAACTGCCAGACGCGCAGCGAGTCGCCGATCTCCGCGTGCAGCTGCGCTTCCCACGGACACGTGTTCTCGCACTTCGCGTCGAGGCTCGCAGTAATCACGCCCTCTTGCGTGCGATCGTTCATCACGCCGACGGCCGCTCCCTCGAGCGCATATCCGCGAACGGTCACCAAACCATCGCTGTCTGGCGCAGTCACACTCCGCACTTCGGGCGGGGGCAGCGGGAGCGTCCGAGACACGCAGGCGCCGAGCCCGAAGAGCCCGATCCCGATGACGATCCAAATCCACCTGGTTGCTGTCCGCACGGATCTACCCGGAGGCATTCGTTGCAAGCCGAGTGCCCGCCAAAAAACCTCATGAAATCGAAGCATGCGGCGCCGGATCCGGCAACTGGGTTGCCGATCGGGCACCGATGTTGTCAAAGCCACCCCGCGCAGCGGAATTCGAGGGGGAAAATTGGCCGTGAGCCCTTCAGTTTCAATATGATAGCGTGCGCGCGCCTATGCCGGAGTCCCCATCTAAAATCGTTGTCGCCATCGAGGACGAGCTTCGTACCAGCTACCTCGAATACGCCATGTCCGTCATCATTGGACGGGCCATTCCAGACGTCCGGGACGGCCTGAAGCCTGTCCACCGTCGCATCCTCTTCGCGATGCACGAGATGCGGCTTACCTGGAACCAGGCTTACCGTAAGTCTGCGCGTGTCGTCGGTGAGGTTCTGGGTAAGTACCACCCGCACGGCGACGCCGCGGTTTACGACGCGCTCGTCCGGATGGCGCAGCCGTTTTCGATGCGTTATCCGCTCGTCGACGGCCAAGGTAACTTCGGTTCGGTCGACGGCGATTCACCTGCAGCCATGCGCTACACGGAGTCGCGCATGGCGCGGCTCGCGACCGAGCTGCTCGCCGACATCGACAAAGAGACCGTCGACTTCGGGCCGAACTTCGACGACTCGGAGCGCGAGCCGCTCGTGCTTCCGAGCCGCGTTCCGAACTTGCTCGTGAACGGTTCGGCCGGCATCGCGGTCGGTATGGCGACAAACGTCGCGCCGCACAACTTGCGCGAAGTCGTCGACGCGACGATTCGGTTGATCGAAAACCCAGACATCACGATCGACGAGTTGATGCTCGACGACCCGGCGAACAATCGTCTCGGTCTGAAGGGGCCGGACTTCCCGACCGCGGGCTTCGTTCACGGCATCACCGGCATTCGGCAAGCGTTCCACACCGGTCGCGGTCGAATCGTGATGCGTGCGCGCACGCACACCGAGCAGATCCCGGGCAAGTCGGCGGAGCGCGAGCAAATCGTCGTGACCGAGTTGCCGTACATGGTCAACAAGGCCGAGCTCGTCAAAAAGATTGCCCAGCTCGTGCGCGAGAAGCGCATCGAGGGCATCGGCGACTTGCGCGACGAGTCCGACCGCGATGGCATGCGCGTCGTGATCGAGCTGCGTCGCGATGCAGAACCGCAGCTGGTGTTGAATCAGCTCTACCAGATGACTGCGCTGCAGAGCACGTTCGGCGCGAACAATCTGGCGATCGTGGGCAACCACCCGCGGCTGCTGAACGTGAAAGACACGCTCGGCTACTTCATCGAGCACCGTCGCGAAGTCGTTACGCGGCGTTCGCGCTACGAGCTCCGTGAAGCGGAGGCCCAACGCGAGATCGTCGAAGGCTTGGGCATGGCGGTCACCGAGGTCGACCTCGTGATCAAGACCATCCGAGCCGCGCGCGACGTCGACGACGCACGTCGAGACTTGATGGCGTTGAAGCTCAGCGGCCTCGAAGGTTTCGTGCGCCGCGCAGGGCGGCCGGAAGCCGAGATCGACGAGGCCAAGGCGCGTGGCGACTACTACCTCTCGGAGCGCCAAGCCAAGGCCATCCTCGAGATGCGCTTGTCGCGTTTGACCGGCCTCGAGCAAGAGAAGCTCGCCGGTGAGTACGGCGAGCTGTGCGACACGATCGCGCGTTTGAAGACGATCCTCGCGAGCGACGTGGAGCTCATGACCGTGATCGTGCGCGAGCTCGACGAGATTCGCGAGCGCTACGGCGACGAACGCCGGACGGAGATCGTCGCGGACGCAGCCGACATCAGCATTCAAGATCTCGTCAGCAACGAAGACGTCGTCGTGACGGTCAGCCACGCCGGTTACATCAAGCGCGTGCCGGTGAGCGAGTACCGCTCGCAGATGCGCGGTGGTCGCGGCAAACGTGCGATGGAGACGCGCGACGAAGACTTCGTCGAGCAGATCTTCATCCCGAACAACCACGACCACGTGTTGTACCTGAGCGACAAGGGCGTCGCGTACCTGAAGAAGGTGTACGAGATCCCGGAGGCAGGTCGCACCTCGCGCGGCCGCGCGATCGTGAACTTCGTCGGCATGGACGCGGGTGATCGCGTCGCTGCGATCGTTCCGATCAAGGAGTTCAAGGACGGCGACTATCTGCTCACGTGCACGCGAGGCGGCACGGTGAAGCGGACCCCGCTCTCCGCGTATTCCAATATTCGCCAGACCGGCATCATCGCAGTCGGCCTCGCGCCAGATGACGCGCTGCTGACAGCCAAGGTCGTGCAGGACGGACAAGACGTGATCCTCGGCACGGCGCGCGGCATGTCGATTCGTTTCCACA